>DJUV01000156.1:4224-10081 GCA_002440625.1 Rhodobacteraceae bacterium UBA6273 | reverse complement strand
ACCTTGCCCGGCATGATCGACGATCCGGGCTCGTTTTCCGGCAGGATCAGCTCCCCAAGGCCGGAGCGCGGGCCGGAACCGAGAAGGCGAAGGTCGTTGGCGATCTTGAAGAGGCTCGCCGCGACGGTCTTCAGCGCGCCTGAGAACATGACCATCGCGTCATGCGCGGCGAGCGCCTCGAACTTGTTGGGCGCAGTCACAAAAGGAAGGCCGGTGATCTTCGCGATCTCGGCGGCGACTCGGGTATCCCAGCCGACCTTCGTGTTCAGCCCGGTGCCGACGGCGGTGCCGCCCTGCGCCAGTTCGTAGATGTCGGGCAGACAGGCTTTTACCCGCGCGATGCCTTTTTCCACCTGCTTGGCGTAGCCCGAAAACTCCTGCCCGAGCGTCAGGGGCGTTGCATCCTGCGTATGGGTGCGGCCGATCTTGATGATGTCCTTGAATTCCTCGGACTTCGCCGCCAGCGCCTTCTGGAGCTTCTCAAGCCCGGGGATCAGCACATCGCGGGCGAGCATGCCGATGGCAACATGCATCGCCGTCGGGAAGGTGTCGTTCGAGGACTGGCCCATGTTCACGTGGTCGTTCGGATGCACCGGCTTCTTCGTGCCCATCGTGCCGCCCAGCATCTCGATGGCGCGGTTGGAGATGACCTCGTTGGCGTTCATGTTCGACTGGGTGCCGGAGCCGGTCTGCCAGACGACAAGCGGGAAGTTGTCGTCGAACTTGCCGTCGATGACCTCCTGAGCCGCGCTGGCAATCGCCTGACCCAGCTTCGGGTCGATGTCGCCTTGCGCGATGTTGACCAGCGCACAGGCCTTCTTGATGACGCCAAGCGCCCGGATGATCGGCACCGGCTGCTTTTCCCAGCCGATCGGGAAGTTGATGATCGACCGCTGGGTCTGGGCGCCCCAGTATTTGTCGGCAGGAACGTCCAGGGGGCCGAAGCTGTCGGTCTCGGTGCGGGTCTGGGTCATGGCGGGCCTGTGATTTTCCGGGAATTCGCCCCCTCACTAAGCCATTCCGGGGCGCGCCTCAAACCTGAAATGCGGGCCGTTGGCGCTGGTCGCGCAAACGGTCGCCTCAGCCCTGCGTATAGCGGTAGACCCGCGCCGGCGGCAGGTTCTGCCAGATGCGCGGCCCCTGCTCGAAGCGGAGGTTCAGCGCGGTGCTGACGCCTTCGGTCACCGGCGGGTTCGGGCCGTAGGTGAACTGGATATAGGGCGCGCCGGGACGCAGGATCGCGAAGGCCGCGCCAATGATGCCGCGCTGGATCTCGGGCGGGATCGAGAGAAGCGGCAGGCCGCTGATAACGGCGCCGACGCCCGCAAGCTCATGTGCCGCCTCCTGCGCCGGGGCGTTGATGACGCGGACACCGGGGAACCGCACCCTGAGGCTGTCGCAGAAGGCCGGGTTCATCTCGTAAAGCGTGAGGTCCGACGGTGCCACGCCCTGATCGAGGATCGCCCGGGTGAGTTTTCCGGTGCCGGGGCCGAACTCCACCACGCGCCCCGTCGCCGGCCCGAGTCCCCGCGCCATCGCTGTGGCCAGTGCCCGCGAGGATGGCACGATGGCCGAAACCTCCCGCGGATTGCGCAGAAGCTGGCCGACGAAGAGGACGAGATCACGGGGCATCGACGTTCCTCGGAAATGCGAAAGGCAGGCTGGCGCCCACGGTGATTGGGGATGCGCTTTGAATTGGACTACTTCCGCCACTTGTCGAGGCTGACGACCTCGGCCTCGGTCCGGGTCGGGGCTGCGTCGTCGTCGGCCTCTTCCTCATCCCCGTCATCCTCGTCCTCGTCGTCCGAATCCTCCTGCGATTCGAACCTGAGGCCGAATTCCACGGACGGGTCTACGAAGGTGCAGATGGCGCCAAAGGGGATATAGAGCGGTTCGGGCTGGTCGCCGAAGTTCAGCGTGACGGCAAATCCCTGTTCGTCGACCGAAAGGTTGTCGAACCAGTGCTGCATGACGATGGTCATTTCCTCGGGGTAACGCTCGCGCAGCCAGTCGGCCATTTCGGCTTCGGGATGGCGGGTGTCGAAGGTGATGAAGAAGTGGTGATCCCCCGGCAGACCGTCGCGCTCGACCCCGCGCAGCACGTCCATGATGAGGCCGCGCATGGCCCTGTGCATGAGCGTGCCGTAGTCGATGGATTTCGTCATGCAACTGCTTTCCGGACGGTTATGAGGCGCAGCATAAGCCTTTTGTCCGGGAAGAAAAGGGGGGCGGCGGGTCGGTGCCAAATCTCGCTGACACCGGGGAAATCCGGTTTGGCCGCCGCTTCCGTGGGGCTAGCCGATGGCTTGAATCGCCACTCCAAGGGCCGCCGATCCGGCCAGCACGGCGGCGAGCGGCCAGTGCAGCCTGAGAAGGGCCACGCCCGAAAGAAGCAGGATGCCGAGCGCGCCGAAGTCGAGGCTCGTCAGGTCCGGCAGGGTCAGGTGCAGGGGGCCGGTATTGAAGCTGACGAGCCGGCCAAAGAGGACATGCAGCGCGAAGACCACGGCGAGATTGCCGATGACGCCGACGACCGCGGCGGTGATTCCCGCGAGCGCCGCCTGGAGCCGCGGGCGCGAGCCGATCCAGCCGATGTAGGGCGCGAAGGCGAAGATCCAGAGAAAGCAGGGCACGAATGTCACCCAGAGCGTCAGCGCCGCCGCCGCGACGGCAAGCCCGGTGCCGCCCCGGATGTCGCCCGCGACGTAAGCCACGAACTCGGTGACGAGGATCAAGGGCCCCGGCGTCGTCTCGGCCAGCCCCAAGGCGTCGATCATCTGGCCGGTCGTCAGCCAGCCGTAATCCTGCGCGACCGTCTGGGTCATGTAGGCAAGGACCGCATAGGCGCCGCCGAAGGTGACGACGGCGAGCTTCGAGAAGAAAAGTCCGATTTCCAGAAGGAACGTGTTGCCCGCCACCCAGACAAGGGCGAGGGGAGCGAACCAGGCGGCCAGACCGATGCTGAGCGTCGGCCCCAGATGGCCATGCGCGGGCAGGGCGGCAGGTTTCGGCGCGGGCCGGTCGAGCCAGAAGGCGCCGGTCAGGGCCGCCGCGAGGATGATGACCGGGAAGGGCACGCCAAAGGCGTAGATCGCGATGAAGGCGATAACGGCGATCATCCGGTGCCGGTTGCCCTTCAGGGCGCGCTTCGCGACCCTCAGCAACGCCTCGACCACGATCACGGTGACGCAGGCCTTGACCCCGTAGAAGAGCGCTTGGATGAAGGGCACCTCGCCCCAGGCGGCATAGGCCGCCGCCAGCGCCATGATGACGAAGGCCCCCGGCAGGACGAACAAAAGCCCCGCCAGAAACCCGCCCGCGACGCCCTTCAGCCGCCAGCCGGCATAGGTCGCAAGCTGCATCGCTTCCGGCCCCGGCAGCAGCATGCAGAACGACAGCGCCCTGAGATATTCCTCTTCCGTCAGCCACTTGCGGTCATCGACAAGGTCGCGGTGCATCATCGCGATCTGCGCCGCCGGGCCACCGAAGGACAAAAGCCCAATACGCCCGAACACCCGCCAGAGATCGGGCCAGTCCTGACCCTCAGCGGTGGCAGCGGCGGTCATTGCTTCCGCCCCGCTGGCCAGTCATGGCCTTCTTCGAACCCGTCCCGCGCCCAGCGGTAGAGCGCGTCGTAGACCACCATGCCCGCCTCAAGCTGGGCGAGGTCGTCCTTGAACTGGCGCGACAGGCCCACGGAAACGGCCAAGAGCCCCGCCGCCTGCGGCGCGAGGTCGTGGCGGTCGGTGTCGGCGCCGCGCACCACCAGCGCGAGCCGGTCGAGCGCGTCGGAATGGAGGCCGTAGTCATCAAGGAAGGCGTCGAAGCTGCAATTCTCGCCCCGGTGCGACAGGGTGACGCCCTCGATGTCGAAGGGGGTGGCGCCGAAACGGTCGGCGACGCCCGCGACCTCGGACGCGGCGACGAAGAGGAACTGCGCGCGGGGGTCGATGAAGCGGCGGATGAGCCAGGGGCAGGCGATGCGGTCGATCTTTGGCCGCGCCCGCGTGACCCAGAGCGAGGTTTCGCCCGGGGCGGGCAAAAGCTGCGCCGGGATGGCGGGCAGGCCGGCCTGCATGGCGGCGAGCCATCCGCCCTCAAGGCTTTCGGCGGCGATGCCGTGGACGCGCAGGATCGCCGCCGCGCCCTCGGAAAGCTTGCGGCCGTGTTGGCAGATGACGATGGCGGAACGCCCGGCCAGATCCGGCACAAGGGCGGTAACGCGGTCATGCGCCGAACGGCAGGCGCCTGGCAGGAGCCGGGGATCGGCGGCGAAGTCGTCCTTGTCGCGCACGTCGACGATCGCGGGCGCGTCGGGCGTGCCGATCAGGCGCAGAAGTTGAGACGGAGTGATGGTGCCGAAAGCGGGCATGATGCATCCCTTTCAAGTGGATCGAAGGATGCGACGCTTGGGCCTTGGCCTCACGGGGCGCGGTCGCGGCCCCATGTGCCGAAAGTCGCACGCCGCAGCCGCCGCGTCAACATCAGCCAAGGGGCTTTGAGACCTCGCGCAGAAGCTTTTCGCGGATCGCGCGGGGATAGTCCGTCAGGCCGCGCGCGGTCAGGACGAAGCCGCCGGGCGTGATGACGGCGCGGCGGTAGAATTCGGTGATCGGGATCGACTGGCCGGCGTCCTCGATGGCGACGGCATTGATGGCGATACCCGCTTCAAGGGCGCGGTTGCGTTCGGGACCAAGCGGGCGGCCGGCGTTGATCGGGCCGTCGCCGGAAATGTCGACGACGCGGCGGCGGCAGTCGGCGACCGCCGCAAACTGGTCGGTCGAAAAGGCGATGGCCTCGCCCACGGCGGTATCGGACCCGGCGAATGCGCGGTCCAGCCCGCGTGCGTCGGCAGAGAAATCCGCCACGGCATCGTGGCTCAGCATCCGCCGCCACGGCAGCGACAGCGATTGCTGCCCGGTGCCGGACCATTGCACCACGGCAAGCGCCACCTGTCCAAGGACGAGCGCATCGGCGACCTCCGGGTCGGCAAGCGCATCGGCAAGCCCCTCGGTCTGGATGCGGTATTCGCCCCGGTCGATCGAGCCCGAGGTGTCGATGGTCAGCACAAGTGCGATCTCGCAGCCCTGCGACGGGCCGGCGAGAAAGGCGCAGGCGACGGCTATTGCACGGCTGGGCGGCGGCGGTCGGGCCATGTGCCATGATGGCAGCCCCGCCGCGGGCCGGACAAGACGGAATTATGCCAGTCGTTCCCCGGAGAGGAGCAGCAGGAAGGCATCCTGCGGCAGGAGCCCGGCCTGTTCGAAAAAGCTGATGAAGTCGAAGGCGTTATAGGCCTCGACGATCTTGCCACCTTCGATGCGCATCATGATCTGGCCGCCCGCGCTGATAGGCGTGACGCCCTGCGCCGGCAGCGCATGGACGGTGATCTGCGCCCAGAGCCAATCCTCCGTCTCGATATGGCGGACGATGTCGATGCCAAGGTTGCGCACCAGCGACAGGAGCGCAGGCACCAGCGCCCGGAAGTCCTCGGCCGAGACCTGGCCATCGGGCATCAGCCCGTCTGCCCCGGCGCGGGGCGCGAAATATTCGTCGATGGCGCCCGGATCAGCCTCGATCCAGACGCGGCGATACCATTCACGCAAGAGGTCGAGTTTGCCCACGATTCCATCTCCCCGGTATCCGGCTTTGGCTGAAAACTAGGGCGAAACTGGTTTCCGAAGCGTGAATGACGCCGGGGAAAGTTCTGAAAGGGGGGAAGTGCAGGCTTCTGTTGCCAGGTGCCTGCGAACCCCGCCTTACGCTGCTAAGCGCAAGGACTTAGTTTCGGCGACCCGAACTGCTTACGCAGCCAGAGCCATTGCCGGAGCACGGTTGTTATTGGCAACTGTACTTT
>DJUV01000156.1:0-4022 GCA_002440625.1 Rhodobacteraceae bacterium UBA6273 | reverse complement strand
ACGGGGTGTTGGTGGAGCCGCCGGGTACCGCCCCCGGGTCCGATCCGCTTATTACGAGCGCGTTTATGTCCATAGTCCGGGTTGCCCCGGACAGGTTCAATATATGGGGCTGGGAAGTGGGCGGCAAGGGTGCCGAGGGCGGCAATTTACAGATCAGGGGACCAATGCTATCGGTAGCGCGACGCAAGGGCCGATCTGGCTCCCAAGTCTGCCGTTGATCCCGACCTTTGGGCATCGGCTCGGCTGGAAGACCCGCCAGGACCCCCGTGACCGGGACCTGTCAGGCAAGCGCCAGCGGGTCCCCGATGCCAAGATGAGGAGTGATCGACGATGACAACCCTGGACATGACTTTCGTCCGCGCCCGGTTCCCGGCCTTTGCCGTGCCCGGCCTTGCCGACAAGGCCTTCTTCGAGAATGCCGGCGGCTCTTACGCCTGCGCCCCGGTGATCGACCGGCTGACGCGGTTCTACCGCGAACGGAAGGTCCAGCCCTATGCGCCCTATGCGGCGGCAACGGCGGGCGGGGCCGAGATGGACGAAGCGCGGGCGCGGCTTGCCGCCTACATGGGGATCGGGACCCATGAACTGAGCTTCGGCCCCTCCACCACCGCGAATACCTATGTCCTCGCCCAGGCTTTCCGCAGAGCACTTCTGCCCGGCGAGGCCGTCGTCGTGACCGATCAGGATCACGAGGCCAATTCCGGCCCCTGGCGGCGGCTGGGCGAGGAGGGCGTGGAGATTCGCGAATGGAAGATCGACCCGGCGACCGGGCATCTCGACCCCGAGCGGCTCAAGCCGCTCATGGCCGATGGCCGGGTGCGGCTTGTTTGCTTTCCCCATTGCTCGAACGTGGTGGCAGAGATCAATCCGGTGGCCGAGATCGTGGCGCTGGCCCATGCCGCCGGCGCGGTTACCTGCGTTGACGGGGTGAGCTATGCGCCGCACGGGCTGCCGGATGTGGCGGCCCTCGGCACTGACATCTACCTCTTCTCCGCCTACAAGGTCTTCGGGCCGCATCAGGGGATCATGGCGATACGTGAAGGCCTCGGGATGCATCTGCCCAATCAGGGCCACTGGTTCAACGGCGAGACGCTTTACAAGCGCTTCACGCCGGCCGGCCCCGATCATGCGCAGATCGCCGCATCGGCGGGGATCGCGGATTACTTCGATGCGCTCCACGACCACCATTTCGGCGCGGAAACGGACGCGCGGAAACGTGGTGTGAAGGTGCATGACCTGATGCGGGCACAGGAGGTGGCGGTCTGCCAGCCGCTGCTTGACTATCTCAGCGACCGCAATGACCTGAGGCTGATCGGGCCTGCCGATGCCGCCCGCCGGGCGCCGACGGTTGCCGTCGATCTTGGCCGGGCGGCGGAGCCGGTGTCTGTGGCGCTGGCGGCGCGCGGCATCAACTGCTGGGCCGGGGATTTCTATGCGGTGCGGCCCCTGACGGCGATGCAGGTGGACCTGACGCGGGGCGTTCTCAGGCTGTCGATGGTGCACTATACCAGCGCCGAGGACGTGGCGCGGCTGATTGCGGAACTGGACGAGGTGCTTTGAGTTCGGAACCGGGAGGGCGCTGCCCTCCCGGACCCTCCCGGGGTATTTGGACAACGAAGAAGCCATGACGGAAGAAGGGCCGGTCATCCTGTGGTTCCGCCGCGACCTGCGGCTCGGCGATCATGCCGGCCTTGATGCCGCCTGCCGGAGCGGGCGGAGCGTGCTGCCGGTCTTCATCCATGACGAGACGGTCGAGGCGCTGGGCGCGGCAGCGCGGTGGCGGCTGGGTGAGGGGGTTCGGGTCCTTGCGGAGGCGCTTGCCCTCAGGGGATCTCGGCTCACCTTCAGGCGGGGGCGGGCGCTTGATGTGCTTCAAGCGCTCGTGGCCGAGACCGGGGCGGCGGCGGTGCATTGGCAGCGGGTCTATGACCCTGACGGGATCGCCCGCGACAGAGAGGTCAAGGCGGCGCTGAAGGAAAGCGGCGTCGCGGCGGAGAGCTTTCCCGGGGCGGTGCTTTTCGAGCCCTGGACGGTCGCGACCGGGCAGGGCGGGCCTTACTCGGTCTATTCGCCGTTCTGGAAGGCGGTCCGCGGTCGCGATCCCGGTTTGCCGCTGCCGGCGCCAGAGCGGATACCGGCCCCCGCCGAATGGCCGGCTTCGGAGGCACTGGACGCTTGGCGGATGGGGGCGGCGATGCGGCGGGGGGCGGCGGTCGTGGCGGCCCATGCCACGATCGGCGAAGCGGCGGCTGCGGCGCGGCTTTCGAGGTTCCTGACGGAGGGGCTTCATCGCTACTCGGCGGAGCGCGACTTTCCGGCGCTGGAGGCAGGCTCCGGTCTTTCCGAAAGCCTCGCCTGGGGCGAGATTTCGCCGCGTACCGTCTGGCAGGCCGCGATGCGGGCGCGGGACGAGGGCGCGGGCGGGGCCGAGAAGTTTCTGTCGGAGCTCGGCTGGCGCGAGTTTGCCTGGCATCTCCTGTATCACCACCCGACACTTGCCGGGCGGAACTGGCGCGAGGGCTGGGACGGCTTCCCCTGGCGCGGCGACAACCCGGATGCCGAGCGCTGGCGGCGGGGGCTGACCGGCGAGCCTTTCGTCGATGCCGCGATGCGCGAGATGTATGTGACCGGGCGGATGCACAACCGGGCGCGGATGATCGCGGCCTCCTACCTCACCAAGCACCTCCTGACCGACTGGCGCGTCGGTCTGCGCTGGTTTCAGGACTGCCTCATCGACTGGGACCCGGCGGCCAATGCGATGGGCTGGCAATGGGTGGCAGGCTCTGGCCCCGATGCGGCACCTTATTTCCGCATCTTCAATCCGGGAACGCAGGGAGAGAAGTTCGACCCCGACGGCGCCTATTGCCGCCGCTGGATCGCCGAAGGGCAGGCGGAGCCGCCGGATACCGCGCTTTCCTATTTCCGCGCCGCGCCGGAAAGATGGGGGCTGTCACCGGACGCCCCCTATCCCGATCCGCTGATCGGACTTGCCGAAGGGCGGGAGCGTGCGCTTTTGGCTTACGCAACGCGCCGTGAAGGCCTGCCTTTCTAGATAGTTGCCCGAATGCCGCGGATCGCGCTAGACTCCGGGGTGGAGGGGATGATGGGCGTGCTTACCTCGACCGATGGCCAGAGCGGTCTGCCGCGTTACTTCGCGCAGGTCTTCCGCGTGGCCTCCAGCCTGAAGAACGGACGGCTCGACTTCGTGATGCGCGACGGGCGCCGGTTCCGCGCGCAGGGCAAGGGGCCGGGACCGGCTGCAGAAATCCAGGTGCTCGACGACGACATCTTTGCCCGCCTGATCCGCGAAGGCGATCTGGGGTTCTGCGAGGCCTATATGGAGGGCGGCTGGACCACGCCCGACCTTCAGGCCTTCATGGACATGGTGCATGAGGATAACGAAGGCCTGTACGACGGCTTTCCCGGCATGGGGCTGGTCCGCGCCTACGAAAGGCTTCGCCATTACTTGAAGTCAAACTCGCGCGATCAGGCGCGGAAGAACATCGCCCATCACTACGACCTCGGCAATGAGTTCTACGCGCTCTGGCTCGACCGGAGCATGACCTATTCCTCGGCGCTTTTCGCCACCGGGCAGGAAAGCCTGGAGGCGGCGCAGAGGGCGAAATATGCCTCGATGGTCGACCGGATGGGGGTGGGCCCCGGCGATCATGTGCTTGAGATCGGCTGCGGCTGGGGCGGGTTTGCCGAATATGCCGCAGCGGAACGCGGGCTGAAAGTCACCGGGCTGACGATTTCCGAGGCGCAGTTCGACTTCGCCAGCGCCCGGATCGCCCGTGCCGGCCTTGCCGACCGGGTGGATCTGCACTTGCGGGACTACCGCGACGAGCGCGGGAGTTATGATGGCATCGCCTCGATCGAGATGTTCGAGGCGGTCGGCGAGAGATACTGGCCGGTCTATTTCGACACCCTGCGCGAGCGGCTGAAACCGGGCCGGAACGCCACGCTGCAGATCATCACGCTGCAGGAAAAGCGCTTTGAAATATACCGGAAAGGCGTTGATT
>DJUV01000309.1 GCA_002440625.1 Rhodobacteraceae bacterium UBA6273 | reverse complement strand
AGCGGCAGGATGGTCTTGCCGTCGGGCGAGGCCGGGCGCTTTGACACGCCCATCATCCGCGGCTGCGAGGGACCGTATATATCAGCGTCCAGAAGACCGACCCGCCGCCCCTGCCGGGCCAGCGCCACCGCGAGGTTCGACGAGAGCGTGGATTTGCCCACCCCACCCTTGCCCGAGGCGATGGCGACGATGCGGTTGACGCCTGCGACCCGCTGCGGCCCGGCCTGCGGCGTCGGATGGCCGCCGATCTTCAGGCTTGGCGGCGCGGCAGGCTTCGGCGCCGGACCGTGGGCGGTCAGAACCGCCGAGACTTCGGTGACGCCGGAAATCGCCCTGACCGCCGCCTCTGCCGCCTCGCGTACCGGGCCGAGACGCCCCGCCAGCGCCGGATCGGGCGCCTCGATGACGAAGCGAACGGCGCCGGCGGACACCGAAAGCGCGCGGACAAGATCCGCCGAAACCAGATTCGCCCCGTCGGGCAGCACCACCTTGCGAAGCGCCTCGATTACCTGGCCCTGAGTGACTTCCATCGCTTCGCCTTTCCGTTCCGCTCATGATCCGAGCACGCCGCGTCAGTTTTGTATCAGCCGCAACGGCCACTGTAACAGTTTTGTGCAACCTGCCGTAACGGAACGCGAATTTGCAACCCTTGGCCATGCACATGCTGCATGGCAGCATTGATTAGGTGCGCTATTGTGCAGCCGCAGCATTCGGCCCATGTTAGCTCCAACAGCGTAGAACACCACGCAGTCGAAGTTAAGTAGAAGGCACAGAAAATGGCTTATGCAAATGCAACCCGCACCGGCGAATGGGGCATCGTCGCTTCGTTCAACGGCCTTGTCACGCGGATCAGCGACGCCCGCCGGCGCTATCGCGTGTACCGCCAGACCGTCGCGGAACTGAACGCGTTGAATGACCGTGATCTGGCGGATCTGGGCATTGCCCGCTCGTCGATCACCTCGATCGCGACCGAAGCTGCCTACGGCAACTAAGAGTTTCTCCGGGACCTCTCCTCCTCCCTTAGTTCCCGGGGCAAGCGGCAACACTTCCTCCCGGATGTTGCCGCAAAGACCGGGCCGAAAGGCCCAAAGAGACACGGGGTTCCTCCCTCCTCCTCCCTAGGAGGTCCCGTGCAGAAGAGCGGCGGTCCCCTCCTCCTCCCTGGGATCGCCGCATCTTCCTCCCCCGGCGTGCTGCCGGACGAAGTTCCGGGTCAGACAGGCCCAACGACATACGGCCTGCCCTCTCCTCCTCCCTGGGCGGGACGTAGTGAAGAGCGGTGGCAGCTCCTCCTCCCTGAGCTGCCACCGCATCTTCACCAGAATGCGTGAGGCCCCCTCCTCCTCCCTGGGGCCGGAGCGTTACGGCGGCGGTCCCCTCCTCCTCCCTGGGACCGCCGCCTTTTTATTTCCCCGCATGGACAGGCGGGATGCGCAGCCCTAGGCTTCGCCCGGTCCCGCGCGAAGGGAGGTTCCGATGGTTGAGACTGATCGCAGAGTCGGGGTCTTCTTCAGCAAGCTCACCGCCTGGCAGGCGGAGCTTCAGGCGCTGCGGGCGATCCTGCTCGAAAGCGGCCTCAAGGAAGAATTCAAGTGGCGCTCGCCGGTCTACACGCTGGATGGTGGCAATGTCGCGATCATCTGGGGGTTCAAGGACTATGCCGCACTTGGGTTCTTCAAAGGCGTGCTCCTGAAGGACGCGACGGGCATCCTCGTGGCGCCGGGCGAAAACTCGCGCTCATCGCGGGTGGTCAAGTTCCGAAGTGTCGCCGAGATCGCCGCGCAGGAAGCGGTCCTCAGGGACTACATCGGCGAGGCCAAGGGTATTGAGAAAGCCGGGCTAAAGGTGGACCTGCCGAAGGACGACCTCGCTTACCCTGAGGAACTGATCGGCAAGCTCGATGCCGACCAGGCTTACCGCGAGGCGTTCGAGGCGCTGACACCGGGGCGGCGGCGTGGATACCTTCTGCATTTCTCCGAACCGAAAAAGCCGGAAACCCGCCTGTCGCGGATCGAGAAAGCGGCGCCCCGCATCTTCGCCGGCAAGGGCTTCAACGAAAGGTAGAGCCATTGCCCCTCCCGAACGACCCGGCTAGCCTCTGCGCAAATCTTTAAGGGGGCGGCGTGCGGCTATCGGTTTTCTCGGCGGCGTTCGTCGCGGCTCTTGTCGGCTACGGCTCGACCATCACGCTCGTCCTCGCGGCAGCGGCGGCGCTTGGGGCGACGCCGGCCGAGACCGCCTCATGGGTCTTTGCCGTCTGCATTGCCAAGGCCGTGGGCAGCGCCGGGCTTTCGGCCTATGCGCGCGTGCCCGTCGTCCTCGCCTGGTCGACGCCCGGAGCGGCGCTGATCGCCGCGTCGGAAGGGCTGACCATGGCGGAAGGCGTCGGCGCCTTCGTCATCGCCGGGCTTCTCATTCTTCTGACCGGACTTGTCCGCCCCCTGGAGCGGCTCGTCTCGGCGATCCCCTCCGGCATCGCGGCGGGGATGCTCGCGGGTGTGCTCCTGCCCTTCTGCCTCAAGGTGCCGCCAGAGGCTGCGGCCCTGCCTGCGCTGATCCTGCCGGTCGTGGCGGTCTTCCTCGCGGTCAGGCTCTGGAGTCCGGCCTTCGCCGTCCTCGCCGCCCTTGCCACCGGGCTGGCGCTGGCTTTCGCGGGCGGCACGGAGCTTCCGGCCCTGTCGCTGACCTTGCCGCAGCCGGTCTTCATCGCGCCCGAATGGTCGATGGGCGCCCTCATCGGGCTCGCCCTGCCGCTTTACCTTGTCACCATGGCCTCGCAGAACTTGCCGGGTTTCGCCGTCCTTCGGGGTGCCGGCTACACCCCGCCGGTGCGCCCGGCGCTGACCGTTACAGGCGGGCTTTCCGCGATCTCGGCACTTTTCGGCGCCCATACGATCAACATGGCGGCGATCACGGCGGCGATCTGCCTTGGCGATGATGTCCACCCCGAGCGGGCAGAGCGCTGGAAGGTCGGGCTGGCCTACGGCTTCTTCTGGACCTGTCTCGCCTTCTTCGGTCCGCTGATCCTCGCCATCTTCGCGGTTCTGCCGCCCGCGCTGCTGGTCGTCGTCGTCGGTCTGGCGCTGACCGCCCCACTGATCGGCGCCACCGCTGCGGCCTTCACGAAGCCCGAGGAGCGCTTCGCGGCGGCGGTCACGCTGGTCACCGCTGCATCGGGCGTCAGCGTCCTTGGCATCGGCGGCGCTTTCTGGGGGCTTCTGGCGGGCCTCGCCGTCCACGGCCTGTCCCGTGCCACCCGGCGGATCGCCTGATCAGAAGGGAATCTCGTCGGCGATATCGGCGGCGATGACATAGCCGGAAAGCACATGCTTCACGCCGGCCTTGTCGAAGGCGATCTCAAGCTTGTCGCCTTCCAGCGCCTCGACCGTGCCGTAACCGAATTTCTTGTGAAACACCCGGTCGCCCTCGGTGAAGGACGACACTGCATCAAGGTCGATCACCGAATGCCGCGCCTCGCGCGGCTGGCTGACCGGGCGCTGGCCGGAGCGGTCCTGCATCCGCTTCCAGCCCGGCGAGTTGTAGACATCGGCCCGCGCCGCCCGCGCTTCGATCCCCGTGGAGCCGAAGCTTTGCGCCGCGGCACCGTAGCCGCCACCGTAAAGGCCGGGGGGCGTCAGGATGTCGACATGCTTTGCCGGCAGCTCGTCGATGAAGCGCGAGGGCATCTGGCTTTGCCACTGGCCATAGACCCGGCGGTTGCCGGCGAAGGAGATGGTGCATAGCTCCTCGGCCCTTGTAATGCCGACATAGCCAAGCCGCCTTTCCTCTTCGAGGCCCTTCAGCCCGCTTTCATCCATCGACCGCTGTGACGGGAACAGCCCGTCCTCCCAGCCCGGCAGGAACACCACCGGAAACTCAAGCCCCTTGG
>DJUV01000016.1 GCA_002440625.1 Rhodobacteraceae bacterium UBA6273 | reverse complement strand
TCGACGAAGCCGACCGGATGCTCGACATGGGGTTTATCCCGGATATCGAGCGCATCTTCCAACTCACGCCCTTCACCCGGCAGACGCTGTTCTTCAGCGCCACCATGGCGCCCGAGATCGAGCGGATCACCAATACCTTCCTGCACACGCCCGCGAAGATCGAAGTGGCGCGGCAGGCGACGACCTCGGAAACCATCGAGCAGCGGCTGATCGAGTTCACGCCGACCCGCAAGGACCAGACCGCCAAGCAGAAGCGCGAGCTTCTCCGCGCCGTGATCGAGGCCGAAGGTGAGGCCTGCACCAACGCCATCCTCTTCTGCAACCGAAAGACCGAGGTCGATATCCTCGCGAAATCGCTGAAGACGCATGGCTTCAACGCATCGCCGATCCACGGCGACCTTGACCAGCGCCAGCGGATGCAGACGCTGGACGGCTTCCGCGACGGCTCGCTCCGCTTCCTCGTTGCCTCCGATGTGGCTGCCCGCGGCCTCGACATTCCGGCGGTGAGCCATGTCTTCAACTTCGACGTGCCGTCCCACGCCGAAGACTATGTCCACCGCATCGGCCGCACGGGCCGGGCCGGGCGCAAGGGCGTCGCCGTCACCATCGCCACGCCGTCCGACAAGAAATACCTCGACGCCATCGAAGCCCTCGTGAAGAACGCCCTGCCGCGCACCGAGGCGCCCGAAGGCTTCACCCTCAGCGAGGCATCGCAGCGCCCTGCCCGCAAGGACGATGAGCGCGCCAAGCCGCGCCGCCGCGACGAGGGCAAGAAGGACCGGCGCGACCGCCCGGTGAAGCCGCATGGCGAAGAGGCGTCCTTCGCCCCGGTCGAGGTGCCGCCGCAGGTCGTGGCCGAAGCCGCGCCCGCGCCGAAGCCCGCACGGCGGAGAGAGCATCGCGAAGCGGTGCCCGAGACGGCGGCGGCAGAGCCCGCCGAAACCCGGCCCGAACCGCGCCGCGACCGCCGCGAGGATCGCCGGCCGGGTCGCGAGGACCGGAGCCGGGATGATCGCGGTCGTGAAGATCGGGGCCGCAGTTCCGGCGGGCGCGACGATCGCGTCGTCGGCATGGGCGATCACATGCCCGATTTCCTGACCCGCAGCTTCCGCACCCCGGCAGACAGCGACCAGGAATAAGCCGCTCGGCAGCGTGATGCAGCCCCGGACCACGATCCGGGGCCTCGTAGAATTGTATGAGGTCCCGGATCAGGTCCGGGACTGCGGAGCGCCCTACTCCGCGCTCAGCCTGCTGACGACGACCGCCACCTCAGGCTTCTTGCCGATCTCCTCGACCGCGACCTGACGGGTGATGCGGCGCACCGCCTCTTCGATCTTGTCGTCGTTCGACAGGACCTTGCTGCCCGAGGCTTCGAGAAACTCGTTCAGTTCCGCCTCGATCACGTCGGCCAGGGGGCGGCCATTGCGGGTCTGTGACGGCAGGCCCATCAACTCGACCCAGGCGTCGCCCAGGGGCCGGTCCTCTTCGTCGAAGATCATGGTGGCGAAAACCGCGCCGTTCAGCGCCATGCGGATGCGGTCGCGCACCACGCCTTCCATCGCCCCGATCAGCACCGACCCGTCAAGGTAGGTCCGGCCCGCCTCGACATACTCGACGATCCTCGGCTCCTTCCCGGTCAGGTCGACGACCGCGCCGTTGATGGCGACCTCTGCGGCGATGCCCTTGGCGAGGCCAAGCTTGCAATGCTCGCGCAAGTGCCGGTGTTCGCCATGCATCGGGATCAGGATCTTCGGCCGCAGAAGCTCATGGACGGCTTCCAGATCGGGACGATTGGCGTGGCCGGAGACATGGTAGAGCCCGCCGTGATCGTCGACCACGTCGACGCCCATTTCGGAATAAGCGTTCATCACCCGGATCACGCCGCGTTCGTTGCCGGGAATGATCTTGGAGGAGAAAAGGAAGGTGTCGCCCTCCTTCATCTCAAGCCCGAGGTACTTGCCCCGCGCAAGCTGGGCCGAAGCGGCGCGGCGTTCACCCTGGCTACCGGTGACGATCAGCATGAGGTTATTGCGCGGCACTTCCAGCGCCTCTTCCGGCGTCAGGATCACCGGGAAGTCCTTCAGCACGCCGGTTTCGACCGCCGCCGTGATCATCCGCTTCATGGCGCGACCAAGAAGGCAGACCGAGCGGCCCGCAGCCTTGCCCGCCTCGGCAAGCGTCTTCAGCCGCGCCACGTTCGAGGCGAAGGTGGTGGCGACCACCAGCCCTTCCTGCTTCGCGATCAGGGCGGCGATGGGCTCGGCGAGCGTCGCCTCCGACCGCCCCGGCAGCGGTGAAAAGACATTGGTGGAATCGCAGACCAGCACCTTCACGCCGCCGCCCTCGTTCGAGATGCGGTGCCATTCGGCGGGATCGAAGGGCTCGCCCACGATGGGCGTCCCGTCGAGCTTGAAGTCGCCGGAATGGACGATGCGTCCCGCCGGCGTGTCGATGATGAGGGCAGCACTTTCCGGGATCGAATGGCTCACGGGGACGAACTGCACCTTGAAGGGGCCGGCCGTCACCACCTCGGGCCGCGGCTTCACCACCTTGATCTGGTCAAGGGGCTGGCCCTGTTCTTCCATCTTGATGTTGCCGATGGCGGCGGTGAAGGCGCGGGCATAGACCGGGGCCTTCAGACGCGGCCAGAGATGGCCGAGGGCGCCGATATGATCCTCATGCGCATGAGTAATGAAGATCGCCTCGATCCGCGCCGCATTGTCGGCGAGCCAGTCGACATCGGCCATGATGAGGTCGATGCCGGGCGAGGTTTCCATGTCGCCGAAGGTCACGCCAAGGTCGATGACGATCAGCCTTTCCTCGCCCGCCGGCCCGTAGCCGTAGACATAGGCGTTCATGCCGATTTCGCCGGCGCCGCCTAGCGGCACGTAGATCAGGCGGTCTTTCGTCATCGCGGTTCCAATTCCATATTGAAGCGGTGGATCAGCACGAGGCCGTGCATCGTCAAATCATCCTCGACGCTGTCGAAAATCTCGGTCCCTTGATCGAAAAGCGGCGCGAGGCCCCCGGTCGCGATGACCTTCATCGGCCGTTCGCGCTCGATCCGGATCTGCCGCACGATGCCCTCGACAAGGCCGACATAGCCCCAATAGATGCCGGACTGCATGCAGGCAACCGTATTGGTGCCGATGGCCGTCTGCGGCTTGGTCACGTCCACGTGCGGCAGCGCAGCGGCGGCCATGTGCAGCGCCTCAAGCGAAGTGTTGACGCCGGGTGAGATCACGCCGCCGATATAGGCACCGTCGGTATCGACCACGTCGAAGGTCGTGGCGGTGCCGAAATCGACGACGATCAGGTTGCCGCCATGACGGTCAAAACCCGCGACCGTGTTGACCAGCCGATCGGAACCGACGGTGGTGCCCTGATCGACGCGCGGCGGCACCGGCAGCACGCAGCCGGGCTTGCCAACGACAAGCGGCCTTGTGTTGAAGTAGCGATCGCAGAAGACACGGAGGTTGAAAACCACGCGTGGCACCGTCGATGAGATCACGCAGCCGTCGATGTCGATGGGGACCTTGTGGTGTTGCATCAGGGTAGAGAACCAGACGAAATACTGGTCCGCCGTGCGCTGATGCTCGGTCGAGGTCCGAAGCGTCACAAGAAAGCGTGTCCCGTCCCAGACCGAAAAGACGGTGTTGGTATTGCCGGTGTCGATGCAGAGAAGCATGGGCGGGCCCCCTCAGAAATAGACATCCGCCGCCGGAATGACCCGGCGGCCCTGCGGCGTGGCGAGGACAAGCGCGCCGTCCTCGGCGATGGTTTCGAACGTGCCTTCGAAAATCTCGGTCCCCGCCATGTTCGTCACCTTCTTTCATGAGTTGAAGCAAGCCAACCTGCCCGTCACCCTGCGCGAATATCTCACGCTGATGGAGACGCTGGAGCTCTACCTCGCCGATAAAAGGGTCGAGGATTTCTACTATCTGGCCAGAGCCTGCCTGGTGAAGGACGAGCGCAACCTCGACAAGTTCGACCGCGTTTTCGGCCATATCTTCAAGGGCCTGGAACTGATGAGCGAAACCGCAAATGCGGAAATTCCGCAGGACTGGCTCAAGAAGATGGCGGAGAAGTTTCTCACCGAGGAGGAGAAGAAGGAGATCGAGGCGCTGGGGGGCTGGGACAAGCTTATGGAAACCCTGAAAGAGCGCCTCAAGGAGCAAAAAGGGCGCCACCAGGGCGGATCGAAATGGATCGGCACCGCCGGCACCTCGCCC
>DJUV01000123.1 GCA_002440625.1 Rhodobacteraceae bacterium UBA6273 | reverse complement strand
TCTCCTTGCTCTGGTCGAACCAAGTATGCACGCCCAAGTAGCAGTCGACCGTGCCGCCCCATTTTTTCACTGAGGACAGCGCGTGGTGATAGGGATGTGCCATCGCCGCCCCCTCAGAAATCATGCGTGTAAAGTTCGGACGAGGTGAAGCGCTCGTTGAACTCGAGGTGGATGCAGCGGGCCGCGGCGTCGAAGCAGAACTCGCCCCAGGCGCCGTCGTTGTTTTCCCAACCGCCATGGGTGTCGGAGAGGAAGTCGTAGGCCAGCTGCTCGACGACATCCTCCAGCGAGAGCTGCCGCATCTCGACCTCCGGGTCGTCCCAGGTCAGTGCCGCATAGGCGATCTCGGTCGTGGGGAACTCGACCGCGGTCTCGCCGGACCAAGCGCCGAAGCTTTCGATCTGGCCGCTGTCCCCGGCACCGTCGAAGGTCACGGTGACATGGGTGATCCCGGCGGCGGCGAGGCCGTCGAAAAGGCGATCCTTGTTGCCGGGGCGCAGCGCTTCGATCCGAGCGGCACGCTCGGCATGGGCCGCGAAGATCTGCGCCATGTCGACGGTCGAGGGCGCCATCGGAGGCGCGAGGGTGGGTTCACTCAGGGTCATCGGGTGTCTCCGGTAAGGGGAAGGGATCGGAGCCGGGCCGGGCGATCTCTCTCCCCCGGACAAGCTCCAAATCCCCCCTGCCCTTCTCTGTCTCTCGGGCCTCACGCAGCGACCTGCAGCGCCCGGGCGGCGAAGGCGCGCCAGAGCGGGTCGACGAGACGCCCGTCCAGAAGATCGGCGCGGTGGCGCAGCCGCTGCGCGAGATCGGGCTCACCCCAGGTGGCCGCGCGGCCCGCCTGCGCGCGCAGCTGGCTTGCCTCGGTCACCACGCCCCTCGCCTCGACCGCGCTCGTTACCGGGTGGCACCAGGCGACGGCGTGGTCGCTGGCGGCCCCGGCCAGAACAAGGCGCTCGTCGCGGTCGAGGATCGCAAGAAGCTGGGGCGCGGCATCCGGGGCGATGCCCTCGGCATGGTCGATCGCGCCCTGCATGGCCTCGGCCAGCGTCGCGAAGCGGGCGAGGACCAGCGGGGCGGCCCGACCCGACAGAAGGTCGGCCGGTGCGCGGCGCGACAGGGTCAGCGCGAAGGGGTGACTGGGGTCAGCCTCGCCCGAAGGAAAATGCGGCGGGACACCCCGCGCGTAGGCGGTCGGGTGGATCGGCAAGGGCAAGTCGAACATGGGGGAGATCTCCGACGGCGCGGGAAGCCTCTCTCCCCGCCTCATCCGTCAAAGACCAAACCGCCGCCCTCTTCCTCGAAAGGCGATCATCGTGGTAAGCATACGCAAAAATGGCAGATATCCGTTGATTCACACCGATAGCATTGCAGCCCAGATAGCGAAGCTTCCCACCCGATCTATCGTTGGGATTGATGGTGTTGACGGGTCCGGAAAAACGACCGTTGCCGACAAATTGGCGCCGATTGTCGAAAGTCTCGGTCGCAGCGTGTTGCGCGCAAGTGTCGACGGATTTCATAATCCCAGAGAGGTCCGATATTCTCGTGGCCGACAGGACCCACTTGGATATTTCTTGGATTCCTTCGATTACTCGCTCCTTTTGGATCGGCTGATCAAACCGTTCAAAGACGGTTCTGTGACCGTCGAGACAAGGGCATTCGACTACCGAACAGATAGTCCGGCGTCGGAGACAGAGGCCGTTTCAGATCCCTCTGTCCTGATTCTTGACGGAATATTCCTTCATCGTGATGAAGTTTTCCCATTCCTCGATTTTTCTATTTTTTTGAATGTTGCTTTTGACATCTCGTTCAAAAGACTGGCCAGCCGTGATGGGTTTCACCCGGACCCAAAGGCCGATAGCAATTCCAGATACTATTCTGGCCAGCTGATCTACTTCGAGAAGTGCAATCCTGTAGACCGCGCGACCCTCGTTCTGGACAACTCGGACTAGCAACGGTTCAGCCCACCAGCGATTTGCCCGCGCGTCAGTGGACAAGATGAAGGGACGCCTTATCCAGGCGCCCCCGATGTTGATCAGCCGACCCGGTCGAGGAGCTTCTTGGCGCGCCCCTCCATGTCGAGCCGCGCGTCTTGCTGGGTCTTGTCGCGCGCTAGCCGCGTGATGCCCTGCACGAAGTCGAAGATGCTCTCGGGCGGGCGGCCCTCTTCCATCAGCACCTTCTCGATGATCTTGCCCGACTCCGCCTTCGAGAAGCCCCGCTTCCGCAGGAAGTCATCCCGGTCCTCGTCCGTTCGCGCCACGATCTGCTGCCGCGCGGCCTTTATGCCGTTCACGAAGCCCTGCGGCGAAGAGTTGGCAAACCGTGTCAGCGCCGGGGCCGCCTCGTGGGCGAAGCGGGAGGCGGCGTATTTCGAGTGGCGGATCGTGATCTCCTGGAAATCTTCGACGCCCCAGAGGTTGCGGTTCTGGCAAACTGCCCGCAGGTAGAAGCTTGCCATGCCAAGGGTCTTCGCCCCGACCTCGGAATTCCAGCAATAAAAGCCCCGGAAGTAGAGATCAGGGGAGCCATCCGGCAGCCTGCCAGCTTCGATCGGGTTGTGATCATCGACCAGGAACAGGAAGACATC
>DJUV01000062.1 GCA_002440625.1 Rhodobacteraceae bacterium UBA6273 | reverse complement strand
CAGTCCTATTCCGAGCGTCAGCTTTACGAAGCGGCGCTTGAGCGTCTGACCCGCGAAGTCGCCGCCGTCTCGGGTGTCGATGAAGCCGGCGCGCAGAAGAAGGTTGACGACGTCCTTTTGTCGCGCGCCGCCTGACCAGCGGTATCTGAACGAAGCAAAGCGGCCCCCTTGACGGGGCCGCTTTGCTTATGTCCAGAGTCCTATTCCGCCGCCTCCTGCCGGTTTTCGTTCCGTACGTAAGAGAACCGCTCCAGCAGCGCCGCCTCAAGATCGCGGTTCAGTTCCTTCGCGCGGGCGATGTACTCCGCGTTCTGGTCGAAAGGTACGCCGGCCTTCCATACTTCGGCAAGCTCAAGCACCGCTGCCCGGTCCATCTGGTAGAAGGTCTTTTGCAGCTCTGCCGCCTCGTATTCTGAACATCCAACGTTCTCAAGGACATAGCGCGCGGCTCTCAGACTTGAGTCGAAGTATTCGCGAATGATGTCATTGGCTCCCGCGCGGTAAAGTTCGAACACATGCTCGCGGTCGCGGGCGCGGGCGACGATGTGCAGATCCTCGCGTTGCCGTCGGGCGTAGGCGACAAGCTGGTTCGAGGCCTTGCGGTCATCCAGACACACGACCAGCACTTGCGCCTTGTCGAGCCCCGCCGCCGCCAGCAGCTCCGGCCGTGTCGGATCGCCGACATAGCCCTTGAAGCCGAACTGCCGCATGACCTGGATCACCTTGAGGTCATGGTCGATAACCGTGGTCTGGAAGCCCGACATCGTGACCATGCGGTTGACGACCTGGCCGAAGCGGCCAACGCCGGCGATGATGATCGGCTGCTGTTCGTCGATCTCGTCCGCCGGCACCCGCTCGTCATCGTCCTTCAGGTGCCTGGCGATGTAGTCCTGCAGCATGAAGAAGAGCGGTGTCAGGAACATCGACAGCGCGATCATCAGCAGGACGCTCTGCGCCAGCGTGGCGGGAAGTATGCGCTGTGAACTGGCGAAGGAGGTCAGGACAAATCCGAATTCACCCGCCTGCGCGAGGCCGAGGGTGAATAGCCATTGGTCGCGGCCCCTGAGCTTGAAGAGCCAACCGAGGACGTAAAGCACCGCCCCCTTGGCGATCATCAGTGTCAGGGTCAGGCCGATCAGGGTGAAGGGCCGCGACAGGAAGGTCTCGACATCGATCCCCGCGCCGACGGTGATGAAGAAGAGGCCGAGAAGCAGCCCCTTGAAGGGCGCGATGTCGCTTTCCAGCTCGTGCCGGAATTCGGAGTTCGCCAGCACCACGCCCGCAAGGAAGGTACCAAGCGCCGGTGACAGGCCGACCGTCAGCATCAGCGAGGCGATGGTCACGACGATCATCAGCGCCAGCGCCGTGTTGATCTCGCGCAGGCGCGCCCGGTGGACATAGGCGTAAAGCGGCTTGACCAGGTAGTGGCCCGCCAGCACCGTGGCGATCACTGCGCCAAGCGTCACCAGCGTCACGCCCCAGCCGGGCAGGCTTTCGATGATTGTCGCGGCAATGGGGGTCTCGCCGTGCGATTCGGCTTCGGCAAGGGCGCGCGCGCCGGGGAGCGCGAGGAGCGGCAGGAAGGCAAGAAACGGGATGACGGCAATATCCTGCATCAGCAGGACCGAAAATATGTTCCGTCCGCCCGCCGTCTGCATAAGGCGCTTTTCATTGAGGGTCTGCAGCACGATCGCGGTCGAGGACAGCGACAGGATCATGCCGAGCGTCACCGCCACGCGCCAGTTCTCGCCAAAAGCGAGGGCGCAGAAGGTCACGACCACAGTGGTCAGCACGATCTGCAGCCCGCCCATGCCGAGGAGCTTGTCGCGCATGTTCCAGAGCGCCTTCGGTTCAAGCTCGAGCCCGATCAGGAACAGCATCATCACGACGCCGAATTCGGCGAAATGCTGGAGATCCTTCATCTCGGACCCGGCAAGGCCGAGGACCGGGCCGATGACGATCCCGGCGACAAGGTAGCCAAGCACCGACCCGAGCCCGAGCCGCGAAGCGACCGGCACGGCAATCACCATGGCAATCAGGTAGAGCGAGGCCTGAAACAGAAAACTTTCCATTACACCAGATCTTCAAACGAGCTGTTTCGGACAAGAACCAACATGTCAGACATCCCGAACCGGCGTTGCGACCGGGATCGCCCGCGCGGCGTGGTTCGGACCTGAGCCTAGTGTGCGCCACCAGCAAGTTCACATCAACTTCCTGTTTCAGGCGCGCAACATTCGCGGGCGGGCCGGGTCTGCGGCGGAAAGCAGCAACAAAGTGCCGCCTTGCCGGTTTCAGCCGCTTTTCGCCATCTTCAGGACGATGGTTCGCCCGCGCTTGACGTAGCTGACCTCGCTGTCGCCGATGGCGGCGATGGTGCCGCCGTCCAGACGGTCACCGACCTTGACCTTGACGAAGCGCCCCGAAGGCATGCGGATCAGCGCGCGGCGGTTGGAAGAAGACCCGTAGACGCCGATCAGGCTGACCTCGCTGAGGTTGATCGCATTCTTGATCGTCGCCTGCTTGGCGACGGTGCGCGTGGTCGGCATGTTCGGGGTGCCCTGCACCTCGGGTTCGCTGACCTCGTCGGTGAAACTGGTGCCCGCCAGGAGTTCCGGCTGGGGCGCGGGTTCCGGCGCCGCGGTGGCAACGACTTCGGGCTGCGGCGGCGGTTGCGGCGCCGTGACGGGCGCGGGCGCGGGCTCTGGTGCGACAGCTAGTGGTTCTGCGACGGCGGCGGCAACGGCGGCGTCCACGGCCGCAGACTGGACCGACGTGGTGACGACAAGGCCGCGCGGCCGGGTCGCCGGGCGGCGGGAGGAAGTGACGGCCTGCGCCGTGGCGGACGCCAAGTGCTCTGCCTCGGCCTTCGCGGCTGCGGCTGCGGCTTCGGCAAGTGCGTCAGCCTTCTGCTGCGCGGCCGTCGCTGCGGCGGCGATGCTTGCGGGCCGGTCGCGGGGTTTCTTCCCTGCGAGCGCAGGGTCTGCGGGCGGCGGGGGCTCAACCGCCGGGGCAAGTGCCGCGCCGTCGCCGGGGGTGGCGGTGGCGGGATCGGTCGGCGCGGGTGCTGCCGCGGGGTCGGTGGTTGCAGGCACAGCTGCGGGCAGGGCCGCGGGCGCGGCGGTTGCGGGCCGGGCGGGCGGCACCTTCGACGGCCGGCCGGAAAAGAGCGTGAAACCTTCCGGGGTGATGACGCCCTCGGCGGTCGGCACGATCATGCCGGCGCTGTCGAACTGCATCACCGTGCCAAAGGGCGGAGGCACCGGTTGCGGCGCTGGCGGCGCGTCGGAGGCTGCCGTCCGCGCGTCCGGCAGCGCATTCGGGCCGCCCG
>DJUV01000060.1 GCA_002440625.1 Rhodobacteraceae bacterium UBA6273 | reverse complement strand
AACTCGCGCTTGTCCCAGACCTTGACCGCGCGCTGGTGGCGGGACTGGTCCTGGCCGATCCTGACACCTTCGGGGTTGTAACCATAGGCGCCGAAGGGCGAGGTGCCGGCGGTGCCGATCCATTTCGATCCGCCTTGATGCCGGCCCTTCTGTTCCTCAAGCCGCTGGCGCAGCGTTTCCATCAGCTTGTCGAAGCCGCCGAGCGCCTCGACTTGCGCCATTTCCTCGGGCGTAAGGTTGCGATCGATCAGCTTTTCCAGCCAGTCGCGCGGAAGGTCGATGGCGGCAAGAACCTGTTCCGGCGTCACCCCCTCAAGCCCCTTGAAGCTTTCGGCAAAGGCGCGGTCGAAACGGTCGATATGGCGTTCGTCCTTCACCATCGCGGTGCGGGCGAGGTAGTAGAACGCCTCCGCGTCATAGGTCGCAAGCCCCGCCGCCAGCCCTTCGAGAAACCCGAGATACTCGCGCAAGGTGACCGGAACGCCGGTCCTGCGGAGGGTTTCGAAGAAGGAAAGGAACAAGGGATCAGCTCATGCGCTGGATGAAGATTGTCAGGAAAAGGCCTATGATCGCAAGGAAAATTGCGTGAGCGGCGGCATATTGCAAGCGGTCGAACAGGTTGCCGCCGCGCCGCGTGGCACGGACATATCCGACGAGGGCGCCAATGACGATGGCGGCGTAGAAGATCATGCTGGCCTCTAGCGTTTGCGGGGCGACAGGGAGGCGATCTCGCTGGCCTGACGCCAGACCTCCTGATCCCCGCCGAAGCCATAGCGCGCCCAGCCCAGACTGTCGAGCCGGACCCGGTCGGCTTCGGAGGAATTGCCGGTGAGGTCAAGCGCCTCGGCTCTGATCGCCATGAGGTTGGCCATAAGTGCTGCATTCTCGGCCGCGGCGGCGCGGGGGAGCGCAAGGTCGGCGAGTCTCAGCGCCAGATCGGCATCGCCCTGGGTCAGGGCGAAGGCGGCAAGCTGCATGTCGGCATGGGCGGACTGGACCCAGAGCAGGGGATCGTTGTGATAGATCGCTCCGGCCCGCATCAGCGCGTCGGCCGACCCCACCGGATCGTCGGTGAGCGAGAGGCGCCCGAGGATCAGCCAGGCGAAACCGGCGCGGGTGTCGGTCCAGCCTTCGGACTGGGCGATGTTGACGGCGGTGCGCGCCGCCACCTTGCGCGCCCCGCGCCCGGCGCCGGGGCCAAGGGCGGTCTCGACGGCGCGGGCATAGGCATCGGGCGTCGGACCGGGGAACCGGGCGGCCCGGCCGTCGCCCGCAGGATTGAGTCGGTTCAGGATGGCGGGCAGGCGGGCCGCGACCTCATCCCGTCCCATGCCGCTCGCAAGTACCGGCGCATAGGTCGTGCGCAGCATCAGCATGTCGAAGCCGGTCAGCACCGCATTCATGTTGTCGTCGTTGAAGACCGAATCCGGCAGGCGGAAGAGGTCGTTCAGCGGGCCGAGCGCCTGCGCCAGTTCCTCGTGCAGGCAGTCGCGGATTTCCTGCGGCGCGGTGTCGTCGGGGATGAAGATCGCCGCGCGGTCCCGCCCGGTCAGGGTTGCCCAGTCGAGGGTCGCGCGACTGGCGCTTCGATATTCGGCCCAGGACGAGACGCGGGGGGCGACGAAACAGGCGGCGCGCGGCACGAAGCCGCGGAGCCGCCCGCCGCTGATGAATTCCACCGTGATCGAGGCATCGGGCGAATTGGTGCGGGTGATGTCGATTCCGGCCTCTTGCCTGAGGCGCACAAGAAGGCGGTCGAGATCGCGCCCCGAGACAGCGGGCATCGGCCCTGCGACGCGCAACGTCACCGGGCCTTCGAAGCGGGTCAGCACCGGCAGGTCGCGCCCGGTCTCAAGCCGGAAGCTGAGGTCCAGGAAGTCGCGCGCCATGTCGGCATTCGACCTTCCTGGCGGCTCGGACGCGCGGCCGCTGAACTGCCGCATCGCAGGGAGCGGCCCGGTCGCCACGGCGAGCCGCCCGGCGTCGGGCGGGGGTGGCGCCGCGCCGCAGCCGGCAAGGAGAAGCGCAAGGCCAAGGACGCGGAAAGGGGTCACGGGCGCTGGTACCGGATGAAGGGGGTCTTGGTGCCGATGCGGTCATAGAGCCGGCGGGCGGTCATGTTGAACTCCTGCGTCAACCAGTGGACGCCCGAGGCGCCGTGGCGGTCGGCAGCGGCGTAGACCGCCTCGATCAGCGCCCTGCCGATTCCGGTGCCGCGCACTGACGGATCGGCATATAGATCCTGAAGGTAGCAGCTGTCGGCAATAGCCCAGCAGGAGCGGTGGAAGAGATAATGGGTCAGCCCCACAGCCCGCCCCTCATGCAGCGCGATGAAGCCCGCGAACTCACCCGGCTTGCCCGACAGAAGTCGCGCGAAGGTGGTGGCATAGACCTCTTCCGGGCGCTCGGTTTCGTAGAAGGCGAGATAGGCGCGCCAGAGCCGGCGCCAGTCGGCCTCATCACTGGCGGTGATGGGACGGATCACAAGGGTTTCGGTCGGGGACATGCTCGCCTCCATTTTGGCGGGATGCTAGCCTGCCTTGCCGCGTGCCGCCAGAGAGGCAATACCCGGCGGATGGAAGAAAACCCGCCACAGTTGCAAAGGGATAACGGGTTCAGCCCCGGCTGCGGGCAAGGAAGGCCAGCCGCTCGAAAAGCGCCACGTCCTGTTCGTTCTTCAAGAGCGCTCCATGCAGCTTCGGCAACAGGCTTTTCGGATCGCGTTTCAGATCCTCGGGCGCCAGATCCTCTGCGAGGATCAGCTTCAGCCAGTCCAGCACCTCGGAAGTAGAGGGCTTTTTCTTCAGTCCCGGCGTTTCGCGGATCTCATAGAACTGGGTCAGCGCGGTAGCCAGAAGCCGTTCCTTGATGCCGGGGAAATGCACATCGACGATGCGCTTCAGCACCTCGGCCTCGGGGAAGCGGATGTAGTGGAAGAAGCAGCGGCGCAGGAAGGCGTCCGGCAATTCCTTTTCGTTGTTCGAGGTGATGA
>DJUV01000061.1 GCA_002440625.1 Rhodobacteraceae bacterium UBA6273 | reverse complement strand
CGCGTTGCCGTCGACCGCAAGCTCTACCGACTGCGGAACCTCGTCGAGCGGTGCTTCAACAAACTGAAAAACGCTCGGCGCGTCGCCACACGTTACGACAAGACGGCTGAAAGCTCCCTTGGCTTCATCGACATAACGTCGATCCGCCTATGGCTCCGCCATTTGTCAACATGACCTAGACGACCGTATCACGGCCGGTTTCACCACAGTGTGGGCACCCGAGATGACGCTGCACTTGACTGCGAACCGTCGGTTCAGGGAAGGTCGAGCACGCTACAAAGCTGGCGCACGAAGGGCAAGTTTGGGCCGGGAGCGTTTGGGATCTGCTTTCCCGTCCGGATCGCCGTCACACAACCAGACTTGCGGTCATGCCACAGTAAGACTTCGGCGGCGTCATGCCCAAGAAACCAAAAAATCACAAGTTATCATATGTTTGCGCGCCGACTTCCGGGGAAGTTTTGCATAGGCGCATGTAACATCAAGCCGCATCAACGTTCGACCCGCCCGCCAGAATCAGGCGGGCTTTCTGAATTTTTGGGGCCCAGAGAGCCGTACCGCCGCTCTGGCTGAGTGTTGCGGTCTCTTTGCGGCCTGACCGAGCGCGCGGCCCGCACAAACGGAGACGCGTTCGAATTCGTCTGACAGCCCCCTTAGTGCAGCCTCACGGCTTCGGATAGTCGCCAACATGCCGGACGAAGGGCTTGCAGTGGTCTTGCTATCGTTTTCTCCTCGCCTGCAGCATCATGCCGCTGTTGCGCGGAAAACCCATGTATCCCGGCTGTTCAGATTTCCGCATCCATATCTGCGCTGCCTGACAGCATGCCGCAAGTTCGGGACTTGCAAAATTGTTTTTTGTATATATAAACGACACCACTGAATCAATTTACAGGTGGAGGCCTGCCATGAAGATCGCACTCCTCCCTGGAGACGGGATCGGCCCGGAGATCACCGAAGCGACACAGACGGTGCTGGAGGCGGCGAACCGGAGACACGGGCTTGGCTTCGACTTCGCCGAGATCGCGATCGGTTTCGCCGCGCTGAAGGCGAATGGATCGACCCTGCCTGATGCTGCCTTCGCGTCGGCGCAGGCGGCGGATGCGCTGATCCTCGGGCCGGTGTCGCACATGGACTATCCGCCGCGTGAGGCAGGGGGGCTGAACCCCTCGGGCGAATTGCGCAAGCGGCTCGACCTTTACGCCAACATCCGCCCGGCGCGGACGAGGGCGGGGCTGCCCTCGCGCACCGGGGCAAGCTTCGACCTTGTCATCTACCGCGAGAATACCGAGGGCTTCTATGCCGACCGCTGCATGGAAAGCGGGCCGGGAGAGTTGCAGGTCACGGCGGATGTGACGCTGTCGCTTCGTCGCATTACCCGGAAGGCCTCCACCCGCATCGCGGAAGCCGCCTTCGCCGGGGCTATCGGTCGGCGGCGGAAGGTGACGGCGGTCCACAAGGGCAATGTGCTGAAGATAACCGACGGCCTTTTCCTGACCTGCTGCCGCGAGGTGGCGGCGCGTTTCCCTGACGTGGCCTATGACGAGTTGATCATCGACGCCGCCTGCGCGCATCTGGTGCGCCGGCCTGAGGCCTTTGACGTGATCGTCACCACCAACATGTTTGGTGACATCCTGTCGGACCTCGCCTCGGAACTCTCGGGCAGCCTCGGCCTTGCCGCCTCGATCAACGCCGGTGACACGCTGGCGATGGCGCAGGCACAGCACGGCTCCGCCCCCGACATTGCCGGGCGCGACATTGCCAACCCGGCCTCGCTGATCGGCTCGGCGGGGATGCTGCTGGAGTGGCTCGGCGAAAGGCGGCGGCAACCGGCTCTGTCGGAGGCGGGTGCGGAGATCATGGCCGCGCTCGACCGGGTGGTCGCTGACCCCAAGACGCGGACGCGCGACCTTGGCGGGCAGCTCGGGACGCGGGCCTTTGCCGAAAGGGTCGCGGCGGCGGTTCTGGATTCGTAGGCGAGATGCCGCATTGAACCGGAGCCTGTTGTCGTTTATCGGAACATAATGCTATTCCGGTGCCGGTCATGAACGAACTCCACCGCTCTCTCGCGGATCGCATCATCCGCCACATCCGCACCTCGGACATGGCCGAGGGCGCGCATCTGACCGAAGCGGGCCTGCAAGACATCCTTGGCACCTCGCGCCAGCCGATCCGGTCCGCGCTTGGCATCCTTGCCGACCAGGGCATCCTGCAGAAGGTGCCGAACAAGGGCTTCTTTCTCTGCGATCCGGGATTGGCGCAGGCCGGTGCCGCGCCGCCCGCCGATGAAACCTCGGACGAGGCGATTTACCTGAAGATCGCCGATGAGCGCCTGTCGAAACGCCTTGCCGACCGCGTCAGCGAGAACGACCTGATGCGGCGCTACGGGATTTCGCGGCTGGCGCTGCGGCGGGTGCTGACGCGCATCTCCAGCGAGGGCTGGATCGAACGGAACGAGGGCCGGGGCTGGACCTTCGCGGCGCTGATCGATTCGGTCGAGGCCTACCGCGAATGCTATGAGCTTCGGCAGGTGATCGAGACGCACGGGTTGCGCTCGCCAGCGTTCCGGCTGGACCGGAACGTCCTTGCCGACCTCAGGCGCCGGCAGACCATGGTTGCCGAGGGCGGCTGGCAGAAGCTGAGCCAGATGGAGCTTTTCGAGACGAATTCGGAGTTTCACGAAGGCCTCGCAGAGCTTTCCGGCAACCGTTTCCTCCTCTCCTCGGTGCAGAAGCTGAACCAGCTGCGCCGCCTCGTCGAATACCGCCAGACCTTGAACACCGATCAGGTCCGCGGTCAGAATGCCGAACACATGGGCATTCTCGATGCGCTCGATGCAGGCGATACCGGGCTGGCGGCGGATCTGATGTTTGCCCATCTCGGCAAGGCCAAGGACCGCAAGGCGCGGGCCGAGATGTTCTGAGCCGCCGGTGGCGGTCGCTATGAAACGGACGGAGGAACGCAGATGACCCGGGTTCTGATCCCCGCCGGGGCGCTTGGCCTCGGCTATGACCGTAACGCGCTGGAACGCGGCCTTGCCAACCGGCCCGACATCATCGCCATCGACGGCGGATCGACCGACAGCGGCCCGTCCTATCTGGGGCGGGGCGTATCGAAATACTCCCGCGCCTCGACCAAGGTGGAATGGCGCGAGTTGATGCAGGCGCGGGCGAAGGCCGGGGTGCCTCTGGTGATCGGCACGGCGGGTACCTGCGGCGCGGATCAGACAGTCGACTGGCTTCTTCAGATCACGCGCGAGATTGCGGCGGAAGAGGGGATGAAGGTCCGGGTCGCGACGATCCGATCCGGCCAGCCGAAAGAGCGGGTCAAGGCCGCGCTCGCGGACGGCAGGCTTCGCGCCCTACCGGCGGCACCGGAGATTTCCGAAACGGTGATCGAAGATTGCAGCAACATCGTCGCCCTCGCCGGGGTGGAACAGGTCGCGGCGGCATTGGCGACCGGGGCCGATATCGTCATCGCCGGGCGCACCACCGATACCGCGATCATCGCCGCATTGCCCATCGCCCGCGGCGACCATGCGGGCGCCGCCTGGCACGGCGCCAAGATCGGCGAATGTGGGGCGCTCGCCACGACGAACCCGAATTCCGGGGTCATCCAGATCGACTTCGACGATGCGGGCTTTACCGTCGAGCCGATGGCGCCCAATGCGGCGGCGACGCCCTATACCGTTTCGGCGCACATGCTTTACGAAAACTCCGACCCGTTCATCCTCCATGAGCCCGGCGGGCATCTTGATGTCACCGGGTCGGAGTATGAGGCGCTCGACAAGCGCCGGGTGCGGGTCGAAGGCTCGAAATGGGTGAAGGGGCGCTACACGGTCAAGCTTGAGGGCGCGCGGGTTGTCGGCCACCAGTCGGTCGGCCTCGCCGTCATGCGCGATCGGCGTTATGTGCAGAACGCGCGCGAGTGGGCTGCTGATGTGGTGGCCAAGGTGCGCGCGAAGATCGAGGCACGGATGGGTCTTTCGCCCGATGACTTCGATGTCGAAATCCGGCTGATCGGCATGGACGCCACGCTCGGCACGCTGGAAAACCGCCGTGACGTTCCGGTCGAGGTCGGCGTCCTCGGTATCCTTACCTGCCCGACGCAGGAACAGGCGGCGGAGGCGGCGAAGATCATGAACCCCTACCTCCTCCACCATCCCCTGACCGAGGACGAGCCGATGCCGACCTTTGCCTTCCCCTTCTCGCCTGCCGAGATGCAGAGGGGCGCGCTCTACGAGTTCTGCCTCAACCATGTCATGGAGCTGGACGATCCGATGGCGGCCTTCACTCTTGAGGTGCATGAGGTGGGCCATGCCTGAGCTAGGCCGCATCGTCAGCAAGGTCCGTTCAAAGAACGCCGGCCCCTTCTGGCTGACCATCGACGTTTTCTGCGGCGACAGCGCGACCTTTGAGCGGGTCAGCGCCAGCCTCAAGGACGAGGCGGTGGCGCGGCTCTACGGTGTCGACAGGCAGCTTCTGAAGCGCTTCGAAATCCCGTCGCTGAACGTCGTCAAGTTCTCGGTTCCCCGCCCGGTGGTGCAGGGCAAACGCACCGACCGCGACATGCACGGGGCGGGCTGGGGCTGCCTTCTGGAAGAGCTCGAGATCGACTGAACCGACGGCTTCAGCGGGCTGCGCGGGTCATTGATGACCCCCATCGTGACAAAAGGTTGAAAACGCGGCGCAGTCGCCGCAGTCTGCCAGTGTTGCCCGTTTCGGCGATCGGCGGCAGGGCCATTGCTTGTCTCGCAGAATTGTCGTATGTAGATTCGTACGACAAGAATGGTGGGCGCTCTGTCGACGTGGCCTATCGGGCTGCTATCGGGCGTGATGCCCGCACTCAAAGGGAGGAAAAAAATGATCAGAACAATGTTTGCAGCAGGTGTAGCGGTCGCGCTCTCAGGTTTTGCGGCATTCGCCGAACCGGCAGTCGTGATGGCGCCCGGTGGCGCGGGTGGCGGCTATGACGCCACGGCCCGGATGCCGTTCGATGCGATGGCCGCCGACGGCATCTTCACCGATGGCGCGACCTTCACCAACAAGGGCGGCGCGGGCGGC
>DJUV01000162.1 GCA_002440625.1 Rhodobacteraceae bacterium UBA6273 | reverse complement strand
GCTTGCCGCGCAGGATCAGCTTCAGCCGGGTCCGGTCGCGCCGGGTATAAAGGCGCTTCTGGCCGAGGCGCTGCGGAAAGAGGAGCTCCTTTGCCTCATAGAAGCGAAGCGCGCGGGGGGTGACCTCGAAGGCCTCGCACATTTCGCGAATGGTCAATGTTTCTTCGTTCACAACGAATTCCTTTCGTCCGAATCCAAGCATTTCTGAACGCCAGATCGGAACCGTTGCCCGACCTTACAAGCGAAGTTGACGTACGCGTCACTATAACGTCGCGTCACGAAATCGGTGACGTAATGTCGTTGCGAAAAACGGGTTTCAGGCGGAACTTGCTGATCATGGCGGGTGGATTGCCAGGGCCGGAAGGCCGGTTGCCAACCTTACTTCAGCCGTCGAGAAGCTTCTGGGTCTGGTCTCTCAGGCTGCGCAGATCGGTGATGGTTGCGACTAGCTCGGCATGTTGGCGCTCAAGCTCGTCAAGCTGCCGGTTGGCGAGCGCGATCCACACGAAATACTGTTCCTGTGTCCCCTTCTCGTCGTAGATCATCAGCCATTGCCGGATTTCTTCCAGGCTGAAACCAAAGCGGCGTCCGCGCTGGATCAGCGTCATCCGCGCAATCTCACGCGGGCGGTAATAGCGGGCGCGGCCGTCCTTCTTCGGGGACAGGAGCTCGATGTACTCGTAGTAGCGCAGCGTCCGCGGAGTCGTGTCGAACCGCGCGCACATTTCCTTGAAACTGATAAGCTCGTCGGGCATGGCGGTCCTCCTCGGCGAAGCCTATCTCTGGCCAGGAATTCGCACAATAACGATGACGCTGCGGAAGGGTTCCGGCGTGGCCGCTGCGGGCTTGCGGTTCCTTCGTCAAGCCGGCACGGTGAGGGCGTCGGGATGGCGAAGTCGGAGGCGGATCATGGGTGACGGAAGGCGCGAGGCGGCGCGTCAGTTCATCGGCGCGATCCCCTATGCGCGCGAACTTGGCATGACCCTGGAGGAGATCGGAGACGGCGTTGCGGCGATCTCGATGCCCTATGACGCGCGGCTGGTCGGCGATCCGAAAACGGGGGTGATCCATGGCGGCGCGGTGTCGGCGCTGATGGACACCTGTTGCGGTGCGGCGGTGATGAGCCATCCGAACGCGCCGGTGACGACGGCCACGCTTGACCTTCGCATAGACTACATGCGCCCGGCGCGGCCCGGCGACCGGATCACGGCGCGGGCGGAATGCTACAACGTCACCCGCAGCGTTGCCTTCGTCCGCGCCACCGCCCATGATGACGATGCCGCGCGGCCCGTCGCCACCGCCGCCGGCGCCTTCACCTTCGAGGCTGCGGCACGGGGGGCAGAATGAGCCCGCGCCAGCGCCCCGAGCCGGTTCAAGTGGTGAAGGAACGCCGCGATGCGGCGCTTCAGTCGCTGATCGGCGGCGTGCCCTTCATCCGCTTTCTCGGCATCCAGTATGACCGGCGCGGCGATGAGCTGACGGCGATCCTGCCCTTCGGCGACCGCCTGATCGGCAATCCGCTGCTGCCGGCGCTGCATGGCGGCGCCACGGCGGCCTTCCTTGAGGTGACGGCGATCATCGGCCTCAGCTGGGCGCTGATCTGGGAGGACATGGAGGCGGGCCGGCTCGATCCCCGCGCGCTGGACGCGACGCATCTGCCGCGGCTGCCGAAGACCATCGACTTCACAGTCGATTACCTGCGCACCGGCCTGCCGCGCGATGCCTACGCGCGGGCGCGGGTCAACCGTTCTGGCCGACGCTATGGCAGCGTCCATGTCGAGGCCTGGCAGGACAACCGCGAGCGGCTCTTCGCGCAGGCGACCGGGCATTTCCTGATGCCAGACCGGAAGGCAACGCGGCGCGATGGCTGAGATCACCCATGCCCGCGTTCTGAAGATCGCGCTGCCCATTGTCCTGTCGAACGCCACCGTGCCGCTTCTCGGCGCGGTCGATACCGGCGTCGTCGGGCAGATGGGGCAGGCAGCGCCCATCGGCGCGGTCGGCGTCGGGGCGGTTGTCCTCGCGTCTTTCTACTGGATCTTCGGCTTCCTCAGGATGGGAACTTCGGGCCTTGTGGCGCAGGCGCATGGCGCGCGCGACGCGGGCGAGACCGGGGCGCTTCTGATGCGGGCGCTGATGATCGGGGCGGCGGCCGGGGTCGCCGTGATCCTGTTGCAGTTCCCGCTCTTCTGGCTCGCCTTCCGCCTTGCGCCCGCTTCGGCGGAGGTCGAGGGGCTGGCCAGGACCTATCTTTCGATCCGCATCTGGGGCGCGCCGGCGACGATCGCGCTTTACGCAGTCACCGGCTGGCTCATCGCGGTCGAGCGGACGCGGAGCGTGCTGGTGTTGCAACTCTGGATGAACGGGCTCAACATCCTTCTCGACCTCTGGTTCGTCCTCGGCCTTGGCTGGGGCGTCGGGGGGGTCGCCGTGGCCTCGCTCATCGCCGAATGGTCGGGGCTTTTCCTCGGCCTCTGGCTTTGCCGGGCGGCCTTTGCGGGCGGCCAGTGGCACGACTTGGCGCGGGTCTTCGACCGGGCGCGGATCGCCCGGATGATGCGGGTCAATTCCGACATCATGGTGCGCTCGATCATCCTGCAGTTTTCCTTCACCACCTTCATCTTCCTTGCCGCGGGTTTCGGGGACGTGACGCTCGCCGCGAACCAGGTGCTGCTCCAGTTCCTGGAGATCACCGCCTATGCGCTCGACGGGTTCGCCTTTGCGGCGGAATCGCTGGTCGGTCAGGCGGTGGGCGCGCGGTCGGCGCTCGCCGTGCGGCGGTCTTCGGTGGTGGCGAGCCAGTGGGGCGTGGCGGGGGCTGTTCTGCTCGGGCTGACCTTCTGGCTGGCGGGGCCGGCGATCATAGACCTGATGGCTGCCGATCCTGCGGTCAGGGAGGCGGCGCGGGGCTATCTACCCTGGGTCGCGCTGGCGCCGGTGATCGGCATCGCCAGCTGGATGTTCGACGGCATCTTCATCGGCGCGACGCTGTCGCGTGAGATGCGCAACGCAATGCTTCTGTCCTGCATCGTCTATGTCGGGGCATTGCTGACCTTGCCGGGGGCTTACGGCAACCACGGGCTCTGGGCGGCGCTGATGGTCTTGAACACCATGCGGGGGCTGACCATGGGGTTCTTCTATCCGCGCGCGGAACGGGCGGCGGGGTAGGGGGCGCTGCCCCCGTCCCGGATAAATCCGGGACTCCCCCGGGGTATTTGAGACAACGAAGAAGCTCAGAAGAGCGAAAGCACCGCTTCCGGCGGGCGGCCAAGGGCGGCGCGGCGATCGTGCAGGACCAGCGGCCGCTCGATCAGGACCGGATGCGCGGCCATGGCGGCGATGAGGGCCTCGTCGGGGCTTGTCTCGGTCAGGCCCGCCTCGCGGAAGGCGGGTTCCTTCTGGCGGACCAAGGCGAGGGCGGGCTGGCCAAGGGCCTTGAGCGCGGCGCGAAGTTCGGCTTCGGTCGGCGGGTTCTGGAGGTAGAGGCGAATCTCGGGCCTGATGCCGTGGGCTTCCAGAAGCGCGAGCGTGGCGCGCGAGGTGGAGCAGCGCGGGTTGTGCCAGATGGTTGTGGTCAAAGCCATTCCTCCCGTCCGGTGCCGACAGCCTCGGCGACATTGGCAAAACCGTCCCGCGCGAGGATGCGGTCGAGGCCGCGGGCGATGTCGGCAGCAAGCGACAGGCCTTGGTAGACGAGCGCCGAATAGAGCTGCACCGCCGCGGCTCCGGCGCGGATCTTGGCATAGGCGTCTTCGGGTGAGGCGATGCCGCCGACGCCGATCAGAGGCAGCCGGCCTTCTGTCAGTTTTGACAGCCGGGCGAGAACGCGGGTGGACTTGTCGAAAAGCGGGGCGCCGGAAAGTCCGCCGGCCTCGCCCTTGGCGGCGCTCGTCAGGCCATCACGCGAGAGCGTCGTGTTGGTGGCGATCACCGCGTCGATGCCCGAGGCGAGCGCCACTTCGGCGACATCGGCCAGTTCGGCTTCGGAGAGGTCGGGAGCGATCTTGAGGAAGACCGGAAGGGGGCGGGCAAGTCCGTCGCGGGTGGCGAGGACGCCGGCGAGAAGGGCGGAGAGCGCCGCCTTGCCCTGAAGGTCGCGCAGCTTTTCGGTATTGGGGGAGGAGACGTTGACCGTGGCGAAATCGACATGCGGGCCGCAGGTCGCGAGGACTTTGGCGAAATCGCCCGCCCGGTCGGCGGAGGTCTTGTTGGCGCCGAGGTTCAGCCCGACCGGCACCTCGCGGCGGGCGGCGGCGAGCCGCGCGGCGATCACCCCGGCGCCTTCATTGTTGAAGCCGAAGCGGTTGATGACGGCGCGGTCCCCGGTCAGGCGGAAGAGGCGCGGTTTGGGGTTGCCGGGCTGCGGCAGCGGGGTCGCGGCGCCGACCTCGACAAAGCCGAAGCCCGCGCGGCTGAGCGGCGTGACCGCTTCGGCGTTCTTGTCGTATCCGGCCGCGAGGCCGATGGGGTTCGGCAGCTTCAGTCCGGCGATGGTCGTGGCGAGCCGGGGCGAAGTGACGGTACCGGCGAGGGGCACCAGCCCCGTTCGTAGCGCGAGGATCGACAGAGCATGGGCGCGTTCGGGGTCGCAGCGATGAAGTGCTGCAAGCCCGAGCCGCTCGATCAGCGTCACAGCACGCCCTCGGGGAAGATATGGCCGGTGGCGCCGAGGGGCAGCGACTTGTCCCAGACCACATCCGTCAGGGCGAGGCGGCGGTAGAGATGGGGGAACAAGGCGCCGCCACGCGAGGGTTCCCACTTCAGCGATGCCCCGAGCCGCGCCGCCTCGACCGCGACTAGGACGAGATCGCTTTCGGTGGCGAAATGCTTCGCCGCCGTTTCGGCCACCTGTTCGACCGTCGAGAAATGGATGTAGCCGTCGGCGAGGTCGATGGGCGCACCGGAAGTCGCGCCGTCACGGCGGAAGGTGTCCCATTCAGGGCGACGGAGGATCTTGAAAATCAGCATGGCCCCTCATGCCTTCTGGCCGGTCGGCGGTCAATGGGGGCTTAGGCTTTGACATGGGCGGGATGAGGCCGCAGTCTTGGCCCATATCAGCCAAGAGGAGATTTCGATGACCAGCAAAACCCGCTGCCTTGCAGCCCTTCTTGTCAGCGCAAGCGCCCTTGCCGGGGTTGCCCATGCCGAGACCGTCAAGCTCACCATCCTCGGCGTCGGCGATACCTACAACTTCGAGGAAGAGGACGGGCGCGGCGGCTTTGCCCGGCTGAACGCCGCAGCCAAGGCCGAACGCGCGGCCAATCCGAACACGCTATATGTCTTTGATGGCGACATGCTGTCGCCCTCGCTCCTCTCGGGCTTCGACAAGGGCCAGAACACCATTGACCTGACCAACATGGAGCCTTTCGACCTTGCCGTGCCCGGCAACCACGAGTTCGACTTCGGGCCGGAGAACTTCATCGAGAAGATGAAGGCGTCGAAATACCCCTGGGCGGCGATCAACATCACCAATGCCGACGGCTCGCCGGTCGACGGCCTTGGCGGGGTCATGGTCAAGGAAATGGCCGGGCTGAAGATCGCCCTCATCCCGGTGGCGCAGGATACCTCGCCTGAGGTCGCCTCGACCGGCGATCTGATCTTCCTGCCAACGGTGGAGACTGCCATCGCCGCCGCCGGGAAGGCGCGCGAGGAGGGGGCCGATCTTGTCGTCGGTGTCGTGCAGACCGACATGTCGAACGACCGCCAGCTGATCGCGAGCCATGCTTTCGATGTCATCATGTCGGGTGACGACCATTCCTACGCGACCGCCTATGACGGGGTGACGGCCTATGTCGAGACCTCGATCGACGGGCAGTTCTTGTCGCCACTCGACCTGACGGTCGAGATCGGTCAGGACGACGACGGCAAGCGCACCATCTCCTGGGTGCCGGGCTTCCGCTTCATTGATACTGCGGCGGTCACGCCCGACCCGGAGACGCAAAAGAAGGTGGATGAGTTCAAGGCCAAGCTCGACCAAAGCCTGAATGTCGAGATCGGGGTGACGGAGGTGCCACTCGATTCACGCCGGAACGTGATTCGTGCCGAGGAAAGCGCCATGGGCAACCTCATCGCCGATGCGATCCGGGCGGCGACGGGCGCCGATATCGGCATCGCCAATGGCGGCGGCATTCGCGGCGACCGGACTTATGACGCCGGCACCAGGCTGACCCGGCGCGACATCCTGACGGAACTGCCCTTTGGCAACGCGACTGTCCTGACGGAGATCCCCGGCTCGCAGGTGCTGGCGGCGCTGGAAAACGGGGTGAGTCAGGTCGAGAAGGGGGCGGGAAGGTTCCCGCAGGTCTCCGGCCTCACCTATGCCTTCGACGCCTCTGCCCCGGCCGGATCGCGGGTGTCCGAGGTCATGGTCGGCGGTGCGCCGCTTGACCCCGACAAGGTCTACAAGGTCGCGGCCAACGACTATATCCTTGATGGCGGTGACGGCTATGCCGCGCTCGGCGGCGGCAAGGTCATTATCGACCAAGGCAACGGCAACCTGATGGCCAATGACGTGATCGACTATGTCGCCAAGGCCGGCAAGGTCACCGTCGGGGTCGAGGGCCGCATCAGGAAGCTTGGCGCGAACTGAGCACAATCCGGCCCGGCACGGGGCATTCCCTTGCCGGGCCTTGTGAATCATCACTTTTTCGGCTATGTCGTTCACCGCGACGTTACCCTATCGACTGCTGTCTCCGTCACTCGGCCTCAGTTCTTCGATTGCGACTGACTGCGCCGGGCCGCTGCATCCTCGCGGGCGGCATTATGACAGGAGACATCACGATGGCTACGGGCTCCGTGAAATGGTTCAACGCTACCAAGGGCTTCGGCTTCATCGCCCCCGATGGTGGCAAGAAGGACGTGTTCGTCCATATCTCGGCGGTTGAGCGCGCCGGCATCCGTGAACTGAAGGACGGCCAGAAGGTCTCCTTCGACATCGAGCCGGGCCGTGACGGTCGGGAATCGGCGACGAACCTGAAGCTCGCCTGAGCTTTGGCGGCCTGAGCGATCGGGCCGGGTTTTCGGGAAAGGGCGGGGCCTAGGCTCCGCCCTTTTTCATTGCGAAGCCGGTGTATGGCATCCGTCCCGCAAGCGTATGGCAAGCGTCGGGCATTTTGCCCGACAAGGGGGGGCGGGAAGGCTGGTCCGGTGGGTCGCGGGTAGGGGAGTAGGATGGGCAATATTGCCCATCCTGCGCTCAGGCCGTAACGGGCAGCTTCCGCGCCTCGGCGAAGGAGAGGAGCCGGCGGCCGGTCTCGTCCCAGAGGTGGAGCCGCGCGCAGGCGAAGCTTTCGAGGAGCGTCAGGCGCTGGGCATTGGCGAGGGCGGCGTGGTCGCGCAGAACCTCGGGCAGGCGGTAGAAGGGGATGCGGGCGTAAAGGTGGTGGACGTGGTGGATGCCGATGTTGCCCGAGAACCAGCGCAGCACCGGCGGCAGGACGTAGTTGGAACTGCCGTTCAGCGCCGCGTCATGCACCTGCCAGTTGTCGCCCCGTTCCCAATGCGTTTCCTCGAACTGGTGCTGGACGAAGAAGAGCCACATGCCCGCAGCACTTGCGATCAAAACCGTCGGCGCCACGACGAGGGCCAGAACCTGCCAGCCGCCGAACCAGTAGAGCGTCCCGAAGATGACGGCGAGCGCCAGGTTCGTGCTCATCGCGCTGGTCCAGTACTGCGTCCCGGCGCGCATCAGGCCGATGGGCAGGCGGTTCTGCAGGACGAAGATGAAGACGGGGCCGATGAGGAAAAGCGTCACCGGATTGCGGTAAAGCCGGTACTGGAACCGGCGGAGGGGAGAAAGGGCGCGGTATTCGGCGACGGTCAGGGTGACGATGTCACCGACGCCGCGGTGGTCGAGATTGCCGGCGCCGGCATGGTGGATCGCATGGGTCCTGCGCCAGACGTCATATGGCGTGAGGGTCAGGACGCCGATCACCCGGCCGACCCAGTCGGACATCGTGCGGTTGCTGAGGTAGCTGCCGTGGCCGCAGTCGTGCTGGATGACGAAGAGCCGGACGAGGAAACCGGCGTTCAGCACCGCCAGCGCGAAGGCGGCAATCGCACTGTAGGACAGCATCCACCAGGCGAGCGCGAAGATCGCGAGGAAGGGCAGAAGCGTGACGCCGAGTTCCAGAAGGCTGCGCCTTGTGTCGGGTTCACGGTAGGCGGCAAGAACCCGCACCCAATCAGTGGGCGCTTTCGGCGCGGCGTTCGGCATCTTGAGGCATCCCCTTCAGGTATTCTTATCTACGCGGCTGGGTCGCCTTGGTGTCGCCATCCGGTCCGTGAACCCGCAGGAATCGACCGGCAGCGATGCCGCATATCATTTCCGCGGTTCATATACGGTCGGATGGGGCTCTGTCGAGGTTATGCTTTGGGTCAGGCCGTGCGGCACAGGGTCCCATCAACAGGATGGGCAATATTGCCCATCCTACGTGCGGATGCCGCTGAACCTTTTCGCCCAGTCCTCGCGTTCCTCGTCGGCGATCTTCGCGAAAAGCACCTCGGGCGTGGTGAAGGCATGGCCGGGCTGGAGCACGGCCAGCGCTTCGGCGATGTTGCCGGGCCAGGTCTTGTCGGTGCAATGCATGGCGGCGAGCATCTTGGCCGAGGCATCGGGGATGAAGGGTTCCGAAAGGATCGCGTAGAGCCGGATCAGGTTCAGGCCGAGGCGCACCATGGCGGCGGCGCGCTCGGGGTCATCCTTGAAGACGGTCCAGGGCGCGGCGGATTGCAGGTATTCGTTGCCCGCGACCCAGATGGCGCGCAATTCGGTCGCGGCTTTCCGGACTTCCATCGCTTCCATGTGGGCTTCATAGGCGCGGACGCGGGCTTCCAGTTCCTCGATCAGCGCCGTCGCGCGGCCGCCGGTTTCGCCGCCCGCCGGGACTTGCTCGCCGTATTTCGACCGGCAGAACTTGGTGATGCGCGAGACAAAGTTGCCCAGCACGTCGGCGAGATCCTTGTTCACCGAGGTCTGGAAGTTTTCCCAGGTAAACTCGCTGTCGGAGCTTTCGGGGGCGTGGGAGAGAAGCCACCAGCGCCAGTAATCGGC
>DJUV01000163.1 GCA_002440625.1 Rhodobacteraceae bacterium UBA6273 | reverse complement strand
TCTCGGCGCAGCGCTTGCCCTCATCATAGCACGAACGGAAGCCGATCGGGTTGACGTGGCCCCAGTAACCTTCCGTCTGCGGATGCACCTGCGGGTCACCATAAACTTCGGACGTCGAGGCTTGCAGGATCTTCGCCCTCAGCCGCTTCGCCAGCCCCAGCATGTTGATCGCGCCATGAACCGAGGTCTTGGTCGTCTGCACCGGGTCATGCTGATAATGGATCGGGCTTGCCGGGCAGGCGAGGTTGTAGATTTCGTCGACTTCCACATAAAGCGGGAAGGTCACGTCATGGCGCATGATCTCGAAGCGCGGGTTGCCGATCAGGTGCGCGACATTGGCCCGGCGGCCGGTGAAGTAGTTGTCGACGCAGAGGACATCGTGCCCCGCGTCGATCAGACGCTCGCAAAGATGCGAGCCAAGGAACCCCGCGCCCCCAGTCACCAGAACACGCTTGGAGATCACGGTCATGTCGCGCTACCCTTCCTGTCGGCGCAGAAGGCGGAAGCCGCCAGCCCTGCGCTTGCCCGGCCTCTGCCGCAGCTTTTGTCCGAACTTTCCCGCATCCCGCCGCTCAAGACCCCAGCCAAATGCACTGCGTCGTTGCCTCACCAGCCACGATAGCTCCGCGCCAGAATCCGCTGACGCAGACCGCTCTCACTTTCACCGGCCCTCAATTCCTGAACCAATATCCTCCGCCACGCTGCAAGTATCTCGCGCCCATCCGGCCGCTTCCAGCTTTTTTCTGCATCTGCCGAAAAATTAACATGATTCCGCGGCCGATGAGGCCGTCGCCGTTTCGCCGGCGCGTCAGACCGCACCTGCTTGGCGTGATCGGAAGCGCGGCGGAAACAATCGCGGGTGGAGTTGGCGAGCCCGCCGATCCCCGACGCGCGAAAGCCGGCGCTGCGGCCTTTCCGCTTCCGCGTGGGGCGGCGGCTGGCTATGGTGCGGCGTTGTCGCGGCTTGCCAGGTACCCATGCAGATCGAAACCACCAGACTTTCCGGCGTCTTCATACTGACCCCGCGCCGCTTCGGCGATGCGCGCGGCTGGTTCTCTGAGGTCTGGAACCGGGAGACGCTGGCCCGGCAGGGCATCGCCTTCGACTTCGTGCAGGACAATCATTCCTACTCGGCAGCCACCGGCACCGTGCGCGGCCTCCACTTCCAGTCGCCGCCCCATGCGCAGGCCAAGCTCGTGCGCTGCGGGCGGGGCCGTGTCTTCGACGTTGCCGTCGATATCCGTGTCGGCTCGCCGACCTACGGCCAATGGGTGGGCGAGGAGCTTTCGGCGGAGAACGGCCGCCAGCTTCTGATCCCCGCCGGCTTCCTCCACGGCTTCGTCACCCGCGCGCCGGACAGCGAGCTTCTATACAAATGCTCGGACGTCTATGCCCCCGACTGCGATGGCGCGGTGCGCTTCGACGATCCCGACATCGGCATCGACTGGGGCATCGACGCCGGCGCCGCTACCCTGTCCGACAAGGACGCGAAAGCGCCGTTCCTGAAGGACTTCCAAAGCCCCTTCCGCTACGAGGCAGGCAAATGAAACTTCTCGTCACCGGCGGCGCGGGCTTCATCGGCTCTGCCGTCGTCCGCCATGCCATCCGCCACGGCCATCAGGTCGTCAACCTCGACAAGCTGACCTATGCCGGTTCGCTTTCCAATGTCGCCGAGGTGTCGGGCAGCCCGAACTATGCCTTTGAACAGGCTGACATCTGCGACAGGAAGGCGATCGACGCGATCCTTGCCCGCCACAGGCCCGACGCGATCATGCATCTGGCCGCCGAAAGCCATGTCGACCGGTCCATCGACGGCCCCGCCGCCTTCATGGAAACCAATATCATGGGCACCTATACGATGCTGGAGGCCGCCCGCGCCTACTGGACGGCCGACGGCAAGCCCGACAGCTTCCGCTTCCACCATATCTCCACCGATGAGGTCTTCGGCTCGCTCGGCCCCACCGGCAAGTTCACCGAAACCACGCCCTACGATCCACGTTCGCCCTATTCCGCGTCGAAGGCCGCGTCGGACCATCTCGTCCGCGCCTGGCATGAGACCTACGGGCTGCCCGTCGTCCTCACCAACTGCTCGAACAACTACGGGCCATACCATTTCCCCGAAAAGCTGATCCCGGTCGTGATCCTGAAGGCCCTCGCCGGGACGCCGATCCCGATCTATGGCAAGGGCGACAACATCCGCGACTGGCTTTACGTCGAGGATCACGCGGACGCGCTTCTGACGGTCGTGCAGAAGGGCGCGGTCGGGCAAAGCTACAATATCGGTGGCGAGAATGAGGCGACGAACCTCGATCTGGTACAGAAGATTTGCGCCATCCTCGACGAAAAGCGCCCCGGCAACCGGCCCTATGCCGAACAGATCGCCTTCGTTACCGACCGCCCCGGCCATGACCAGCGCTATGCCATCGACCCCAGCCGCATCCGCGAGGAGCTTGGCTGGCGGCCCTCGGTCACGCTCGACGAAGGGCTGGAAAAGACCGTTGAGTGGTTCCTCGACAACGAGGACTGGTGGCGCGCCCTGCAAGGTCGCGAGGGTGTCGGCAAGAGGCTTGGCACCGCATAGGCGAAACGGCCGGGCAAATGCCCGGCCGTCTTGTTTCATTGTAACTCTCAGGAATGCGCGAAGGGCACCGCCACGAAGGACCGGCTGTCGCCGCGCTGCACCATCAGCAGTGCTGCCGACCGCTTGTCCTTCTGCGCCGCATCAAGCGCCGCCGTCACATCCTTGGCGCTCGTCACCGGCTTCTGGTTGACGCTGACGATCACGTCGCCTTCGCGCAGCCCCTCGCCTGCCGCCTGACCGTCGGGCTTGACTTGCGTCACGACGACGCCCGCCACATCCTCAGGCAGCCCCATGCCTGAGGCGATCTCCGGCGTCAGCGCCTCGACACTCATGCCAAGCGCCGGCACTTCGGCTCCGGCTGCCGCAGGCGACGACGCAGCGGCCATTTCCTCGCCGCCAAGCTTGCCGACCGTGACCTTGGCCGTGGTCTTGTCGCCGCCGCGCCAGAGCGTCAGTTCCGCCGTGGCGCCGGGTGTCAGATCGGCGATGGCGCGCGACAGGTTGCGTGGCGTATCGACCGCCGTGCCGTTCACCTCAAGCACCACGTCGCCCGCCTTCAGGTCGCCAGCCGCCGCAGGCGAGCCATCCTGCACGGAAGCGACCAGCGCGCCCTTCGCGTCCGTCAGGCCAAGTGCCGAGGCGATGCTTTCATCCACCGGCTGGATCGACACGCCGATGAAGCCGTGTTCGATCGAGCCGTTCTCGATGATCGCCTGCACCACCTTCTGGGCCTGGACCGCCGGGATCGCGAAGCCGAGGCCGACGTTGCCCCCATTCGGGGAATAGATCGCGGTGTTGATGCCGACGACCTTGCCGTCGCCGTTCACCAGCGGCCCGCCGGAATTGCCGTGGTTGATCGAGGCATCGACCTGGATGAAATCGTCATAAGGGCCGGAATTCAGGTCGCGGCCGCGTGCCGAGACGATACCCGAGGTGACGGTGGTGCCGATGCCGAAGGGGTCGCCGATGGCCAGCACGCTGTCGCCGACCCTCAGCGCATCGGAATCGCCCCAGGCCGCCGTCGGCAAGGGCTTGTCCGCCTTCACCTTCAGGACGGCGATGTCGTTCTTCGCATCCGCGCCGACCAGCGTCGCGTCCAGTTCCTTGCCATCCTCGGTCTTGACCTGGATCTTCGAGGCGTTCTCGATGACATGGTTGTTGGTGACGATATAGCCGTCGGCCGAGACGACAAAGCCGGAACCCAGCGCCTTGCCGCCCTCGGCAGGGGCCTGCGGAGCGCCCTGCCCCGGCATCTGCGGCATTCCGGGCATGCCGCCAAAGGGGCCGTTCTCGCCGAAGAAGCGGCGGTAGAACTCATCGGGCGGCATGGCGCCGGGCGCGCCGCCCTGTTCCGCCGCCTGCGGCTTCAGATCCGCGAGGACCGTCACGACTGCGGGTTTCACGGCGGCCGCGGCATCGGCGTTGGACATCTGGCCGGTCGCGGCGAAGGCGGCGCCCGCGTCGCCGAGGAAGGGCAGCGGCGCCTGGACTGCGACGATCAGCGACAGCGCCGAGACGCCGGCCAGGATCACCTTGCGGCTGCGGGATATGGTCTTGCTGGTGTGCATGACAAGGATCTTTCCGTGTGTTCAAAGCCAGTTCCGGCCGCCGGAATGACGGCCCGGTGAAGCCGCGCCGGCGGGACCTCTGCCCTCCCGGCGCCTCCTCGTGCCTGAGATTGTCGTTTTTTTCGCCGAACCAAACCATGTGTCGCTCCGGTCACGCGGGCTTGAATCCGCGTGTGCTCTGCGCGATCACTCAGGGCGTGCGGGGTGACGGGCGGAAGATGACATGCGGATACTGGTTTTCGGCACGACGGGGCAACTCGCCCGCGAACTTCTGCGCCGCGCGCCGCCCGGCGTCACCCTGACAGCGCTTGGCCGCGACCGCGCCGACCTGAGCCACCCCGAAGCCTGCGCCGCAGCCGTCATCGCGTCCGACGCCGACCTTGTCATCAATGCCGCCGCCCATACCGCCGTCGATCTGGCCGAAAGCGAACCGGCGCTGGCAGATACCGTGAACGGCGAAGCCCCCGGCGCGATGGCCCGCGCCGCTGCAAGGCGCGGGCTGCCGTTCTTCCATGTCTCGACCGACTATGTCTTCGACGGCTCAGGCACGAAGCCATGGCGCGAGGATGACCCGGTTGCCCCCTTGGGCGCCTATGGCCGCTCGAAGCTTCTCGGCGAACGGCTGGTCGCCGAGGCGGGGGGCAACGCAGTGATCCTGCGCACGGCTTGGGTCTTTTCCGCCCACGGGAAGAATTTCGTGAAGACGATGCTGCGCCTCGGCGCCGAGCGTGACCAGCTTTCGGTCGTCGATGACCAGCGCGGTGGCCCGACCGCAGCCGCCGACATCGCCGATGCGCTCTTCACCGTCGCCGGCGCTTTCGGCGAGGGCCGTGGCAAGCCCGGCATCTTCCATTTCGCCGGCGCCCCAACCGTCACTTGGGCCGATTTCGCAGAAAGCATCTTTGCCGCCTCCCGCCTCCCCCGCAAACCCGTGGTCAATCGCATCCCGGCCAGCGCATATCCGACGCCCGCGCAACGCCCGGCGAATTCCGCACTCGATTGCTCGCGCATCCTTGAAACCTATGGCATCAAGCAACCGGACTGGCGCAAAAGCCTGTCGGACGTGTTGAGGGAACTGGAGGCAGGCGCATGAGCGGCACGGGACGCAGGGGCATCGTTCTGGCGGGCGGATCGGGGACGCGGCTTTACCCGATCACCCATGCGGTCTCAAAGCAGATGCTGCCGCTTTATGACAAGCCGATGATCTACTATCCCCTGTCGGCGCTGATGCTCGCCCGCATCCGTGAGGTGGCAATCATCTCCACCCCGCGCGACCTGCCGCAATTCCGCGCCCTTCTCGGCGACGGCTCCGGCTGGGGGATGCGCTTCGACTATATCGAACAGCCCTCGCCCGACGGCCTCGCGCAGGCCTACCTTCTGGCGGAAGGGTTCTTGGGCGGCCATCCCTCGGCGATGGTCCTTGGCGACAACGTCTTTTTCGGCGAGGGCCTCTCGTCCAAGCTCCGCGCGGCAGATAACCGAGCAAATGGCGGCACCGTATTCGGCTACCGCGTCTCGGACCCGGAGCGCTACGGCGTGGTGGAATTCGACAAGGCCGGGAAGGTGCTTTCCATCGTCGAGAAACCGGAAAAGCCGAAAAGCAGCCATGCCGTGACCGGCATCTATTTCCTCGA
>DJUV01000100.1 GCA_002440625.1 Rhodobacteraceae bacterium UBA6273 | reverse complement strand
ATCATCTGGTCGATCAGGAAGATCGGCTGGTAGTTCGCGTAAACGTTGTTGATCGTCGGGTACTTTGTCTTCAGGAGGTGCAACAATGCCTTCTCATTCAGCGGCATTTTCTTCTTTTTGGCAACCATAGCGAAGATCTTCAGGAAGATTTCCTGATTTGGCCCGTCAATCTTGATCTTGAAGAAGATCCGGCGGAGCGCGGCCTTGTCGAAGATCTCGTTCGGGTGGAAGTTGGTGGAGAAGATGACGAGAGTGTCGAAAGGTACCTCGAATTTCTCGCCGGATTGAAGCGCCAGGATGTCGCGGCTTTCCTCAAGCGGCACGATCCAGCGGTTGACGATCTTCTGCGGCGGCTCGGCCTGACGGCCAAGGTCGTCGATGATGAAGACGCCGCCGGTGGCTTTCATCTGCAACGATGCCGTATAAGTCCGCGCCGTCGGGTTGTAGGTGAGATCGAGCATGTCGAGCGACAACTCGCCGCCGGTGATAACCGTCGGCCTGTCACAAAGCACATAGCGGTTGTCGAAACGGTTCGAGGAGCGGCGCAGCGCCGTCGGGTCGTCTTCCGAGGCGGTCGCCGCGGTATGGACGATCGGGTCGTAGACGGTGATGACCTGACCGGAATACTCGATCGCCTTCGGGATGTAGATGCGGTCGCCGATGGCATCGCGGATGCCGTTGGAGATAGAGGATTTGCCATTGCCCGGCGGCCCGTACATCAGGATCGACCGACCGGCGCCGACGGCCGGGCCGAGGTGATCGAGAAGCTCGTCCGGCAGGATCAGATGGCCCATCGCGCCGGTCAGCCGGTCCCGTGTGATCTGGATGTTGCGGATCGACTGCTTCTTGACCTGCTCGCGGTACATCTCGAGCGGCACCGGCATCGCGCCGTAATACTCTGACTGCGCCAGCGCATCGAGCGCGCGGGCCTTGCCGGCATCGGCCAACTGATAGCCCATCTCGCCGCCCGAGTTGGCGTGGAGCGTACCCGTTGCTTCAAGCAGCTTCTGGCCACGGGCGAGGTCGATCAACTCTTGCGTCACCGGGATCGGCATCGCGATCTGGCGCGAGATGTCCGATACCGTCTCCAGGTTCATGCGGAACATGGTCTTGAGGAGGATGTCGCGCATCATCACCATGTTGAGGCCGGTATCGGCCATCGAACGCGGCGGCGGCGGCGCAATCACGTTCGTCACCTGCATGTTCATCTGCGGCGCACTTTCCTGAGCTTCTGCGATGAACGCGCCACGCGGAATCACTCTTCACGCCAGGCACACCCACCAAGGGATTCACAGGATCAATCTGACCGGGTAATGTGGCCAAAAAATGGAAACAAAACAGGCATTGAGAGACCAATGAGCAGAGCACGGACGGGCATACTATTCGCGGTCATGGCGCTTGCCGTCGTGGTCTTTGGCGGCGTTCCCCTTCTCAAAGGGGCGCTGTATCTCGGCAAGCACGAAGGCGATGCGATGCACCTTTCGGACCTCGTGTTGCGCATGGCCGAGGGGCAGTTGCCGCATCTCGACTTCATGACCCCGATCGGGTTCCTCGCGATCTACCCGATCGCGCTTTTTGTCAAGGCCGGGATCGGGCTCGGCCACGCGATCTTCTACGCGCAGATTCTCGTTGCGCTCGTCTTGTTCCTGCCTGCCTTTTTCGTGGCGCGCACGCGCCTGACCGGTATCTGGCCCTATGCTTACGGCGTATTCGTCATGTTGCTTTGTCTGGCGCTCGTCCATGGCGAGGCGCAGAGCGCGATCTCCATCTCGATGCACTACAATCGCTGGGCCTGGGCGGTTGCCTATGTGATCGTGCCGCTGGCGCTGCTTGAACCATTGGGGCAGCGCCGGCCGTGGCTCGATGGGGCGCTGATCGGCCTTGGCCTCGCTGTCATGGTGCTGATGAAGATCACCTACTTCGTGGCGCTCGCGCCCGGCATCCTCGTTGCACTTCTGGCCCGCCGGAACGGGCGGGCGATGTTCGCCGCTCTGGTCGCGGGGCTGGCCGTTGCCCTTGCGATGACGGCAAGGGCAGGTGTCGGCTTCTGGGCCGCCTATCTCGGCGACCTTCTGACGGTGGCTGGTTCGACCGAACGGCAGGCGCCGGGCGAAAGCTTCGCCGGCGTCGTCGCCCTGCCGCTCTACATGGGTGGCAGCCTTGCATTGATCGCCACCGTGATCTTCCTCAGGCAGGCGGGTCGCATGGTCGAAGGTATGGCCCTTCTTTTCCTGATGCCGGGATTTTTCTACATCGCCTATCAGAACTTCGGCAACGATCCGCAATGGCTGTACCTCTTGGCGCTTCTGGTCTTCGTGCTGCGCCCGGACGACAGCGTCTACAACGGGTTCGGCTGGAACATGCGCAGCACGCTGACCTATATCGGTGCGCTGGCGCTGGCGTTCGGCATGCCCTCGGCGCTGAACCTCGCATTCAGCCCGTTCCGCCACCTTGCGTCCGATACCGCGAATACCACGCCGCTCCTGACGCGGTTGCCGGTGCATGCCGATCTCAGGACGCAGATTGAGCGGCTCTACACCGCGAACCTCAAACGGCCCTATGACGGGCCGGGCGACCCCTACGCGGCATACCGCGAGAAAGCCAAGCGGCCAGAGCCGGTCGTGCTGAACGGCGAGGTGCTGCCCGACTGCCAGATCGAGGGCGGTATGGCGGCATGGTTCGAGATGGTCACGACAGATCTGGAAAAGGCCGGCTATGGCGGATCGCGCCTGATCGGCACCGATCTCTATTCCGCCTACTGGATGTTCGGCAATTTTGAGAGCGTCAAGGGCGCCGCCCCCTGGTATTACGGCGGCCTTCCGGGCGTCGAGAATGCCGACTACATCGTCGTGCCGCTCTGCCCGATGGAGCTTGGGCTGCGGGCGCAGATGCTGAAGGCGCTGAATGAAGGCGGATGGGCCCTGCGCGAGGTGCGCAGGACCGATCTCTATATCTTGGTCGAAGCCAGCAAACCCTGAATCGCCATCATCACCGACGGGAAGGCCATCAGCACGAGGTAGGTGACAAGGGTTCCGACGAGCGCGAGGCCCATCGGAAAATCCTTGCGCTTCCAGGACACCCAGTCGGGCGCCATCGCCGTGACCGCCGGGATCGACCGCAAGAGCCGGTGCGCGGCGAAGGCGCCAAGCAGGAAGGCCGCGAAAAGGATCAGCACGATCTGCAGATGGTCCAGCCGCTGCGCCACGAAAGGCGCGGCGGCGGCGGCAAACTTGGCATCGCCGGCGCCGACATTCGCCACCGCGTTGAGGATGAACCCGATGGCGAGGACGACCACGAGGCTGACCCAGCGCCAGAGCCAGAATTCGAGGGGGATCAGCGCGAGCCCCGCAAAGAAGAAGACCGCGAGGAGTGCCAGCACCGCCTTGTTCGGAATCTTCATGGTCTTGAGATCGGACCACGCCACCCAGGCACAGATTGGCAGGCAGAGCAGCAGGAAGATGCCATAAGCGAAGGCAACAGCCTCTGGGCTGGTTATCGGATAGGGGTTGAGCATTCCATCAACCCTTCGCGACCTGGGAGTTGAGCGCATCAAGTGCCCGCGTGGCCTGTTCGAAATAGCGCGGGCTGGTTTCGACGGCGTCTTCCAGTAGACCCTTGCCGGTGGTCACGTCGCCTTGCTTGATGGCGCTCAGCGCGGCGGTGTAGAGCAACTGCGCGCGTTCTTCCTGAGTCATGTTGACGATCGGCATGTCATACTTGCGCTGGGCGGCCCGCGCGAGGACAAGGTTGTTCTTCGCGGTAAAGACAGAGCTGTCGTAGGTTAGAGACTCGGCAAAAAGCTTCTCGGCCCCGGGGAAGTCACCGCGCGTCAGCTTCGAAAAGCCCCAGTTGTTCAGCACGCCGGCGGGCTTGGTCGTCAGGCCGAAGGCGGTTTCATAGAAACTGTCTGCCTTCTGCCACTTCTTGTTGGCATCCGCGACCATCGCCTCAAGCCGGTAACGCTCGAAAGTCTCGTGGGTCGGCGGAATGGTGTTCAGCGTCGCCTCTGCCTTGGCCCATTCGTTGGAACGGATGTAGGCGTCGGCGAGTTGCACCTGGTCATCGGGGGTGCCTTCGGGGCTTGCTGCGATCTGCGCCCAGAGCACCGCCGCTTCCGTCGGTTTCTTCGCGCGGACGAGCGACTTTGCCAGCCCGCGCTTCAGGTCCACCCGGTCCGGGTTTTCTGCCAGCGCCTTGGCGAAGTAGCTGACCGCCTCGTTGGGGTCGCCGACCGTCAGCATGACATCATTGAGATTGCTCTCATCGATGACGTTGACGCTCTTCATGGCGCGTTTCACTTCGGCGTCGGGGTTGCGGTTGCAGCCGGCCAAGCCGACCGCCCCTGCAATGCAGAGCGAAATCAGGATAGGGTGGCGCATTTGCTGCGTCCTTTGCTGCTTCGTGCCTCAAGGTGTGGTGAGCAGCAGATATTGCCCGTGCCCGCGTCTCACCAGCGAGAATTCGTTATTATTGGGAGCATCATATGTCGGCTCTTTCATCTTGGCGAGCGCAAGACGCAGATTTTCGCGAATGGCGTCCGATTGGCCACTGTCGAGCGCGAAGGCGTTGTGGAACACCCGGCTGGCCTCGGCGACTTCGCCTTTTTCCATCAGCACGACGCCAAGGTTGTTCCAGGCCGGAACGAAGGTCTGGTCCAGTTCGATGGCGCGGCGCAGCATCTGTTCGGCCTGACCAAGCCGACCGAGTTTGAGGTCGGCCGATCCCACGGCCGAGAGAACATCTGCATTCGCGCCATGCTCACCCGCGGCACGGTAATAGGCCTTGAGAGCCAGCTCGTACTCCCCCGCCTCCATCAGCCGATGGCCGACTATCAGCCCGTCGACCGACTGCTGGCCACGGGCGACACCGGAGGGGGCGTAGGGGGAGCCCTTGTCTTGCGGAAAGCCGCCTGTCGACTGACAGGCGGCCATCAGGCCGATCGCGGCCAGAAGTCCTGCGATGCGTAAAGTCATTGCCTCAGGGTTGGAAGTTCGCGAAGAGCTGAAGCATATCGTAAACCGACGGGCCGACAAGGATCATCAGCAGCGGCGGAACGGTAAACATCATGGTGCCAAGCGTCATTTTCGTCGGCAGCTTGTTGGCGAGTTCCTCGGCGCGCATCACGCGCTTGTCGCGCATTTCGGCGGCGTAGACCCGGAGCGCTTCGGCGATCGAGGTGCCGAAAGTCTGCGACTGGATCATCACGGTGACGAAGGAGGCGACATCGGGCACGCCGGAGCGATCCGAAAAGGCGCGCAGGACCGTGGCCTTTTCCTTGCCGGCCTTGACCTCTTGCGACACGATCTCGAACTCCTCGGAAAGCGCAGGGTAGCCGCTCCTGAGTTCCTTGTGGACGCGGATGATGCCCTGGTCGAGCGACTGGCCCGCCTCGACGCAGACCAGAAGCATGTCGAGCGCATCCGGAAAACCGTTCTGGATCTCGCCCTGGCGCGAGGTGATCCGGCGCTCGATCCAGTATTTCGGCAGGTAGTAACCGATCCCGCCGGGGATCAGCACGGCGAGGAGCAGCGTGGTCGTGGAAACCTCGCCCGATGCCGATGCGACGATGGCGTAGATCACGCCGACGATCAGGAAGCCGATGCCCAGCATGAACTGGATGGCGTGAAACTTGCGCACGGCATCGCGGCCGCGGTAGCCCGCCCGCGTCATCTTCAGCCGCGAAGAACTCATCTCTTCTTCGGTCTTCGGTTCAAGGAAGGTCGCGAACTTGTCGAGCTTGTCGGACCCCTTGCCCTGGCGGAGAGTCTTCTTGGGCTGTTTACCGCTGTTCGATGCCGTCGAGGAGACCGTGGCACCACGGAGCTTGGCATAGGGATCGGCGCGCTTTTTCAACATCGTCGGCAAAGTCGCCGCGACGAGGATCAGCCCGAGGAAGCCAACGGCGGCCAGGGGACCAAGCGGCCCGAGCATCCCCGTGAGCAGTTCATTGAGCGAGGTCAGCATGTGTGCGCCTCAGACCTTGATGTTGACCATCATCTTCATGAAGATGACGTTGATTGCGAGGAACGTGAAGACGATGAGCGCGGCAGGAACGAAGGCTGCGGTATCCTTCACGGTGTCGAAGTAATCCGGCTTCAGAACCTGGATCACGGCGAGAACGATCAGCGGGAATGACGACAGGAACATGCCCGACCACTTGGCTTCGGCCGTGATGGCGCGGACCCGGCGGAAAAGCCGGAACCGGGCACGGATGACCTTGGCAAGCCCGTCGAGAATTTCGGCAAGGTTGCCGCCCGATTGCTGCTGGATGGTGACCGCGACGGCCAAGAAGCGAAGATCCTGCATGTCCATCCGTTCCGCCAGATCCTTCAGCGATTCCGAGACGTCGCGGCCGTAGGCGCTTTCATCGGCGATCATGCCGAATTCGGTGCCGAGCGGATCGGGAACTTCCTTGGCCACGATCTGGATCGCGGAGGAGAAGGGATGGCCGACGCGCAAACTTCGCACCATCAGTTCGACCGCGTCCGGCAGCTGCTCCTCGACCATGTCCATCCGCTTCTTGGCCTTGCGGCTGACCCAGAAGTAGACAGCGCCGACGCCCATGATGATGGCCACGGCGACCTGCACCGGGGTCGAGGCCGCGGTGCCGATCTTGAGCCCGATGAAGGCCACGATCGACAGGAGCACCATGACGAGGATGAGTGCCTTCGGCGAAAAGGCGATGTTGGCCTTCTGCGCCTTTGCCGCGAGAATCGAATAGAGCGGGATACCGTTGGCCCTGAGGTGCTGGCTGGCTTCCTTGCGAAGCTGTTCCAGAACCTTTTCGCGCTGGCCGCCCTTTTCAAGGAGGTCGAGCCGGCGGTTGACCCGCGAATTGAGAGAGATCGACTTGCCGAAGATGACAAGGTAGAGGCCCTCGACCAGCAGAAGGACCGCCAGGAAGATCAGGCCGTAGATGATGGGCGTCGGGCTGATGATCATCTGGCTTACTCCGCCGCAACAGGTTCGTAGATCGAAGCCGGAAGGTCATAGCCCCAGGCGCGGAAGCGGTCGGCATAGGCCGAACGCACGCCGGTCGCGGTGAAGCGGCCGACGATCTTGCCGTCGGGGGCAAGGCCCAGCCGTTCGTAGCGGAAGATTTCCTGCATCGAGATCACATCGCCTTCCATGCCGGTGATCTCGGTGATCGAGGTCATCCGGCGCGAACCGTCCTGCAGACGCGAGGCCTGCACGATGAGGTTGACGGCCGATGCGATCTGGCTGCGCACGGCCTTGATCGGCATTTCGATCCCGGCCATCGCGATCATGTTCTCCAGACGGCTGATGCCGTCGCGGGCGGAGTTGGCGTGGATCGTGGTCATCGATCCGTCGTGGCCGGTGTTCATGGCCTGCAACATGTCGATGACTTCCTCGCCGCGGGTTTCGCCGACGATGATGCGGTCAGGACGCATGCGCAGCGCGTTCCTCAGACAGTCGCGCTGGGTGACAGCGCCCTTGCCTTCGACGTTCGAGGGGCGGCTTTCCATCCGGCCGACATGGACCTGCTGAAGTTGAAGTTCCGCCGTATCCTCGATCGTCAGAATCCGCTCGGCGTTGTCGATGAACGACGAAAGCGCGTTGAGCGTGGTCGTCTTACCGGAACCCGTACCGCCCGACACGATCACGTTGAGGCGGGTGGCGACGGCGGCCTGAAGGTAGGCGGCCATTTCCTCGGTGAAGGCGCCGAAGCGGACAAGGTCGTCGACGCCGAGCTTGTCCTTCTTGAACTTCCGGATCGAGACCAGCGAGCCGTCGACCGCGATCGGCGGAACCATGCAGTTGAAGCGCGACCCGTCGGCAAGGCGGGCGTCGCAATAGGGGTTCGATTCATCGACGCGGCGGCCCACGGCCGACACGATCTTGTCGATGATCCTGAGAAGGTGGCGTTCATCCTTGAAGGTGATGTCGGTGAGCGTCAGCTTGCCCGACCGTTCGACGAAGATCTGCTGGGGGCCGTTCACCAGAATATCGTTGACGCTGTCGTCCTGCAGCAGCGTCTCAAGCGGGCCGAGGCCCATCACCTCGTGATAGAGTTCCTGAAAGAGCGTCGAGCGTTCGTCCTTGTTCAGGACCATGCCGATGTCTTCGAGCGCTTCGGTGGAGATCGCGACGATTTCCTGCCGCAGTTCCGACTCTGACGCATGTTCGAGCGCGCTGAGGTTGAGGTTGTCGAGCAGGCGCTTGTGCAGCTCGACCTTCAACTCGCCCATCCGCTCCTTGCGCTTCTTTTCCTTGTCGGCGGCGATGGCCTGCGCCGACGGGGGAGCCGCTGCGCCGGGCCGGCGGACGACGGGTGCCGCCGCCTGACTGGGGATCACCGCGGCCGGTTTGGCCTGTTCGGCGGCAACCGGGGTCGCGGCGGAGGGCTTCTTGTAACGCGAAAACATGTCCTATCCCCCGGGGTCAGGCGCCTGCGGTTTCGGCTGACTTGCTCAGGTCGTAGATTGACTTGGCGAGCTTGGCGATTTCCTTGCGCAGCGGATTCTTTGCGGCCGTCTCGGCAAGCGGCATGCCGTGGTCGTTCGACTGCGTGACCTGCTTCGACCCATCGGGAAGCTGCAGTTCTATTGTGATATCAAGGCTTTCAGCCAGACGCTTGGCCCGGCTCTTGCCCGAGAGGTCGGTGAACTTCGGCGCACGGTTCAAGGCGTAGCGCAGTTTCTCGAACGGAAGCTCTTCCGCCTTCAGCGCGCGGATCATGCGCAGCGCGTTCTGCGCCGAGCGCATGTCGAGTTCCATCGTCGCGAAGTAGACATGCGCCTGGTTCAGCACGGCTTCGGTCCACTGCACGACTGTCGACGGCATGTCGACCACCACGAAATCGAAATTCGCCCGTGCCACGTCAAGGACCCGGTTGATATCTTCCGAGGTGACGATGTCGAGCGGCAGCATCTCTGACGGCGCGGTCATGACATGAAGCCTGTCGTTGAATGTCAAAAGCGCCTGCAGGAAGCTCACGTTGTCGACCGAAGCGGTGTCCGAGAGCATCTCGTAGACCGCTTCGCGGCGCGGCAGGTCGAGGTAGGTCGAGATCGAGCCATACTGGAAATCGAAATCGAGAAGGCAGACGCGGGGCGCGTTGTCCTTCTGGATGGTTGCCAGTTCCCAGGCGAGGTTGACGGCCAGCGTCGTGGCGCCGGTGCCGCCGGCAAGCCCATGCACCGGCAGGATGACGCCGTCGCGGTCACCCTTCGGCTTGAAGCTCGGGGTCACGGCTGCCGGTTCGGCGACAGCCTCGGCTACCGGGGCGCGGTGCAGACGTTCGATCGCCTCGTGAAGGGCGTTCTCGGGAAGCGGGTAGGGGACAAAATCGTCGGCGCCAAGCTTGAGAAGCTGGTGCAGCGCGATCGGGCTTACCTCCTCAGCGATCAGGATGATCTTGACGCCCTTTTCCTTGGCGGTCGTGATGATCCCCGAAATCCGCGTCAGGTCGTTCTCGTCCTGGGCATCGACGGCGACGGCGACGAACTCAAGTGCATTCGCGTCCGGCTGGTTGAGAAAGAGGATGGCGTCGTCGAACGTCAGATCGCCCCAGCTTTCGCCAAGCTCGGTTTCCATGTCCTCGATCAGGAGGTCAAAGTTGCTGACATCCCGCGAGATCGTGCAAGCCACGATCGGCGCCGGTTCAGGTTGCAAAACTGCTACGCTGCTCATTCCCACACGTCCTTCTCCACCTGGCGGCGCGGATCGGCCTGCGCTGTCCGCTTCGTCATCGAATCGACCAGGTCCCAAACCCATTCACCCCGCACGACTCTTAGGTCGCGCCACTACTCTCGAGGTTCGAAACTCGCGGACAATCTTGGCAAATTTGGGGCTAAAGTTCCGTAATTATGCGATGCATGGGCGACGATCTGACGAAAAGAGCGGGCTTTGTTGCCAAAGCCCGCCCATAGCGCGAAACAATTGGCGATTGCTCGCCTCAGCCGCCGCTTCCTGCCGCTCCCGAGCCGGCAGTAACCTCTTGCGTTTCCTGGATCGGCACCGCGCTCTTGACGTATTCGCGGAAGATGATCGCCGCGTATTTTCCGTTGAGCACGAGGGGGTTGTTTGAAACGAAGCCGGACACCTCGGTGACGGTGCGGCGGTTCCGCCGTTCAGGTCCTTCGCTGTAAACCACTGGCTGCGTCTTGCCGTAGGACGCGACTGCCTCAAGCCGCGACCGGCTGATCCCCTGGCTGGTCAGGAATGCGACGACGGCCTGCGCCCGGCGCATCCCGAGGCTCTTGTTGTAGGAGGTCGACCCAACGAGGTCGGTATGGCCGTAGACGCGGAACCGAACCTCTGGGAATTGCCGGATCCAGTCGGCTTGCCGGCGAAGGGCGGCCTGCGCTTCTGCGTCAAGAACCGAGCTGTTGAAGGCGAAGTTGACCGTGCTTGGCACATCTGACGCAAAGCGGCGGGTCAGGTCGATGGCATAGTCGCGCTCGCCGGTCTGAACCATGGTGTTGTTCATTGTGGCGTTGCCGAAATCGCGCGTCTCGATCTCGCTGCCGGCTTCGGCGTAGAAGGCGCGCGTCAGGTTGGTCTCGCGCGAGCAGCCGGAGAGGGCAGTGATGCCGGCGGTGATGATCAGGAGAGGAAGCTTGCTCTGCATGTTCTCACTCCATCACATAGCCATAGGAGCCGGAATAATCCTGCCGCGCCACCTCGCCAACCGCGCCCTTCGATTTGCCGGTTGCGGATGTCTTGCCGAACAGGAACAGTTCAGCCTCGGTTGGCGGCTTTACCCGGTCGGTCGGCAGCGCCAGAGCTTCGCCGCGGGTCGGCGAGACAAGGTGTGGCGTCACGATGATGACAAGCTCGGACTGGTTGCGGCGGTAGTCGGCGCTGCGGAAGAGGGCGCCGAGGATCGGAATGTCGCCGAGCCACGGAACCTGGCTGCTGAGGTCGGTGAAGTCGTCCTGCAGGAGGCCGGCGATGGCGAAGCTTTCGCCGTCGCGCATCTCGACGGTGCTTTCCGTCTCGCGCCGCTTGAAGCCGGTCAGCACGATTCCGTTGCCGACATCCGTGGTCACGGTGGGGTCGATGCCGGAAACCGCCGCGTTGAGCTGCAGGTTGATGATGTCGCCGTCAACCACCGTCGGGGTGAAGGATAGTTCGACACCGAAGGGCTTATAGTCGACGGTGACGGAGTTGTTGTCGCTCCGCACCGGGATCGGCACTTCGCCGCCGGCGAGAAACTTGGCCTCCTGGCCCGACAGCGCCGTCAGGTTCGGTTCCGCGAGGGTGCGGACCAAGCCCCTGCTTTCCAATGCTTCAAGCATGACGTTGAACTGCACTGCCCCAGCCGAAAAGCCGAACAGTGCCTGCCCGGCGTTTGCCCCATTGGGCGAAACCGTAGTGACCAGGCCAGGAAGGCCCGTGGCGGGGTTCGGCGTCGCAGTGGGGGTGATGTTGCCGGAACCCGTGCCTACAAGACCGAGCAGGTTCGACGTGTTCACATCTGCCGTAACACCGGCCTGCAACTGCTTGGTCACCGAACGCGACATCTCCGCGAAGCGCACTTTCAGCATGACCTGCTGGACACCGCCGACATTCATCAGGTTCGACACGCGGCCCGGCGCATAACGTTCGGCCAGATCAAGCGCGCGGTCGAGCTTCGCGGTCGACGAGACCACGCCCGACAACACGATGCCGTCGTTCGCCGTCCTGACTTCGATCTTCTCGCCCGGAAGGATCTGCTGGAGCCGTTCCTTGAACTCGGCCACGTCCAGCGTGACCTGCACATCGACATTGGTGATGAGCTTGCCGTCAGGCGCCAGAAGCGTCAGCGTCGTGCGTCCCGGTGCCTTTCCAAGCACGTAGATCGACTTGTCGGACAGGGTCGAAATGTCGGCGATTCCGGGGTTTGCGATCGAGAGTTCCGCGAATGGCTGATCGGATTCGACAACCACCGCCCGGTTCATCGGCACGCTGAGCGCACTGGCCACAGACCCGTTGACGATCTTGAGTGTTTCCGAATGTGCCATCGGCACTTGTGTCAGGGTGAGCGAAATGCCCAGCAGCCCTGCCGCAACAGTGAACTTAATGCTCATGTGACCTGCCTCTCCGATCACGCCTCTGGGTGGGTCTTTTTCGCCCTATTGTGCGACACAATGCGGCAGGGGCGGTTTTTTTGCAAGAATCAATGATTTGCTGGGCGACTCTGATGTGGGCGTTCGGCAACACCCACAAATTTGTTGCGGTGCCGCCTGAAGGGCGACACCGCATGTTGTAGGTCAGGATCTTTGTAACCCGCGCCGGATCAATTCGCGCAGGGGATGACCGTCTCGATCACCTCGCCGCCCTTGTTGGTGCGGATCGTGCAGACCTTCTCGGGCGCCGCCACCGGGGCCGCAACTTCCTCGGTGATGCCAAGAAGCGTGTTGCGGTCGACGGAAAGCGTGCCGACCTCGCCGGTGTCATTCGCGCCGACAAGCGACAGGGTCAGTCGGCCGGTCTGCTGCGCAAGCGCCAGGGCAGCGACCTGCTGCGGCGTGCCCTCGATCGTCACCGTGCGGGCGATTGCCGTTTCTTCCGACCTGTCGGCATCGGCGCTTTGGTCGATGGCGATCAGGCGGACCGCCTCCTCGATCAACTTCGAGGTATCCTGACCGTTGATCGCACCGCCCCAGTAGACATCGACGCGGTCGCCCGGCCGGAGAAAGCCCGACACGCCCGAGGTCACATCGACGTTGATGGCGAAGGCGCGCATCCCGGCAGAGAGGTTGGCGTTGATGCCGGCATCGACGCCGGGTTCGGTGATCTTGGCGGCAAGGATCGGCTCGAAGGGTTCATAGCTGCGCAGCGCCGCGCGGCTGCGCGTCTCGCCCTCGAAGAAGACCGGAACAATGGCCGGATCGCCACCCTGCGGTGCGACGATGAGGCTGAAGGCGCCCTGCGGCGTCTTGCCTTCCTGCACCTTGATGACCTCAAGATCGGCGCGGGTGAACCGGTCACCGTATTTCAACTGCTTGTTGGCGACGACGATATCGACGAGCTTCGGCGCATTGGCCTGTTCGGCCGCCAGCCGATCGCGGTCGGCCTGAGCCTGCGCGATGTAGTCCTGAGCCATGTAGACCGCAAAGCCCGCCAGTCCGATGCCAAGCAGCAGAACCAGACCAAATACCAAACGCATCTTTCGTCCTTTCGACTTTCGGGCAGGGTCCGGCCGGCTGGCAGCACGGGACCCGTCCGTTCAGGCTGTATATGATAAACGAATACGGCGAAATGGTGGTCAAAGATCGCCGAGCGGGTGAAACCATGCGCGAAGTGGAAACATTGCGCGGGGTCTCTGAATGCAACGCGGGCGCCCCGCCGGACGCCCGCTTCGGTCGGTTCAGCGCCCTGGATCAGAATGTCGAATTGATGCTCTGGCTCGACAGGAACACTTCGACCTTTTGGCCGATGCTGCTCATGTTGCCCTGAAGCCCCGCTATGGCCAGGGCGACCAGACCGCAAACGCTCGCCGTCAGGACAACCCAGTCGACCGTGACGGCGCCAGACTCGTCGTTCCTGAAATTCTTGAACCAGTCAATCATGTCTCGCTCCACAAACTGATGTTGGCTTTACCTCACCGGGCTAGGCCCGAGCCGATTTCCGTCTTACCACCACTTAGCCTCTGCAACGTGGCACGAATAGGGCGCGAGGCGCGCATTTTGAGGCTTATCCGTCGTCATTTCGGAAACATTCAAGTGCCTGTTTGGAAACGAAAATCGCGCCCCAAGGGGCGCGATCCGCGATCTGGCCTTTGGGCCGGATCA
>DJUV01000097.1 GCA_002440625.1 Rhodobacteraceae bacterium UBA6273 | reverse complement strand
TGCCGGTCGCACATGATGTGGATGTAGGTCACGCCGAGCACCGGGACGGCCCGGATGTCGCGGCTGTTCTCAAGATGCTTCGCGGCGATGAGCGCCTCATGATCCGCGAAGGGCAGCATGGTCCGTTCGCTCGACACCAGGAACCGCTGGTTCGGCGCGACGATGGTGTCCCGTTGCGGCAGTCCGCCGCCGAAACTGCCCTGCGCCACGAATACCGGGCCGAGATGAGGCTCGCGCGCGAGGTCGGCGAAGTCGACCACCTTCTGTCCGACCCAGACAATTTCGCGGATGCCGTTGTCGCGGGTGATGACGCGGTCGCCGGGGGCGAGGCCTTCGACGGCGCGGGCGCCGGTGGGCGTGGCAATGGCTGTGCCGGGTGTAAAGCAGGTCACGGTCAGGTGTACCCCCGGTTCAGTGAAGAAGCGCGCCGCAGCATCGCGGGCACCTCCTTTGGGTCGGAGGCGTATTCGTCAGGGCGGCGCTCACCCCGGCGGGCGTGGTGAACACGCCAAACGGAAGCGAAGCGCCGCCCTTGCCCTCGGAGGCCCGGGCGGCGGGACGAGAATTTTCCCGTCGCACCGGGCGACCTTCGGGTGAAACCGAAGCAAAGGCGGGGCCTGCCGGCCCGGCGCCACAGCCGTTGTCTGGGTAAAACGCGCGTTTGCGCGCGCCACCCCGTTGCGGGAAGGATATGTCCCTTTCCCATTCACGCCTTGTGCAGGCGGTGCCCCCCACCATGTGCCGTACCCCGGCACGGTCGTTGCCGCGCCTTATTCAATTTCCACTCCGGTTCGACCGCGCCCATTGCCGGTCGTTTCTCCGGGTCAGGATCATGATAGGCATGGGCGCCCGGCGCGCCCAACCGAAACCGTTGGAATCATGTCAGAATTGTGGCAGCCGAGGACGACGGATTGTTCCGCTTTCGTGAACATTTGCTGCGCCGAATCTGTTGGCAGTGAAGGTTTTACGGCGCTCCGGTGGCTGATTGGTTGCGATCCAAAAACAGTCGCCAGCTCGAAACCCGGCGCGATGATGAAATGCCGGAATCCTGCGGCGGCTCTGCCTCAGCGACGGCAGCGCATCAATCCGGCGTTCGGGTAAGGACTGTCACCTGTCCGGCACCAGAACGAATCGACAAGGTGGTCAGAGCGCGCGGAATGCCGCCCGCTGCCGCGCCGTCCAGCGCACCGCAAGGCGCAAGCCGTCCTCGCCCGAAACCTCGCTCAGGACCACGCCCGCCTCGTGGAGCCAAGCGCGCCGACGGCCATCGGCGAAGGGCAGATCGACGGTATCCTCGATCCGTTCCTCGTCCAGCGCCTCGCCGATCGCGGCAAGCAGGCCATCGAGCCCCTCCCCGGTGATCGCAGACACCGCATGGACACCGGGCGTCCGCGCGTCCTGCACCAGAAGCGCCTCACGCAAGGCCGGCGCCAGAAGGTCGATCTTGTTCCAGATCTCGAAAAGCGGCACGTTCTCATCCACCCCAAGGCTTTCGAGGATCTCGCCCACGTCCTCGGCCTGCTCTTCGGTCTCGGGATGGGCGATGTCGCGGACATGGAGGATCAGGTCCGCCTCAAGCACTTCCTCCAGCGTGGCGCGGAAGGCGGCGACCAACTGGGTCGGCAGGTCAGAGATGAAGCCCACAGTATCCGAAAGGATCACCTTCTTCCCTGACGGCAGCACGACGCCGCGCATCGTCGGGTCGAGCGTGGCGAAAAGCATGTCCTTGGCCAGCACATCCGCCCCGGTCATCCGGTTGAAGAGCGTCGATTTGCCGGCATTGGTGTAGCCCACAAGCGCCACCACCGGGAACGGCACCTTGCGGCGCGCGGCGCGGTGCAATTCGCGCGTCTTGACCACCTTGCCAAGCTGGCGCTTGATCTTCAGCACTTCGTCGTCGATGGCCCGCCGGTCGGCCTCGATCTGCGTCTCGCCGGGGCCGCCGACAAAGCCGAAGCCGCCGCGCTGGCGTTCCAGGTGGGTCCAGGCGCGGACAAGACGGGTGCGCTGGTAGGACAGCGCCGCAAGCTCCACCTGCAGCACGCCTTCCCGCGTCCGCGCCCGGTCGGCGAAAATCTCGAGGATCAGCCCGGTCCGGTCGAGAAGCTTGACGTTCCATTCCTTTTCCAGGTTGCGCTGCTGGACCGGGCCCACGGCACCGTCCACCAGCACCAGATCGACCTCAAGCTCGGCAAAACGCGCCTTCAGCTCCGCGACCTTGCCCGACCCGAAAAGCGTGCCGGGGCTGACCTTCGGCAGCCGCACCACATCGGACCCGACCACCGCGATATCAGGAAGGGCGGTGGCCAGCGCCACCGCCTCCTCAAGCGCAAGCTTCGGCTCCCGGCGCGCATGTCTGCCGTGCCGGTCGGGATGCAGCACGAAGGCCCGGGTCGGCCCCTGCCTGACAGGTACCGTTTCAGTCAGTCTTCGCCCTCGTAAAGGGAGATCGGCTGCCCCGGCATGATGGTCGAGATCGCGTGCTTGTAGACCAGCTGCGATTGGCCGTCCCGGCGCAGGAGTACGCAGAAATTGTCGAACCAGGTGATCACACCCTGAAGCTTGACGCCGTTGATGAGGAAGATCGTCACCGGAACCTTCGCCTTGCGGACGTGGTTCAGAAAGGCATCCTGCAAATTCTGTTTGTCGGCAGCCATGTTCTTTGTCGCCTTTGTTCTTATGTCGCGCTTGGTCCCGCCTCTCGGCGCTGCACCGGAGGCTTGGGCCGAGTATGCGTAAGTTTGGCGGAAGTTCCACCAGAAAATCTGGCCCGCGGAGAGGCGCGGTTACGTCGCCTAGCTGCGCCAGAATTCCGGGTTCAGAAGTGCGATGAGGGCCAGGGTTTCCAGGCGGCCCAGCACCATCGCCGCAGCCGCGATGCTTCGCGCGATCGTGTCAAGTTCGGCCCAGGACAGCGGCTTCCCGGCCGTCACCGCGGCAAGCGGCCCGGTGTTGGACAGCGCGGCCACCGAAAAGATCGTCGAGGCCTCGAAATCGAGGCCGGTCAGCGACAGGCCGAGCATGGTGACGGCGATGGACAGTGCAAAGAGCATGAAGAAGATCCAGGATATCTGCGCGCCCTGCCGCCGGATGTGACGCGCCTGTGCGCCGGACCCGCCGATCGAATTGGGATGCACCAGCCGCTCGATCTCGCGTTCGCCGTGGCGGTAAAGCGCGTAGACCCGCAGAAGTTTCACCCCGCCGGCCGTGGTCGCCACGCCGCCGCCGATCACCGCGAGACCGGCAAGGATGAGACCGGGAGTCGCCAGCCCGGACCATGCCTGCGCCTCGGCCCAGTCGGCGCTTTCGAAACCGGTGGTGGTCAGGAACGACAGCACGGTAAAGACCGTACCCCAGAGCGCGCGGGCGGCGGCCACCGTATCCCTGACCTCGTCAACCTCGAGCGCCCCGACCCAGTGGCGCAGGAAGAGAAGCGCCGGCACCAGGGTCACCAGCAGCAGCGCCATCTTCAGTTCAGGATCCTCGATCAGGCTGCGCTTCGTGCGCACGGTCCGGCCGCTGGGATAAAGCTGGCGGGACAGCGCGAAGATCAGGAAGAAGAAAATGACAAACTCCCCGGCCGCGCCCGAACCGGCCGTCGCGGTTCCGCCGATCGGCGAGATGCCCGAGGTCGCAAGGGTCGACATTGCATGGCTGGCGGCCACCAGCGGCGGGTCTCCCGCGACTTGCAGCGCCATCCACAGCACCAGCGTCAATCCGGCATAGGCCGGAAAGAGCGTCACGAAATAGCGCCGGACCCGTTCACCGGGATCCACGGCCTTTTCCTTCAGCCCGCCCACGGCAGCGCCCTGCCCCGGTGACGCCGCCGACATGACCTCGAACCCGCCGAGGTGCATCGGCGCGAGGATGGCGATCGCGGTCAGGAGAACGAAGAACCCGCCCATCCAGCCGACCAGGGCCCGCCAGAGGTGCAGGGACGGCGCAAGCCGGCTGGGCTCGTAAAGGCTCGCCCCCGTCGTGGTGAAGGACGACACCATTTCCCACCAGGCGTTGTAGAAGGTCGTGTCCCGCACCGCTTCCCAGAACGGAACGGCGAAGAGGACAGGGAGAACGGTATAGGCCCCGAGCAGCGTCAGAAGCTGGTTGCGCGGTACCCGCGACGGCGCGTTGGTGGCGGTGGCGACGCCGACCAGCACCGCGATCAAGAGAAAGAGCGACCCCGAATAGAAGAAGATGCGCGCGACGAAATAGTCGCGATCGGCATAGCCGTGCATGGCGGGAACATACATGGACAGCGCCCCGACCCCGGTCAGGAGCACGAAGAAGGGAAGCTGGAAAAGCCGACTCATCTTTCAGAAGAAGTCGATGGAGACTTGCAGGAGCCGCTCCACTTCGGGAACGTCGCCGGCCATGCAGAAGAGAAGGACCACGTCGCCCTCTTCGACCTTGGTGTCCCCGGTCGGCTTCACCACCTTTTCGCCCTTCATCAGCGAACCGACCAGCACGCCTTCGGGAAACTCGATGTCGCGCACCAGCCGCCCGGCGATGGGCGAGGTGCCAAGCACCTGCGCCTCGATCACCTCGGCCTCGGCATCGCCGATGGAATAGATCGCCCGCACCTTGCCGTGCCGGATGTGACGCAGGATCGACGAAACCGTGGTCGCCCGGGGATTGATGTAGGCGTCGATGTCGAGCGCGCCCATCAGCGGCACCAGTGTCGGATCGTTGATGAGCGAAATCGCCATCGCACAGCCCGCCTGCTTGGCGCGAACGGCGGCGAGGATGTTGGTCTTGTCGTCATCGGTCACGGTCAGGACCGCATCGGCGCGGTCGATGTTCGCCTCCGACAGGATGTCGATGTCCATGCCGTCGCCGTTGAGGACGATGGTGCGTTCGAGCGCGTCCGCCGCCTGCTCCGCCTGACCGCGGTTGCGCTCGATGATCTTGGCGCGCACCCGGTCGGTGCGCTGTTCGAGCGCACGCGCCACCGCAAGGCCGACGCTGCCGCCGCCGATGATGACGATGCGTTCCTGCTTCTTGGTGTCCTTGCCGAAGATGTCGAGGGTCCGGTTCACGTCCTCGACATGGCTGAGGACATAGATCTGGTCGGTGTCGAACAACTGGTCGCCCGGCTCGGGCGCGAAAAGCCGGCCCTCGCGGCGGATGCCGACGACGATGGCGCGGAGCGTTGAGAAGAGGTCGGTGAGCTGCCTGAGCGGCGTGTTGAGGACCGGGCAATCCTCGTCAAGGGCAATGCCGAGAAGCTGCACCTTGTTGTTCATGAAGCTTTCGGTGTCGAAGGTGGAGGGCGCCGCGAGCCGTTGCAGCGCCGCCTCGGCCACTTCCTTTTCCGGGCTGATCACCACGTCGATGGGAAGGTGGTCGCGGCGGTAAAGGTCGGAATAGATCGCATCCATGTAGGACTGCGCCCGAAGCCGGGCGATCTTGCGGGTGATGCCGAAGATCGAATGGGCGACCTGGCAGACGACCATGTTCACTTCATCCGAATGGGTCGCCGCGATGATCATGTCGGCATCCCGCGCCCCGGCCTGTTCGAGAACGTCGGGATAGGAGGCAAAGCCCGCCACGCCCTGCACGTCGAGCGACTCGGTGGCGCGCCGCACGAGGTCGGCATCCCGGTCGATGATGGTGACGTCGTTGCGCTCCCCGGCGAGGTGGCGCGCGATCTGCCAGCCGACCTGACCCGCGCCGCAGATGATGACCTTCATGTCCGCACTCCTTCCAGGGGCTTGGGCACTTGATAGGCGGGGCGTCCGGCGGGGTCAACGCCGGGCCGCTGACCGCAACCCCGGGGGCCATCTCAGGCGTCGGCTTCTTCCTCTTCCTCCTCAAGGTGCGCGACGCGGGCGCCGGACTTCGAGGTGGTGACGACGCCAAGCGACTTCAGCTTGCGGTGGAGCGCCGACCGCTCCATGCCGACGAAGGTCGCCGTGCGGCTGATATTGCCGCCGAAGCGGTTGATCTGGGTCAGCAGGTACTCCCGCTCGAACAGTTCGCGCGCGTCGCGCAGGGGCAGCGTCGCCAACCCGCCGGACAGGACAATGCGCCCTTCCTCCTGCGGCCCGTCGCTATGTCCGGGGAGTTCGCGCGCGTCGATGGCGCCGGTGCCCTCACCAAGGATCAGAACCCGTTCGATGACGTTGCGAAGCTGGCGGATGTTGCCCGGCCAGGCCATGGTCTGCATCAGCGCATCTGCCTCTTCGCTCAAGCTGCGGAGCGGCAGGCCCTGCGTCCGGTTGAAGGCCTCGATGAAATGGCGGGCCAGTTCGGGGATATCCTCGCGGCGTTCCTCAAGCGACGGAACCGGGATCGGCACCACGTTCAGCCGGTCGTAAAGCTCCTGCCGGAAGCG
>DJUV01000188.1 GCA_002440625.1 Rhodobacteraceae bacterium UBA6273 | reverse complement strand
CATCCCGGTCGAGATCATCGAGGTGCAGACCGGGACCTATCTTGAAGAAGACGACATCATCCGCATCGAGGATGAATTCGGGCGGACCTGACCGCGGCGAGCGCCGGGGGTTTTACCCCCGGACCCCCAGGGTATTTGGACAACGAAGAAGCTCCGGCGTCCGAGCTGGTGCAGCGGCGAGGCCCGGCTCGGTCAGGAGGCGGGTCGCATCGGCGGCGAGCGTTGCCGGTCGCCGGATCAAAGCAGAGGCCGCCGTCGCCCGCCGCTTCCAGCCGGTTGCCACGTTCGGAGGCGAGGGCCGGCACGGCGCAGGACTTGGATTCGAGCGCGGAAAGCCCGAAGCCTTCCCAAGGCGAGGACATCACGAGCGCGGCGGAGAGATCAAGAGGCGCCGCCATTTCCTCGTCGTCAAGCTCTCCGGCAAAGCTGACCCTGCCGCAAGCGCCGGCTGCGGCGCGACCGCTTTCCTGCAATTTCGCGACATTGTCCCGGAAACGGGCGCCTGCGGTGCCGCCAATGAAGGTCAGCAACCGATCACCACATCGACACTGGCCGGGACCGGGCGTTCGGGGTCCCGGTCGCAGAGGAGCGTGTTATGGAGACCTGTGCCGTGAGCGGCGGGGGCTGCCAAGCGGTTGCGGGTCAAGTGACCGAAGCCGCGTTCATTGTCCCGTCTGAGCGCGTCGATGACGATCGGGATCATGGCAACTCTGCCCGTAGGCGTTCATCCTGGCGGAGGTCTCCGGGGAGGTCACGCGGCATGCCGCGGGCGGTGCCGGGTTCTCCGGCATGACTGCGTCAAACGGCGCGGTTCCGTCGCATCGTTGCACAGGCGGAATTTATCGGCGCGGTGCCTTCGCGAGGCCGTGCCTTCGTGCGCCGCTTGCGCTATTTCAGGATGAGGCTCCAAGAGACGGAAACTGGATCGGCGACGGCATGGCGAACCGCAGGCGGCTACATGTGCTTGAGATGCAGACCCAATTCGGCATGGGCGGCATCTCGCGGCATGTTCTGGCGCTGAGGGACTGGATGCGGGCCGAGGGGCACCGGGTGACGCTGGGCGGCACCCCGGCCGCTTGGGCGGGACCGGAGAGCGACAGCGATTTTCTCGACCTGCCGACGAAGTTTGTGTCCACCGACGGGGGCAGGGGGGCTGTCGGGCGGGTTGCTTCGGTGCTGACTTCGGCATGGATGCTCCGGCGCTGGCTGAAGGCGAACCCGGTCGATGTGATCCATGCCCACGAATCCGCCCCGGCACTTGTGGCGAACCTCGCGCGGACGGGGCTTGGTGTGCCGCTTGCCGTCACTTACCACGGCTCGGAACCCGGGCGCATCGCCGCCTTCGGGGCCACGGCGCGGCGGGCGGATCTCGTCATTACACCCTCGCACCGCTCGGCCGAAGACCTGGCGACGGTGGGGCAGGTGCCCAGGGGCAAGCTGAAAGTGCTGGGGCTCGGTGTGGCGCCGCAGCCGGATGTACCGGAAGCGGATCGCCAGGCACTTCGCGCAGAGCTTTTGGGCAGTGGCGACCGGCTCGTCATCACCGTGGCGCGGCTCATGCATCAGAAGGGCATCGACGTGCTGATCGAGGCGGTCGCGCGAATGGTCCCGGCGCATCCCGGCTGGCGTTTTGCCGTTGCGGGCGACGGGGTCGATGAGGCGATGCTGAAGGCGCTGGCGAGGGAGAGGGGTGTGGAGCGCCACATGATCTTCCTCGGCCGGGTCAGCCAGCCGCATCTCTACCTCAGCGCCGCCGACCTTTTCCTTCTGACTTCGCGCTGGGAGGCCTTGCCCTTCACCATCGTCGAGGCGTTCCGGGCGGGGATTCCGGCGGTGGCGACGGCCTGTTCCGGGGTGGTGGAACTCATCGACGACGAGGTGGGCGCGGTGGTGCCGATCGGCGATGTCGAGGCGGTCGCACGGGAGGTGACGCGCATCCTGACCGACGATCCGCTTCGGGCGCAGATGGCGGCGGCGGCGCTGGAACGGTCGAAGCTCGGCCGGTTCGATCCCGACTGGGTGCACCGGCAGTTCGAAGAGACCTATTGCCGGCTGAGCCGCAGAGGGTAAGGCGCAACGCTATCCCTTCATTGCCTTCAGATGCGCCGCCGTCGCCTCCAGCCCGCGCGCGAGGTCGAATTCCGGCGCGTAGCCGAGACGAGCGCGGGCGTGGTCAATGCGGCAGAGGCCGCGGCCTGTGTATTCCGCGAATAGGTGGTGGTCGGGGCGGAGGGGGCCGTTTGACGCAAGTCTTGACCGCGCCAAACCCACCAGCGCCTCGAACCGGCGATGGCCGATCAGCCGCCGCGCGAGGGCGCTGATCCTCGCGGCGGCGGAGGGGGCGGGGTCTTCGGTGCCTTCGACCGGCTTGGGACCGAACGCTTTTTCGATCTCGTCTGCCGGCTCCCGCAGCGCGCCTTTCGTGTCGAGGATGGCCGCATAGCCATCAACCAGCGCCGACCAGGCAAAGGGCTCAGCCCCCGAAATCACGAAACGCTCGCGGCCAAGGCCGGGAACCTGCGCCGCCTTCATGCAGGCCTGCACAACGTCATCGACAAAGACACCGTTGCAGAGGCCTTCCGGCTCCGGGATCACCACGCCGCCAGCGAGAAGTGCGCGGGCGAAACCGTCGGTCCAAAGCGACGAGCCCGGACCCCAGACGATGGTGGGCTGGAGGATCGCGGCGGGCAGGGGGCCGGCCATCAGGCGGCGCTCCATCTCGATCTTGGCGCGGCGGTAGGGGCCGCCGCCGGGGCGGTCCATCGTTCCGGTCTCGACACAGTCGGCGGCGGGCCAGGCGTCGTAGACGACGATGGAGGACATATGGACGATCCGATTTACTCCGGCCCCGGAAGCGGCGGCGAGCAGGCTGTCGAACGCCCTGAGGTTCTCGGCGGCGGTGGCGCGAACGTCATAGGCGAGGTTGAAGAGGATCTCTTGCCCGGCAAGCGCCTTTTCCAGCGCCTTCCGGTCGGTCATGGCGCCGATGCAGGTCCGGACCGCCGCAGGCAGACCGGAAAGCGAGGCGCGCGACCGGGTCAGGACCGTCACCACGGCGCCGGCACGGGTCAGCGCATCGACCAGCCGCCTTCCGATGAATCCGGTGGCCCCGGTGACAAAAACCTGACGCCCCGCCCAGTCTGTTTCCATCTCCGCGCCCTTCAGTCGCCGCAGCGCAGAATAGCCACAGCCCGGCGTCATTGGAAAGCGCCTCGCGCGGGCGCACTGGATTGAAATGGCAGGCCATGTTAGCCGGTTGGGATTGATTGAACGAATTGGCATGGCGCCCCGACGGGGCCGAAGGACGGCGGATGCGGATTGGCGTGATCGGGGCGGCCGGCAAGATCGGACAGATGCGGGTGGCGACCATTCTCTCCGAGCCGAAGGCGGAGCTCGCGGCAGTGATGGACCTCTCGCGCGAACTGGCGGAGCGTCATGCGCATGGCGCGCCGGCGTTCACCACGCTTGACGAACTTCTCGCCGTGCCGATGGACGCGGTGGTCATCTCGACCCCGGCGCATGTGCGCGAGCCGCTTTGCCTTGCGGCCTTCAAGGCGGGCCTGCATGTCCTGACCGAAAAGCCTCTCTCGAACACTGTCGAGGGCGCGCGGCGCATCCATGCGGCGGCTAAGGCGGCTGGCCGGCAGTTGGGCGCCGGCTTCAACATGCGCTACTATCCCGCCTTTTCCTATGTGAAGGACGTGATGGCATCGGGTCAGATCGGCGAGATCGACCACATCCGTATCTACGGCGGCCACGGCGGGCTTGGTAACTTCGCGCATGACTGGGAATACCAGTCGAAATTCTCGGGCGGCGGGGCCATGTGGGACGTGGGCATCCACATGACCGACATGGCGCGGCACCTGATGGGTGAGATTTCCCGCGTCTATGGGGTTGCGACCAACAAGGTCTGGAAAGTCGAAGGGTCCGAGGACAACGCGATGGCGGTCTTCACCGCGCCCTCCGGTCTTTCGGCCACCTATCAGGCGTCGTGGAACGACTGGAACGGCTACAAGAGCATGGTCGAGGTCTATGGCTCCAAGGGCATGGTGCGGGGCATGTACGCGCCGATGCGCAACGACCTCATCGTGATGGACAAGCCCGGCGGGGCGCAGCGGCGCAGCACCAAGCGCTATTTCGACATCGCGGTGCGCGAGAAGTTGAAATCCTGGAAGACGACGGCGGAGCAGTCCTTCGCCGACGAGCTGGCCGATTTCATCGGGCTTGTCGAAGGCCGTAAAGGCCTCAGGATCGCCGATGGCGATGCCGGCCTCCGCGCGGTCGAGGTGGCGGCGGCGCTGCCGGTTTCCACGCGCACGGGGCAGCCGGTGGAACTCGACATACTGGGCGCTGGCCGGGTCTGACCGGAAGCGCTGGGCGGAGACAGGAACATGAACGGCGATCCCAAGATTTCGATCGTGCTGACGGTGGTCGAGGGCGGGGCTTACGTCCGCGACTTTCTCCGCGATGTGGCGGCGTTCGAAAATCCGCCGCCGCTGGAAGTCATCGTGCCCTATGACGACAGCATCGCCGAAATCGCCGCCTATGCCGGCGAGTTTCCCGATGTGATCTTCCTGCCGCTGGGCAAGATCGTTCCGAAGCGTCCGATCACCAGCGAGGCCGGCAAGCACGAGCTTTACGACCGTCGCCGCTCCGCCGGACTTGCGGCGGCCACCGGCGACATCATCGGCATTCTGGAGGACCGGGGCAGGCCGCAGAAGGACTGGGCGCGCGTCGTCGTCCGGCTTTATGCCGAAACCGGCAAGAACGTGATCGGCGGAGCCATCGAATGCAAGGAACCGGCGCCCTTGCTCAACTGGTCCTTCTACTGCACCGATTTCGGGCGCTATGGCCGGCCCTTCGACAGCGGCCCCGCGGATTGGGTTTCGGACGTCAACCTAAGCTATTCGCGCAAGGCGCTGGATGAAACCCGGCACCTGTGGAAGGACCGTTATCACGAACCGATCGTGCACTGGTACCTGATCGGGCGAGGCGAGGAACTCTGGCTGTCGAACGAGCTGGTGGTTCACCATCAGCGGCCGCCGACCACCTTCCGCCAGCTTGTCCCCGAACGCTTTGGCTGGGGCCGGCTCTTCGGCGAACTCCGTGTGCGGGACATGACGGAGCCGAAGCGCTGGGCGCTGATCTTCGCCAGCCCGATCATTGCGCCGTTGCTCTGGTTCCGGCATTTCCGCATCCAGTCCTCGAAGGGCCGGGGCGGGCGCTACTTGCGCGCGCTGCCCTTCGTAATCATCCTCAGCAGCGCCTGGATGCTGGGCGAGATCACCGGCTACATCACCAAACGGAACTGACCCCCTCTGCCGTGCCGCGGGCAACGTATCAGCCGGCAGGTTTTGTCATTGTGCAGCCTGACCGACTCAAACGATCTTGGGTTTTCGGGCATGACTGCAACCTCTGGGGCAGGATCTGGGGCGATGGTCGCCCGTCGATTGAAAACCCGGCGATGCGGGCTTCCCCGATCCGGTTTCGGTGGACACAATCTCGCGTCAACGATCAACCAATTGTGGCATTGTCTGCATTTTCGCAACATGTGCCACAGTTTTGACGCAGCGGGGTCCAGCTTCGGTCAGGAACCTGTTAGGGTGACCTCGGGAAATGTGTGGGTCGGGTACGTATTCCTTCAGTGGGTGAAGGATCGTACCCGCATTGTGGAGGTCTGCGATGAAGTGGTGGGGTGGTTTTTCTGTACTGGCTCTGGCGTCCGCCGGGGTATTGAGCGTGAGCACGGTCGTTGCGCCAAGCGCGGCGTCTGCACGGACGCAAACGAGTGTGCCGCAGGAATGGCGCCGGCTTTGCGAGCAGCGGAAGTTTACGCGCACAGAGCTGCGCGCTTTGCGGCAGCATCAGGATTATGAAGAGATACTTCGGTATACGGCCCAGGAATGTGCTGGCGTCGCGGGGCTCCTGACCGGCACCGCGACGGCGTCCATGTCTGGTGGAGCCGGTACCGCAGGCGCTGGCGCCGGAAACGCCGAGGGCGATCAGCTCTGCGCGCGCGACCGGTTCACCCGGCGCGAAATCGCGGCCATCCAGCGCCGAGCCGATTTCGCCCGGATTATCGACTACACGATGTCGAATTGCCCGGCAGTCGGGTCCGTGCTGACCAACACGGCCACGGCGTCTTTGCCGGGCTCGACCGGCAACGGCGGTAATGGTGGCAACGAAGGCAATGGCGGCACCGGCGGTGGCGGCACTGGCG
>DJUV01000278.1 GCA_002440625.1 Rhodobacteraceae bacterium UBA6273 | reverse complement strand
GACCGCGCATAGGCGATCTGCTTGGGCGTTGCGGGCAAGGCATATGTGGTGCTGTCCATCGGGAAACTCCCTTGCTGGTTTGGCCCTCAATATAGAACATAACAAGAACAAAATCAAGCTAGACAACCGGGACGCGTCGGTTCGAGAGGGAGAGATGGGCGGGCGAAGATCAGGCCTGAGGGTGCCCGAGAGAGGGCGTCCGGGCCTCATTCTGTCCCTCATTCCGGAGTTCCCCGATGACCTATCTCGCGCCTGTTGCGCCCCCCGTTCCTGTTCCATCTCGCGATCCTGCGCCCGCGATCTTCGCCGTGGCCGAGGCGCTGCAGCCCGACCTCGCGAAGGGCTTACAGATCGACGCGCTGCGTCTTCGGCTTGAGATGGAGCGCGCCTTTGGCGGCTCCGATGCCGATGGCGCATGGGATTGGAAGCTCGCCTATGAGGCGGGTGAGGTGGCACTGGTCCTCTTCCTGCGGAAGTTCGGCCGCGCGCTTCTGGCCCGGGCGGGCTCACCTGCCGCGTTGCTGCCGATCCTCGCCAAGGTGGCGGGCCTTTTGCCCACGCACACGCGGCGCTCGGAGGAGATGAAGCGGTTCCAGCAATTCTCGACGCCGCTGCCCATGGGACTGGCTGCAATGGCAGCAGCGCAGATCACGCCCCGTGACCTCGTCCTCGAGCCTTCGGCCGGGACCGGGCTTCTGGCGATCCTCGCGGAGATCGCGGGCGGCAGCCTCGCGCTAAACGAGCTCGCCGACACGCGCGCCGATCTTCTCCGCCACCTATTCCCGGGGCGTCCCGTCACTACCTTCGACGCAGCACAAATCGACGATCATCTGGACGCGGGCTTGCGCCCGAGCGTCGTCCTGATGAACCCTCCGTTTTCGGCGGTAGCCCATGTCGATGGTCGGACGACTGAGGCGACGGCCCGGCATTTGCGCTCGGCGCTTGCCCGGCTGGCCCCCGGTGGTCGGCTGGTCGCTGTCACAGGGGCCAGCTTCGCGCCCGACGCGCCCGCCTGGGCGGAAACCTTCGACCGCCTCACCGAGGCTGCGCATCTGGTGTTCACCGGCGCCGTCTCCGGTGCCGCATTCGCCAAGCACGGCACCAGCTTTGAGACGCGAATTTCGGTCTTCGACAAATGCCGTGGCAGGGAGCGGGGCGGCACCACCGCCGATCTGGCCCTGCCCATGTCCGCCGATGTTGCCAGCCTTCTATCCCGGATCGTGGTCGAGGTCCCGCCGCGCCTCGAGATGGATGCGGGCGCCGTCGCTCAATTGCAGCCCGCTTCCCCTTTTCGGGGACTTCCTCCCCGTGCGTCCGGCCCTGCCGCTCGACCCTTACGTTCGACGGCAGCGGCCAATGTGGACGTGCATGTCGCCACGCCGGATACGGAGGATCTAGCCTATACCCTGCGCGAGGCAGCGGACGATCTCAGCGCTGCGCGCCTGTCGGACGCGATCTACGAGACCTTCCGCCTACAGGCCATCGATATCCCCGGCGCGGAACCTCATCCGACCAAGCTGGTGCAGTCGGCGGCTATGGCGTCCGTTGCGCCCCCCAAACCCTCCTATCGCCCGAAGCTCCCCGCAGCCGTCCTGAACGACGGCCTGCTCTCCGATGCCCAACTTGAGACCGTGATCTACGCTGGCGAGGCCCATGGCGCCTATCTCGCCGGATCGTGGACCGTCGATGAAACCGGCGACATGGTCTCTGCCGCACCCGACGATGCCGCGGACGTTGTCCGCTTCCGCCGTGGTTTCTTCCTGGGCGATGGCACCGGTGCTGGCAAAGGCCGCCAGTCGGCCGGGATCTTGCTCGACAACTGGTGCCAGGGCCGTCGCAAGGCGCTCTGGATCTCGAAGAGCGACAAGCTTCTCGAGGACGCGCAGCGCGACTGGTCCGCACTCGGCCAGGAGCGACTGCTTGTCACGCCGCTCTCGCGCTTTGTCCAAGGTCGCGACATCCCGCTGACCGAGGGCATCCTCTACACCACCTACGCGACGCTGCGCTCCGAAGAACGCGGCGCCAAGAAATCCCGCGTCGATCAGATCGTCGACTGGCTCGGGGCAGATTTCGACGGGGTGATCCTGTTCGATGAAAGCCATGCCATGGCCAATGCCGCCGGATCGAAGGGCGAGCGTGGCGATACGGAAGCCTCGCAGCAGGGCAGGGCGGGCCTGCGGCTGCAGCACAAGCTGCCGAATGCCCGCGTGGTCTACGTCTCTGCCACGGGAGCCACGACGGTGCACAACCTGGCCTATGCGCAGCGGCTCGGCCTCTGGGGCGGCGAGGATTTTCCGTTCGCGACACGGGCGGAATTCGTGCAAGCCATCGAAGCGGGCGGCGTCGCTGCGATGGAGGTTCTCGCCCGCGACCTGCGGTCGCTTGGTCTCTACACCGCCCGGTCGCTCTCCTATGACGGCGTCGAATACGAGATGCTGGAGCATGCGCTGACGCCCGAGCAGCGCGGCATCTATGACGCCTATGCCGGGGCCTTCGCCATCATCCACAACAATCTCGCCGCCGCGATGGAAGCCGCCAACATCACTGGCGACAGCGGCACGCTGAACCGCCAAGCCAAATCCGCTGCACGTTCAGCGTTTGAATCCGCCAAGCAGCGCTTCTTCGGCCATCTGCTCACCTCGATGAAAACCCCCACCCTCATTTCCAGCATCGAGGCCGATCTCGCGGCAGGCCACGCAGCCGTCATCCAGATCGTCTCGACGGGCGAAGCGCTGATGGAGCGCCGCCTGTCGGAGATCCCGACCGACGAATGGAACGACATCCGCGTCGACATTACCCCGCGGGAATACGTCCTCGACTACCTCGCCCATTCCTTCCCGGTGCAGCTCTACGAGCCCTTCACCGACAGTGAGGGCAATCTTTCCTCCCGGCTCGTGGTGAGGGACGGCCAGCCGGTCGAATGCCGCGAGGCTGCCCGCCGTCGCGACGCGCTGATCGAAAAGCTGGCCTCGCTGCCGCCCGTGCCGGGGGCGCTTGATCAGATCGTTCAGCGCTTTGGCACCGATTTGGTGGCGGAAGTCACGGGCCGGTCGCGCCGCATCGTGAGGAAGGGCGAGGGGCACGCTGCGCGCCTTGTCGTGGAAAGCCGGGCGGGGTCTGCCAACCTCGCGGAAACCGCTGCCTTCATGGATGACCAGAAACGCATCCTGATCTTCTCGGATGCAGGCGGCACGGGTCGGAGTTATCACGCCGATCTTGGGGCCAAGAACCAGCGCTTGCGGGTCCACTACCTCTTGGAACCCGGCTGGAAGGCCGATGCTGCCATCCAAGGTCTCGGCCGTACCAACCGCACCAATCAGGCGCAGCCGCCGCTCTTTCGGCCGGTGGCGACGGATGTGAAGGCAGAAAAGCGGTTCCTTTCGACCATCGCGCGCCGCCTCGACACGTTGGGAGCCATTACGCGTGGCCAGCGCCAGACCGGCGGGCAAGGGCTGTTCCGACCCGAAGACAACCTCGAGTCGCCCTATGCCCGAGACGCGCTGCGCCAGCTTTCTCGAGGCGGCGAATATGAGGCTCGACCCTATGACACGTGGTCGCTACCGGCTAACGCGTGGGCTCGAGCCATCTGGCGGTCGCGGCAAGCGTGGGCTCGAAATCGAGGTCTTCGACATCAACACCGGCAAGGCGCGCCCGACAGCAACGCTGTCAGGCGGCGAAACCTTTATCGCGGCACTGGCCCTCGCGCTTGGGCTAGCTGATGTGGTCGAGAGCCTTTCGGGCAAGATCCGGATGGACACTTTTTTCGATGAAGGCTTCGGGAGCCTCGACACCGAGAATGGGGCGGGCACGTTGGATCAGGTGATCCAAGTTCTTGCTGCGCTGACAGAGGGCAGCCGGGCCGTCGGCCTGATCTCGCACGTCGGACTGGTGCAGGAGGCTATTCCACAAGGCTTTTACGTGCGCTCGACCCCAAGCGGCAGCCGGGTAGAGGAAAGAAGGGGTACGGGATGACGGACCGCTGGTATTACCGGAAGGCACACACCCGCCGTCTGTCGTCAGGGCGCACGGTATCCGTCCGCGGCGGTTGGGCAGTTCGGGGCGATCGTGAAAGCAAGAGGGGCGCATCGTTCAGGCGGACTTGTCCAATATGTGGGGCGCTGATCGTAAGCGTTGGCATGCCCAGAGGAGGGTGGGTCCATTTTGAGGGCGGCAAAGGCCTGACACGAATTAAGCACCCTTGCCTGCATCTTGGCGAAGGTCTGAGCAGGCGGCGCGACGAGGACACACCGGATCTTTTCGAAAGCCTGCCTTAGCTCGTTGCCGGATCACACAGAGCGATTCTGACCAAAACACTTAGGTCGATGTTCAAACCACGACCCTTTGGCCGCATCGATGAACGTAAGTATTGGCGTCAAGCGCTCCTCCCTCAATGAACCGAGAAGGTCCCTGTCGCTGGATCTGATCACAAAGGTCTAGTCCTTGATCCGCCACATTCTGAATCGTCCTTGTTGCGTCGCTTCTCGGATCAGGCCTCGCTCTTCCATCCATGCGAGGTTCCTTTGAACAGCCGCGCGACTTGCGCCTGTTAGGGCCTCCGCCATCGGGGCCGACACCAAAGGCCACTCTGTCAACACAGACCGAAGAGCGGCCGGAGTTCTGCCCGAAAGCTGAGACATGGCTCCTTCCGCCCGAACACTCCATGTTTGGGTACCATCTAGATGGCGCATTGCCGTTAGAATTGCGCTGTTCATCCCATCCAGCCAGCGGGCCAAACGTTCGGGCGGCAAGCCCGAACCACGCAGCCCCCCTGCCCCGCCCATGGCGAGCGGTGCGAAGATGGCGCCGCTTCCATCGCTGGCCGCGATCCGGGACGCGGTGACGGCGGCTTCCATCTGGCCGCCGTGCTGTCCGAGGCCGGCCAGGTTCCAGAGATGAAAGCCCATGCAAGCCCGCGTGATTGGGTGGAGCTCGGCTGCTGCGGCCATTATGTCCAACCATCCGCCCGCGCGATCTTCGAAACGCTCAGCGCTGCCTTCAATGTTCTCGGGATCGCGGCGATCCAGGAAGGCGGCCAAGTCAGCCTTCGGTCCGGGACCGCCTGTCAGGCGCCGAACAGCCCATCCAACTCTTGCCAGCGCGTTTGGGTCATCCTGTGCGCCTGACAGCCGCATCGATACCCAAAGGGCCAGACGATCAGCACTGACCCGATCCCCTGCGAACCAGCTGAGGTCTGCCGCCTCGATCAGTGCGAGGCGGTGCCGCCAGCCTTCAGGACCGCGCAGCAGCCGGTCATCCAGAGCACCCAGGCGTCCAGCAACCCGTGCGAGTCGCGCAGCGTGAACGCCCTCTGCCTTTGCCCAGTTTTCTATGACAGCAGTGTCGGGCGGTTCTGCCCGTGGCCCGGGAGGCAAATCATCCGGTTCTTCTTCGAGTGGTCCCGGCAGAAACCAGAGATCCTCTTCGTGAGCCTCTTCATCCTCCTCGATGGTGATGAGGGGGTCATTGAAATCATCAGTCAAAGCGGATGCTTGGGTCTTCATATGTGCAAAATACTGTTCTTTTGCACATTACCCAAGTGATTTTGTGGCGGTTGCCTTCGCTCTTTATATAGTATGCGCGCGCGAC
>DJUV01000096.1 GCA_002440625.1 Rhodobacteraceae bacterium UBA6273 | reverse complement strand
GCGAACAGCAGATGCTCGCCATTGCCCGCGCGCTCTGCCTTGAGCCGAAGGTGCTTTTGCTCGACGAGCCGACCGAGGGGTTGCAGCCCTCGATGATCGCGCTCATCCGCGATACCGTCGTGGCGCTGAAGGCGACCGGCGTGGCGACCGTGCTCGTCGAACAGCGGGTGGATGCGGCGCTGTCGGTCGCCGACCGCATCGCCTTCGTCACCGGCGGCAAAGTGGCCGAGACGGTGGCGACCGCCGGGCTGACGGCAGCGTCGCCGCAGTTTGCCGCCTATGTCGGGGTGTAGGTCGGCCTTGCCGCATTGCGGCAGGTGCCGGGCCGGGGTATGACGCGGCCAAGGAAAGCTGCGGGGCCCCGATGAAGGCGAGCGAGTGCAAGACCATGGCCGATGTGCGGGCCGAGATCGACCGCGTCGATGCCGTCCTCGTGGCCCTTTTGGCCGAGCGCGCGACCTATATCGACCGCGCGAGCGAGTTGAAGCCCGCGCTTGGCCTGCCCGCCCGGATCGAGGACCGGGTGGAGGATGTCGTCGCCAAGGTCCGCGCTTCTGCCACGGCCCACGGGCTTGACCCCGCTCTCGCCGAGGCGCTCTGGCGGCAGTTAATCGACTGGTCGATCGCGCGCGAGGAAAAGGTGATCGGCAAGGACTGAAGCCCTTGCGCCTTGCCCGTGCCTGCCCGAAGGTCGGGCGCCACACAGGGGAAGGGAAAGCCGATGCCGAAACCGAAAGTGCTTGTGACCCGGGCCTGGCCGGAAGCGGTCGAGGCGCGGCTGAAGGCGAGCTACGAGGTCACGCTGACCCCCGGGGACGTGATCCATTCCGCCGCCGACCTCCGCGCCGCTGCGGGCGAGTATGACGCCATCCTGCCCACCGTCACCGACCGGATCGGCGCCGAGGTGCTGGCGCCGGGCGGGCGGCTCAAGTTCATCGGCAACTACGGCGTGGGATACTCCCATATCGACACGGGGGCGGCGAAGGCAGCGGGCATCGTCGTGTCGAACACGCCCGACGTTCTCTCGGACTGCACCGCCGACATCGCCATGACGCTTCTCCTGATGGTCGCGCGTCGCGCCGGCGAAGGCGAGCGTTTCCTGCGGGCGGGTCTCTGGGACGGCTGGCGGCCCGGCCAGCTCATCGGCCGCAAGGTCAGCGGCGCCACCATCGGCATCGTCGGCTTCGGCCGGATCGGTCAGGCGATGGCGCAGCGCGCGCATCATGGCTTCGGCATGAAGGTGCAGGTGCAGAACCGCTCGCCCATCGCGTCCGAAGTCCTCGCCGCCTATGGCGCGCGGCAGGTGGCGAGCCTTGACGAGATGTTGTCCGAGGTCGACTTCCTGTCGCTGCATTGCCCCGGCGGGGCTGCGAATCGCCACCTGATCGATGCGCGGCGCCTGTCGCTGATGCGGCCGGATGCCTTCCTCATCAACACCGCGCGGGGTGAGGTGGTGGATGAGACGGCGCTGGCCGAGGCGCTGGCGGCGGGGCGGCTTGCGGGCGCGGGGCTTGATGTCTACGAGGAAGAGCCGAAGGTCACGGAAGCGCTACTGACGATGGAGAACGTGGCGCTGCTGCCCCATCTCGGCTCGGCCACGCGCGAGACGCGCGATGCCATGGGCAACCGCGCGGTCGACAACCTCGATGCCTTCTTCGCGGGCCGCGAACCGCCCGACCGCGTCGCCTGAACCTCAGCCCGCGACGGTCGCCGGACACCGCCTGACCGAGATCGACCGCTGCGCCGGCGCCGGCCGCCGCGATTGCCCGATCCCCGACGACCTCGCCGTGCCGTCCCTGCTAGAGCCGTGAGGAAATCACGCCGGTCGCAAAGCCGCCCATCCTGAGTTCGCCGAAAAGCCGCTGGTATTCGATCTTCGGGCAGCGGTTCTCAACCACACTGATCCCCGCCGCCGCAGCCCTTGCCGCCGCCTGCGGATGGCTGACGCCGATCTGCATCCAGATCGTGCGAAGCCGTGGAAGGACTGCCATCGCCTCGTCGACGATGGCGGGAACCGCATCCGGACGGCGGAAGATGTCGACCATGTCGACGGGAATGTCCTTCGGGATCGCGCCGAGGTCTGAATAGACCGTCTCGCCCAGAAGCACCGTACCCGCCTGCCCGGGATTGACGGGAATCACCCGGTAGCCCCTGAGCCCAAGGTAGCGCGCCACGAAGAACGAGGGCCGCACCGGATTTGGCGACACGCCCACGACCGCAATCACGCGAGTCGTCGTCAGGATACGGTGCAGGTCGTCATCGGAATGAGCGGTCATGCGCCAGCTTCTCGCAGAAAAAAGCGCCCGGTCCAAGGGACGGGCGCCAGTTGCGGAACGAGGGACAGTGAATTGGAACGCAGCTGTTCCGTGCCGCGCTCCCGCAATATCATGTGGGGATTCAAACGCCGCGCAAAAGACCCTGTCGCACAGATGTGATCGGACGTCAGTTCCCCGTCAGGTCTTGCCAGTTGCCGTCGGCAATGCGGATGTTTTTTTCGATGTCCTCGCCCCAGACCGTGCGAATCGCAACGCTGCTGGTCAGGTAGAGGCGCCCGCCGTGGATGGCGAAGGCGTCCGGTGAAGACGCCGAAAGCGATCCTCGGGAAACCGAATAGGCACAGTAGCCGCCGTATTGCGGGGCGTAGGCGGCGGGGTTCATCTCGAAGGCCTCCATGTTCGCGGCAGTGGCAAAATACCAGGTGGCGCCACGCCAGCGCAGCGCATGTTCAGCCGCACCCTGAACCGGCTTTCTCGCGGTGAAATAGGCGACCGGGTCATAGCCGGCAATTGCCAGGCCGCTCGGGGCATAGACTTCCGGCTCCTTGGCCAGCGCCGGGCGCAGGATCGTGCCCGCCACAGGCAGCGCGAGAATGGCCAGGATCAGGGTGCGTCGCCTCAGTGACATGTCGTCCTCTTCTCGTCTGGCGTCCGGTCGTGTCGCGGATGGACGGGGCGCCCCTCGCGAACAACATGGCACGCGCCGCGCTTCCGGCAAACCGGCCTCCCGCAAGCGTGATCGCTTGTGCGGAAGGTGACGTGATGTCGCGGTCAGATTCAGCGTGCGGTGGCCGCGTAAAGCGACACGGCGGCAGCGTTTGAAACATTGAGCGAGCCGAAGCCGCCCGAAAAGGGGATGCGGGCGAGGACATCGCAGGTGTCGCGCGTCTTGTCGCGCAAGCCTGGCCCCTCGGCGCCAAGGACAAGACCGATGGGCCTTGAGCCCGCGCCCTGAACCGCCTCTGCCAACGTGACGTTGCCGTCGCCGTCGAGCCCGATCAGGGTGAAGCCCATCGCCTTCAGCTCCTCCATCGCGTCGGCGAGGTTGCCGACCCGAAGATAGGGCTGGCGTTCAAGGGCACCGCTCGCGGTCTTGGCCAGCGCCCCGGTCTCCGGCGCGGAGTGGCGGAGAGGCGCGATCACCGCCCGCGCGCCAAAGACCTCGGCCGAGCGCAGGATGGCGCCGATGTTATGCGGATCGGTCACCCGGTCGAGAAGGACGACAAGGGGGGCGCCCTCGCCGCCGATGCAGATCTCGGCAAGGCTGCCCCAGCGGAGCGGCTTCACTTCAAGGGCTGCACCTTGGTGGACGCTTTCCGGGTCGATCGGCACGTGGGAATCGAACTTCCTCGGGTCGACGATCTCGGGCGCCGGCCCCCCGCTGATCCCCTCCGGCCCCAGACGGTCTGCGGCGTTCTTGGTAAGGACGAGCCGCAGCTTTTCGCGGCGCGGATTGGCGAGCGCATCGCGCACCGCATGGATGCCGAACAGCCAGACCGTCTCGGCCGCAGCCGCGCGGCGCGCGCGTTCCTTGTCGATCACCCAGGTGGGTTTCTTCATCGTTCCGTCCTCCGGCCGTGGCGGCGGACAATGCGTCGGCGCGCCGCCCGAAACAAGCCCCGGATGTGCGGGATTTCCTCCTTGACGCCCCGCCGCCCCTTGGCTATTTCCCCCGCTCAGTGGGCGATATGCTACAAGGTGTGGCAGCGGACTGTAACTCCGCCGAGGCGACTCATGCCTGGTTCGATTCCAGGATCGCCCACCATCTTCTGACAAATCAATGACTTGGCTGCGAAAACCGCTGGTGGGCCACAATGGTGGGACACATCATGCGCCTCGCAGCCTATTTGAGCGCCTCCCGGCACGGCATCTTCTACTTCCGCTGGCCGATCCCGACTGACCTGCATCCGGCCCGGAAACGGACCCATCTGAAGGTCTCGCTCGGCGCATGGATGCCGTCTGGTGGCGGTCACACCATCAACGCCTTGGTCCCGGGGCGTGACGCGGAATGGCTGAGCGTGCCTTCACCGCGCTGCACGACGGTGCCACGGGCAACACGGAGTTCAACGGCAAGAACCTTGGCTTTGCGGTGGATGAGATCGACATCAACGACATCTCGGCAGAAAACAAGCTGATCGCCGATGGCGAGAACACCCAGGAAGCCATCGACAAGCACGCGACTGACTGGATCGCCGCGCATCAGGCGGATTGCGACGGCTGGCTCGCGGCGGCGCGTGCGGCGGCAAACTGAACCTTGCAATCTGGCAGGGGCGCCCGCGCGGCGCTTGCCACCGCCGCCGCCGACCAGATGGTCTACAACGCCGTGCGCGAAGGCAGCGCGCCGCAGCGCGTCTCGCTGCAATCGCGCCACGGGATGCGGAACGCCCATGTGGTCCGGGCCATCGCGATGATGGAAACGAATATGGAGGACCCGCCGACGCCCTACGAGATCGCGGAGGAGATCGGCATTTCCACCCGGCAGCTGGAGCGGCTTTTCACCAAGTATCTGGGCGCGACGCCGAAGGCCTATCTCATGCAGATACGCCTGCACCGCGCCCGCAACCTTCTGGTGCAGTCAGAACAGTCGATCACCGAAATTGCGGTTGCCTGCGGGTTCAGCTCGAACTCGCATTTCTCCAAGGTGTTCCGCGGGCACTTCGGCAGGTCGCCGGTATCACACCGCACGACGCTGAACTGAGACCGCCCCGGCTCAGGCGTCGACCTCGACCTCGCCGATCGGGTGTGAGCAGCAGGCGAGGATATAGCCCGCCTCGATGTCGTCATTGCTGATCCCGCCATTGTGGACCATCAGCACCTCGCCCGACACCTTCTTCACCTTGCAGGTGCCACAGATGCCGAAGCCGCAGCCCGAGGCGACCGGCAGGCCCGACCTTTTGGCGATCTGCAGGACCGTGTCCGTCTCGGTACAGTCGACCGAGACACCCGCCCGCGCGAAGCGGATCGTGGCGCGGGCCTTTTCCACCGGAACGCGGTCGTGGAATTCGGTGATCTCCGCCACGCTCTCGGCGGGGGCGGCGAAGGATTCCTGGTGATAGCGGCTCATGTCATAGCCGAGCGAATTCAGGATATCGCGCACCCCGGTCATGAAGCCCGTCGGCCCGCAGCAATAGACGTCACGCTCCAGATAGTCCTTGCACATCATCCCCAGCATCAGCTGCGAGAAGGTGCCGCGGTAGCCGGTCCAGACCTCATAGGGATCGCTGCTCTTGACCACGAAATGCAGTTGCAGCCCGGCGACGCGGCCGGCCATGAATTCAAGCTTGCGGCGGAAGATGAGGTCAGTCGGCTTGTTGGCGCATTGGATGAAACAGATGTCGGGGTCCTCTCCGCGCTCGAAGAGCGTGGTGGCCATCGACATCATCGGTGTGACGCCGGACCCTGCGGAGATGAAGAGGTATTTCCCGTCCGGCTGGCGCGGCAGGTGAAAGAGACCCGATGGCCCGAAGGCCTTGATCCGCATCCCCGGCTTCAGGTGATCGACCATCCAGCGCGTGCCGATCGAGCCGGGCTGCACCTTGACCGTCACGGTGATGTAGGCGCTCGACACCGGTGAGGAAGAGATGGTGTAGGTGCGCTGCACGTTGCCGCCCGGAACCGGAAGATCCAGCGTGATGAACTGGCCGGGCCGGTAGACGAAGGTGGAGCCTGACGGCGGGCGGAAGGCGAATGTCCTGACCTCCGGCGCCTCGGGGATCACCATCACGCATTCAAGCGGCTCGCTGTCTTTCCAGACCGGGCTGTCCTCCCGGGGCATCGGTATCATCGGTCTACTCCGCGGCTGCGAGGCTGCGGCCGACAAGCCGGTCCTGCAGCGTCCGGCAGTACCAGTCGACGAACTGGTTCACGCCGCCCTCCTGCACCTGGCTGTAGGGGCCGGGCAGATAGGCCGGGGAATTGATGCCCTTCTGGTTTTCTTCGACGATGCGGCGATCCTCGTCATTGGTGTCGGTCCAAACCTCGGTCAGGCGCTTCAGGTCGTAGTCGACCCCTTCGACGGCATCCTTGTGGACGAGCCAAGTTGTCGTCACCTCGGTTTCCTCCGGTCCGATCGGCATGACGCGGAAGGTCAGCACCTGATCCGACAGGAAGTGGTTCCAGGTGTTCGGATAGTGGAAGAAAAGGCAGGATCCGGCATCGTCGAACGGCACCTTTCCTACCCGCTTCGCGACGGCGGCCTTCCCGTCAAGCGTATAGCTCACCCCGTTGCCGAGGAACGGAATGCGGACGAAGCGCCACTGTTCGTTCGGCGCGATCACGTATTTCGCCGGAAGGCCTGCGGCTTCGCAGCGATCGACATGGGCGCGGCCGAAGTTCGAGGAGGAGGAATCGTCGGCGCCGACAAGGTTCGGGTCATCCGGGAAGGTCACGCAAAGTGCCGGGTGGTTGGCGCTGCAATGGTAGCATTCGCGGTTGTTCTCAAGCACGAGCTTCCAGTTGGCGGTTTCGATGATCCTGGACTGGAAGGCGACCTTCAGGTTGGCCGGGTCGTGCGGGGCCAAGTAGCGGGCGGCTTCGGCCTCCATCGGCGCCAGATCCGGCGCCTGCTGATCGAGGCAGATGTAGATCATGCCCTGAACTTCTCGGCAGTGAACCGTGCCGAGGCCATGCGCCTCGGGCTTGAACTCCGGCCCCATCTCGCGCGCCCAAAGGAGGCGCCCGTCCAACTCATAAGTCCACTGGTGATAGGGGCAGACGAGCTTTGCTGCCGTGCCCTTTTCCGCCGCACAGATGCGGCTGCCACGGTGGCGGCAGGAATTGTGGAAGGCGCGGGCGATGCCGTCGGCGCCGCGCACAAGGATCACCGAATAGGTGCCGAGCGTGACGGTGACATAGTTCCCGGTTTTCGGCAGTTCGGCCCCGGCGGCGACAAAGATCCAGTCCTTGTACCAGATGTTGGCAAGGTCCGCCGCGAAGGCGGCGTCGTCGCGGTAAAGACCGCGGGGCAGCGAATGCCAGGCTCGCCGGGACAGGAGCATCGAGAGCACATCGGGATGGGGCATTTGGGGCGGGCCTTGCTTGGGAATGGGACTGACGCGCAGGATAGGCTTCGGCGCGCCTTGGCAATGGGCGGAATCCGGCAAAATTCATGCCGCGAAAGACATCCGGTGCGCGGCGTCGGGATTCAGTCGGCGGCGGCCATGATCTGGGCGAGCACTTCTGCCGAAAGGAGGGCGGGATTGGCCTTCATCGACGAAGAAGCGGCGGCGCTCTCGGCGGCCGTCTCGCGATCCTTGGCGGTGATGCCTAGCTCGGCCAATCCCGGCAGTCCAGCGTTGCGCGACCATTGCGCCAGAAGGCTGGCGGCAGCGGTCAGATCGCCCCGGTCCGCGCCGAAGGCTTCGCCGATCCAGCGCCCCACCTCATCCAGCCGCCCGGCAAGGACTGCGTTCGCCACCGCGCGCCGGTTCGCCATAAGGACATGCGGCAGAAGCGCGCCGCAGATCGCGCCATGCGCGGCATTGCTGAGGCCACCGAGGGGGCCGGCAAGGCCGTGGACGGCGCCGAGACCGGCATTCGCAAGGGCGATACCTCCCGCAAGGCTGACCCAGGCGATCTCATCCCGCGCGGCGGGGTCCTCGCTCGACATCAGCCGGATGAGCGCGGCCAGCCCGCGCGGGATGGCGTCACGGCAAAGCGCGTCGGTCATGGCGTTGGCGCGGGTGGAGACATAGGGCTCGATCACCTGCGTGATGGCGTCGAGGCCCGAGGCGAGTGTCACCGCGCGCGGGCTGTTGTCGGTCAGGGCCGGATCGACGATGGCAAGGCGCGGCAGCATCCTTGGATCGCGGAGGCTGACCTTGCGGCCCTCCTCCGGCACGGCGATGACCGCGTTGCGCGTCACCTCGGCGCCGGTTCCGGCGGTGGTCGGCATGGCAACGAAGGGCAGGGGGGCGGCGTCGAGCGGCAGGCCCTGGCCCACCACCTCAAGATGGTCGATCATCGGGCGCGGAGCGGGGACGAGGGCGGCGATCGCCTTGCCCGCGTCGATCACAGCGCCGCCGCCAAGGGCGACAACGACTTCGGCCTGCATGGCACGCGCATGGGCAAGGCCAGCCTCGATCAATGCCATGTCCGGTTCATGCGGGACCGCAAAGTTGCCGACCTCGGCGCCGGCTTCGGCAAGGGCGTGGCGAAGCCATTCGGCGCGGGCAGGGGTGGCGCCGTGGACCATGAGCACGCGCCGGCCAAGTGCTGCGATGCGGCCAGAGGCCTGCGCAGCCTGCCCGCGGCCAAAGAGGATCTCCGTGGCGGTCATGAAGGAAAACGCTGGGATCGTCATGGGGCACCTATCGATGGCTGCCCCGTCCTGCCCGGTCGGGGCAGCGGTTGCAAGCGTCAGGCACCGGCCAGGGCGCTGCCCCCCGGCGCGAATTCGGCGACAAGCTGATGCATGTCGCCGCGATAGGTCAGCCGGGCGAAGGTCACGGCCCGGCCCTCAAGCTCGGTCCGCCGCTCGATCTCAAGGCATGCGGCGGGCTGGCTGACGCCCAGCAGCCGTTCGAGCCGGGGCGTCGGCACCACAGCGCGGATGCGCTGTTCGGCGCCGCTCCACGGCACCAGTCGCAGAAGCCAACTTCCCGGCGGCTCATCGCCGAATTCCGCGCCCTCGGCTTCGGTCACGGCGTCGAGGTTGATAAGGCGCGCCTCGTGGCAGAAGGGCTGGCCATCGGCGCTATGGACGCTTTCGATGGCGAGGATGCGCAGGCGGGGGGCATCGCTTCCCAGAAGCGCGCGATCCTCGGCGGTCGCCGCCCGGACCGCACGGGCGATGATCTCGAAAGTATAGGCCTCGTCCCGCCCCCGCACTTCCTCGCCGATGTCGGGGATGGTGGTGACCGCGGATTCATGGCGGGGTCGGGCGACGAAGGTGCCGCCCTTGCGCCGCCGTTCGAGGAAGCCTTCGCGCGTGAGTTGCGTCAGCGCCTTGTTCACCGTCATGCGCGAGACGCCGTATTCGGCGGCCATGTCGGTCTCGAACGGGATGCGGTGGCCGGGCGGCCAGCCGCCGCCCCGGATGCGGTCGCGCACCTCGGTCAGGATGCGTTCGTGGAGCGTGGCGGGCTTGGCGGTCACGGGCAGCCTTCTGCCCCAAGGCGCATGAAGTCGCCCGCGCCTTCGGTGCAAAGCGTGACCGGGCCGTCGGCGAGAACGAGGTCGAGGGGGGCGAGGCTGACCGGGAGCGGAAGGGTAAGGGTGGAGTGCGTCAGCGCGAGGAGCGCCGTCACGGCTCCGTCGCTGCCGAAACTTTGCGGGACGCCGCTCACGGTCGTGATCCGCGCCATCGCGGGGATGTAATGGCCGCGGCGGCACATCAGGTTGAGGTCATGCGCGGGTTCAGTCGCATCGGCATCGCAGAAGACATCGGCCTCGCCCGCGAAAGCGAGCGGGGTCAGCGGCTTTAGACGATGCTGATGGCCGTCGATGGTCAGCACCATCGGCGGCCCGTCAAGCTGCAGGATCACGCGGTCGATGCCGGGGAAGCTGGAAAAGCCCTGCTTGCCCCGGATCTCGGCGATGCTGATACGGATCAGCGCTTCGCCCGCAGCATCACGCCTTGCCCAAAGCTCGCGCGTGGTGCCGGCGCCGTTCTTCCACGGCACCGGCGGGCGGTCAGCAATGCGGACGACCTTGACCATCAGTTGCCAAGGATCGTGGGCAGGCGCAGGCCGTTGTCCTTCGCCGACTGCACGGCGATGTCATAGCCCGCATCGGCATGGCGCCAGACGCCCGAGGCCGGGTCGTTCCAGAGCACGCGCCCCAGCCGTTTCGCTGCTTCCGGGGTGCCGTCGGCGACGATCACCACGCCCGAGTGCTGGGAAAAGCCCATGCCGACGCCGCCGCCGTGGTGGAGCGAGACCCAGGTCGCCCCCGACGCGGTGTTGACGAGTGCGTTCAGAAGCGGCCAGTCCGACACCGCATCCGACCCGTCCTTCATCGCCTCCGTCTCACGGTTGGGAGAGGCGACCGAACCAGAGTCGAGATGGTCGCGGCCGATGACGACTGGCGCCTTCAGCTCTCCGCTCGCCACCATCTCGTTGAACATCAACCCGGCGCGGTGCCGGTCGCCGAGGCCGATCCAGCAGATCCGAGCGGGCAGGCCCTGGAAGGCGATCCGGTCGCGCGCCATGTCGAGCCAGTTGTGGAGATGCTTGTTTTCGGGGAACAATTTCTTCATCGCCGCGTCGGTCTTGTAGATATCCTCCGGGTCGCCCGACAGCGCGCACCAACGGAAGGGGCCGATGCCCTTGCAGAAGAGGGGGCGGATATAGGCGGGAACGAAGCCGGGGAAGGCGAAGGCATTCTCAAGCCCTTCCTCCTTCGCCACCTGGCGGATGTTGTTGCCGTAGTCGAGCGTCGGGACGCCTGCGTTCCAGAAATCGACCATCGCCGCGACATGGATCTTCATCGCGGCGCGGGCGGCCTTCTCGACGCCCTTGGGATCGCTTTCCTGCTTGGCGCGCCATTCCGCGACGGTCCAGCCAAGCGGCAGGTAGCCGTGGACCGGATCGTGGGCCGAGGTCTGGTCCGTGACGATATCGGGGCGCATGCCGCCCGCCTTCATGCGGCGGAAAATCTCGGGGAAGACATCGGCGGCATTGCCGATCAGCGCCACGGATTTCGCCTCGCCCGCTTTGGTCCACTGGTCGATCAGCGCCAGCGCCTCGTCAAGCGTATGGGCCTTGGCGTCGCAATAGCGGGTACGGATGCGGAAATCGGCACGCGTCTCGTCGCATTCGACGGCAAGGCAGCAGGCACCGGCCATCACGGCGGCAAGGGGCTGGGCGCCGCCCATGCCGCCAAGGCCGCCGGTCAGAATCCACTTGCCCTTGAGGCTGCCGCCATAGTGTTGGCGCCCGGCTTCGGCGAAGGTCTCATAGGTGCCCTGCACGATGCCTTGGGTGCCGATGTAGATCCAGGACCCGGCGGTCATCTGGCCGTACATCATCAGCCCCTTCTTATCGAGCTCGTTGAAATGGTCCCAATTGGCCCAATGCGGCACGAGGTTCGAGTTGGCGATCAGGACGCGCGGCGCGTCGGCATGGGTCTTGACCACCGCGACCGGGCGGCCGGACTGGACGACGAGCGTCTCGTCCGCCTCAAGGTCCTTCAGCGTCGCGACGATCCGGTCGAAATCGCCCCAGGTGCGGGCGGCGCGGCCGATACCGCCGTAGACGACCAGCTCATGCGGGTTCTCGGCCACGTCGGGATGCAGGTTGTTCATCAGCATCCGCATCGCGGCCTCGGTCTGCCAGCTTTTGGCGGTGATCTCGGTCCCGGTCGGGGGATAGATGTCGCGGGTGTTGTGGCGGGAATTGTCGGTCATGGCGTCACCTCGGTTGGGCAAGGGAAGGGGCAAGGTCGGCAAGGCGGGACAGCATCCGGGCAAGGACCGGGCGCAGGGCTGCGGCCTTTTCCGGGTCGTAAAGGAAGGGCGGGGCTTCGCTGGCAAGGTGGCTTCCTTGCGCGAGTTCCATCTGGACCGCGTGGACACCATCCTTGGGCTGGCCGTAGTGGCGCGTCGTCCAGCCGCCCTTGAAGCGGCCGTTGAGCACGTTGGTCCGGCCCGAAGCGCGGGCTTCCTCGACCACCGCCGCTTCGATGCGCGGATCGCAGGTCGCCCCACCATTGGTGCCGGTGTTGAAATCGGGGAGCGTGCCCTCGAAAAGCCAGGGGATCACCGAGCGGATCGAATGGCAGTCCCAGAGGATGGCGACGCCGTGGCGGGCCTTCACCCGCGCCACTTCGGCGGCAAGGGCGGCGTGATAGGGCGCGTGGAAGCGGTTCAGGCGGTCCTCGATCTCGGCCTTTGCCGGCGAAGCACCGGGCATCCAGATCGGCGTGCTGTCGAATGTGGTTGTCGGCACCAGATCGGTCGTCGTCGCTCCGGGGTAAAGGCTCTCGCCCGAAGGATCGCGGTTCGCGTCGATCACGTAGCGGTGGAAGGTTGCCCGCACCACCGTCAGGCCCGGGATCAGATCGTCATAGAGCCGGTCGATATGCCAGTCGGTGTCACGGAGGACGCGGCCTTCCTCGTTCAGCTTTTCGCGGATCGCGTCGGGAACGAAGGTGCCGACATGCGGCATGCCAAGAACGATGGGGCCATCGCCCCGCGTGATCGATACGACCGCGTTCATGCCGAAAGCCCCGGCAGGATGTCCGCGCCCGCCGCCTCGGCCAGCGCGCCCGTGGCGATGAGGTCGCCTGCGGCTGCGAGGTCGGGAGCCATGTAGCGGTCTTCGGCCAAGGGGGCGATCTTCGCCCGGACTGCGGCCTTGACGGCCAGAAGGCGCGGCGAGGTCTGATGCGGCGCCCGGAACTCGACGCCCTGCGCGCCCATCATCGCCTCGACCCCGAGGATCCAGAACAGGTTCTGCGTCATCGGCAGAAGCCGCCGCGCGCCGTGGCAGGCCATGGAGACGTGATCCTCCTGATTGGCCGAGGTCGGGGTGGAGTCGATCGACGCCGGATGCGCCATCTGCTTGTTCTCGCTCATCAGCGCGGCGGTCGTCACCTCGGCGATCATCAGACCGGAGTTGAGGCCGGGCTTCGGGGTCAGGAATCCCGGCAGGCCGTAGCTGAGCGCGGGATCGACCAGAAGTGCCACGCGCCGCTGCGCGATGGCGCCGATCTCGGCCACGGCAAGGGCGATCATGTCGGCGGCAAGGGCCACAGGCTCGGCATGGAAGTTACCGCCCGAGACGACGGAGCCGTCCGACAGCACCAGGGGGTTGTCGGTTGCGGCATTCGCCTCGATCTCCAGCGTCCGCCCGGCCTGGCGCAGCACGTCAAGGCAGGCGCCATCGACCTGCGGCTGGCAGCGCAGGCAATAGGGGTCCTGCACCCGTTCGTCATTGTCTGTGTGCGAAGCGCGGATGCCGGAGTTCTCCATCAGTGCACGGAGGGCGCGGGCGACCTCGATCTGGCCGGCGTGGCCGCGCAAGTCGTGGATTTCGGCGGCGAAGGGCGCGGTCGATCCCATCGCGGCATCGGTCGACAGCGCCCCGGTGACGATGGCCGCCTGCAGCGCGCGCTTGGCGCGGAAGAGGCCGGCCAGCGCCAGCGCGTTTGACACCTGCGTGCCGTTGATGAGGGCGAGGCCTTCCTTGGCCTGAAGCTCCACGGGCTGAAGCCCCGCCTGTTTCAGCGCCTCTGCCGCCGCCATCGGCTTGCCGTTCAGGGTCGCCTCGCTATGGCCCATCATCACGGCGGCCATATGGGCAAGGGGGGCCAGATCGCCGGAGGCGCCGACCGAGCCCTTTTCGGGGATCACCGGCAAGACGCCCTTGGCGAGCATCCCCTCCAGCAGCGCCACCAGTGCGGGTCTGACACCCGAGGCCCCGCGCCCGAGCGAGAGCAGTTTCAGCGAAAGGATCAGCCGCACGACATTATCTGGCAGGGGATCGCCCACGCCGCAGCAATGCGACAGGATCAGGTTGCGCTGGAGCTTCGCAACATCACCCTGAGCGATGCGGATCGAGGCGAGCTTGCCGAAACCGGTGTTGACGCCGTAGACGGCCTCATTCCCCGCCGCGACCTCTGCGATCCGCGCGGCCGACCGTTCGATCCCGGCCATCGCCTGCGGGGCGAGGGCGACGGGCATCTCCTGCCAGTAGATGTTTTCAAGATCGGCGAGCGTTACGGAACCGGGCACAAGAATGCGTGGCATGTCAGACCTTCTGTCCTTTGAAATAACGGGCGTGGAGCGGGTTGAAGCCCATCGGGTTCACCAGTTCGGCGGGGCCCTCGGCGTTCCAGATGGCAAGATCGGCGGCAAGACCGGGCATGATGCGGCCGGTTTCGGCCTGCAATCCCAATGCCTTGGCGGCATTTGCCGTGGTGCCCTTCAGGCATTCATCCACCGTCAGGCCAAAGAGCACCGCCGCCATGTTCATCGCAAGAAGGAGCGAGGTCATCGGCGAGGTGCCGGGATTGGCGTCGGTGGATACGGCAATGTCGCAGCCTGCTGCGCGCAAGGCGGCAACCGGCGGCACTTTCGTTTCGCGCAACATGTAGAAGGCGCCGGGTAGCAGGACCGCGACGGTGCCGGCAGCGGCCATGGCGCGGGCGTCTTCCTCGGTCATGTATTCCAGATGGTCCGCCGAAAGCCCGCCATGCCGTGCGGTCAGCGCCGCCCCGCCCTGCCAGGATAGCTGTTCCGCATGAAGCTTGACCGGCAGGCCGAGGTCATGGGCCTTGTCAAAGACCCGGCCAATCTCGGCGGGGGTAAAGGCGAGATGCTCGCAGAACCCGTCCACGGCGTCGACCAACCCCTCGGCATGGGCCTCTTCCATCCCGGCCAGCGCGACGCGGTCGATATAGCCCGCGCGGTTGTCCTTGTATTCCGGCGGCAGAGCATGGGCGGCAAGCCAGGTGGTGCGGATGCGGACCGGGCGCAGCGTCGCGAGCTTCCGCGCCGCGCGCAACATGCGGATTTCGCTCTCGACCGAGAGGCCGTAGCCCGACTTGATCTCCACGGTCCCGACGCCTTCGCGAAGAAGGCTGTCGAGCCGGGGCAGGGCCGAGGCCACAAGCTGATCCACGGACGCCTCGCGCGTCGCCCGCATGGTCGAGACGATGCCGCCGCCCGCCGCCGCAATCTCGGCATAGCTGGCACCCTCAAGCCGCATCTGGAATTCCCGGGCGCGGTTGCCGCCGTAGACGAGATGCGTGTGGCAGTCGATCAGCGCCGGCGTCACAAGCCGCCCGCCGCAGTCGATGCGCGTCGCACCCTGCGGCGCGTCAAGCCCGGTGCCAACGGCGGCGATCTGCCCGTCACGGATCAGGATGTCGCCTTCGGTGATTCCACCTTCCGCGCCGGTGAAAAGGCGCGCATTCGTCCAGAGTTGCGGGAGTTTTTCACTGACGGTCATCGGGAATCTCTTTCGCGGCGGCAAGAATAAGTATATACATATTGATGCGTTTGGAAAGCATTTCGTGAACGGGGCGGAGGACAGGATGACAGAAGCGATCTTTGCGGCAGAGGCGCTCTTGCCGGGTGGCTGGGCGAGGGATGTGCGGATCAGCCTCGATGGCGCGACGATCACGTCGGTCTCCGTCGGCGCAGCGCCTCAAGCCGGCGACACCCGGGCCGAGGCGGTCATTCCCGGGATGCCGAACCTCCACAGCCACACCTTTCAGCGCGCGATGGCGGGGCTGACCGAACGACGCGGCCCCTCTGCCGACAGCTTCTGGACCTGGCGCGACCTGATGTACCGCTTCGCTTTGTCGCTGACCCCGGAGGAAGTGCAGGCGATTGCCGAAATGGCCTGCGTGGAAATGCTCGAGACGGGCTTCACCCGGCTGGGCGAGTTCCACTATCTGCACCATGGCGCCGATGGCCGCCCCCATGCCAACCCGGCCGAGATGTCGCTCAGGATCATCGCGGCGGCTGAGGCGACCGGCATCCATCTGACGCTGCTGCCGGTCTTTTACGCCCATTCCAACTTCGGCGGGGCAGCGCCTTCCGACGGCCAGCGGCGGTTCATCAACGATGTCGATGGCTATTCTGAACTGTTTGCCGGAGCAAAGGCCGGGATCAGCCGCCCGTTCGACCGCATCGGCATCGCGCCGCACAGCCTACGCGCGGCGACGGATGGGGAAATCACCCGTCTCCTCGAAGTCCACCCCGACGGTCCGGTTCACATTCACATCGCCGAGCAGATGCGGGAGGTCGAGGATTGCGTTTCATGGTCCGGCCAGCGACCTGTTGAGCGGCTCTTGTCGCAGTTCAATGTCGACGGCCGCTGGTGCCTGATCCACGCCACCCATCTGACCGAGGCCGAGCGCCGCGGGATCGTCGCCTCGGGCGCGGTGGCGGGGCTTTGTCCGGTGACGGAAGCGAACCTTGGCGACGGTCTCTTCCCGGCGCAGGAATTCCTGGCCGAGGGCGGGCGCTTCGGCATCGGCAGCGACAGCAATGTGGAGATCGCCGTCACAGAGGAACTGAAGATTCTGGAATACGGTCAAAGGCTTGTGCATCGCCTGCGCAATGTTCTGACGGCTGGAGAAGGCTCCACCGGCGGCACCCTGCTGCGCGCAGCACTTCAGGGCGGGGCGCAGGCGCTGGGCGCGCCGGCGGCGGAACTTTCTGTCGGGGCGCCGGCGGATATGGTGGCGCTCACCGACCGCTCGGGCCTGACCTCCGCCGGGGACCGGGTGCTTGATCGCTGGGTCTTTGGCGCCGATGTGGCGGTTGCCGATGTCTGGGCCGGCGGGGCGCATGTCGTGACCGGGGGGAGTCATCGGGAGCGGGAGCGGATCGCTGCGGGCTTCGCGCGAACCATGAAACGGCTGGCGGAAGGCTGATGCGGAGGCTCGGGTGATTCTTTCTTAAAGGAATCGCCTTTAAGTTGTCCGATTTGCTTTTCGGGCGACTTGTTCCACCGGGGAAACGATCAACCCATTGTGGCGCTACATCGTTCATTGCAACTTAGAGTTGTCCAAGTTTTGGCGCTTTTGCGGCGTGTTTCCGGCGCAAACCGGCCATTCTTCCGACATTTCCATGCAGAAAGATGGGCATATGTAGCGAGTTAGGCCGTATTTCCGACAACATCACACCCCACCCGGAGGCCCTACAAATGACCGATCTCGTTGAAAAAGCCCGTCTTGGCCGCGCCAATGCCCTCAACCACATCTCGGGCCGCGCCCACAACATCTTCGCCGACAGCCGCGCCTCGAACGGCCGCCGCTCGCTGCCCGTCGCCTTCGTCTCAAGCCGCGCCAAGCTGGGCGGGCAGGCCACCATCGTCTGAACCGAGAGACCAGACACATGCTGAACAAGGGCGCGGCCGGGGGCACGCGCCCTTTCCATTTTTGAGGCGCCGCCGCGCCACAACTAGCAATGCACCTGGCGTGCACCCCCCGTACACCGGGCGTGCAGACGCGACCCCGTTCGCGCCTCTACGGCTGTTCTTCGTCGAGCGCTTCCATCCAGCCGTTTTCCCAGGCGAGGAAATCGGCGCTGTTGAGCGTGTGGGGATTGGCGGTGAAGGGCTGGCCCTCGCGTCTTGCGCCAAAGCCCGCATCATAGCTCCGCGCCCGCGGATCGGTTTCGGCGCGGCTTTGGGCGCTGGTGCGGACATGCGCCGCATATTCCGGGTAAAGCATAAGGTCGGACGGATCGAGCCCCTGCGGATGGCGCCGCACCGCCGCCTCGCCGCGCGGGCTGAGCCGCCAGACACCGTCGCCCGCCGGGGCGAGGAGCCCGGCGATCTCGAACTGGCGGATGTGGCCGGCGAACCTCTCCATGATGTCTTCGCGCGGGATCGGCAGGCTTTCATGGGCCAGGGCGAGCAAGGCTGCCAGCCGGTTGGTGCAATCCTCGACCGTCACCTCTCCGGCGGCGCCTGATTGCAGGATCACCGCGGTGAGCGACGGAGTCCCGAGAAGGGGAAAGTCATTCTCGAACATGATTGCCCGGGCTGGATGCCGGGGCAGAGTAGCGCGGCGGCAGGGCTGCGGTAAAGCCGCACGGCGGGGGCAGGGCCTGCCGCAGTGGAGCCAAGGGAGCGGCGCTGATCGGCCAAAGCATGCCGAAAACAATCTTGAGTTGAAAAAGCGATTGCTCCAAAAGTGAAAACACGCAACTTTAGGTAGAGTAAAGGTAGAAGGAGGCCGTCCATGGCGCAAAGTGGATTGTCGGCCGTCGTCCGCATCGGCGCAAAAGGGATTTCCAAGCGCGCGTTCCATGCCGCCGAGGGCCGCTGCCGGTTCGAATCGACGATCTTCATGCTCGCCCATATGCGCTGCGGCTCGACCGCGCTGGCGAACGTGATCTGCGGCCACCCGGAAATCTGCGGCTATGGCGAAGCGCAGGTGGTCTATACAGGCGAGGCCGATCTGGGGCTTCTGGCCTTCAAGGCGCTCTACAACCGGGCCTGGAAGCCGGACTTCCGGTTCTTCTTCGACAAGGTGCTCTGGAACTATCTCGATGCGGCGGCGGGGCCCGACTTCTTCAATGCGCGCGCGGTCTTTTCCTGCCGCAACCCGCGCGACACCATCGCCTCGATCCTGAACCTCGCCGAAAAGAACGACTACATGCGCCGCTTCGATGCAGCGAAGGCGGCGGAGTACTATGAGCGGCGGATGGAGCGGCTGTTGCAACTGTGGGACCGGTTCCCGCCAGAGCGCCGCATCGGCATCACCCATGATCGGATGGTTTCCGAGACGGGACCGGTCCTTGCCGGGATTTCCACGATGATCGGCCTCAGGGAGCCGTTGTCGAACGGCTATGCGGCAACCACCCCGGAAGTGAAGACCGGCGTGGGCGATCCTCTGGATGCGGTCCGCTATTCGAAGATCGTGAGGAAGCCGAGCGCGGCAGGGCGGTTCCATGAGGTGGTGGACGGGTTGCCGGGGGACCAGATGCGGCGGATGTCGGCGCTTTATGCGGAGTTTGGGGGGCGGGTGCAGGGGGTGGTAAGGAAGGCCGCGGTGCATTGAGGGAGGCGTAGGGCGGGGTTAACCCCGCCATTTTCGCGGATACCGGTCGGGAGAGTCGGGGTGAACCCCGACCTACGGGCCTTGCTACGGCGCTAGAGCCAACATTCATTATTAACGCAAATACAATAATTTCCCGGATTGCCGCAGTCCGAGTCATCAAGGCAAAGTCCGTTGCAGCTACCGTTCGATTTGACCGTGCCAAATTCAACGATTGAACCCTTGGTTTCGGGTATCCACTTGAATGCAACGCAACCCTCCGCGCGCGCGGCGGCGTCTAAATAACTCAATCCGTCAATCGCTACAGATTCGTATCTTCCTACACCTTCTCTCGGATTCGGGAGGACAAATATTCCCAATCCAAGTATGTGTGCCGCTCCCTGTGCAGCGAACGCAAGGTTCGCTTCAGCGACCCACTCTTTTCGAGTCTGGTTGAATTTGGTTGCCAAAATTGAATCCCTCCCTAAGGCAAAGCTAAACCCAACACACTGCCTCTGAAACCAGATAAGAATTGATCAAAAACCCTGCTTCAGTAGACCAGAGAACTCTACCAAAATGGGTACTATATGTCACGTTCATTCTCTGGTTGCCGGAATGGCAAGAGCTGTCCGCAAAATGCGTTCACCGCGTAAATTTCTTATACTTCACCCGCTTCGGCTCAATCGAATCCGGCCCCAGCCTTCTCACCTTGTCCTCCTCATAGGCCTCGAAGTTCCCCTCGAACCACTCGACATGCGCATCGCCTTCGAACGCCAGGATATGCGTGCAGAGGCGGTCGAGGAAGAAGCGGTCGTGGGAGATGATGACGGCGCAGCCGGCGAAGTCGTCGAGGGCGGCTTCCAAAGCCTGAAGCGTCTCCACGTCCAAATCGTTGGTCGGTTCGTCGAGGAGGAGGACGTTGCCGCCTGATTTCAGCAATTTCGCCATGTGGACGCGGTTTCTCTCACCGCCCGACAATAGCCCGACCTTCTTCTGCTGGTCGCCGCCCTTGAAGTTGAAGGATGAGCAATAGGCGCGGGAATTGACCTGTGCGTCGCCAAGCTCGATCTGTTCGGCGCCGCCGGAGATTTCCTCCCACACGGTCTTGTTGGCGTCCAGGGCGTCGCGGGACTGGTCGACATAGGCCAGCTTCACGGTGTCGCCGTAGCTGACTTCACCGGCATCGGGCGTTTCCTGCCCGGTCAGCATGCGGAACAGGGTGGTCTTGCCGGCGCCGTTCGGGCCGATGACGCCGACGATGCCGCCGGGGGGGAGCGCGAAGGTCAGGTCTTCGATCAGTTGCTTGTCGCCCATGTGCTTTTTCAGCCCTTCGACCTCGATCACCTTGCCGCCGAGGCGCGGGCCGTTCGGGATGATGATCTGGGCGCGGGTCAGCTTCTCGCGCTCGGACTGGCCTGCGAGGTCTTCGTAGGCGTTGATACGCGCCTTCTGCTTGGCCTGACGGGCCTTGGCGCCGGCGCGGATCCATTCGAGTTCACGCTCAAGCACCTTCTGCTTGGCCTTGTCCTCGCGCGCTTCCTGCTCCATCCGCTTGGCCTTCTGTTCAAGCCAGGCGGAATAGTTGCCCTCGTAGGGGATACCCCGGCCGCGGTCGAGTTCGAGAATCCAGCTGGTGATGTCGTCGAGGAAATAGCGGTCGTGGGTGACGGTCAGGATGGTGCCGGCATATTCGATCAGGTGCTTTTGCAGCCAGGCGATGGTTTCGGCATCGAGGTGGTTGGTCGGTTCGTCGAGAAGCAGCATGTCGGGCGCCTCAAGCAGCAGCTTGCAAAGCGCGACCCGGCGCTTTTCGCCGCCGGAGAGGCTTTCCACGTCGGCATCGTCGGGCGGGCAGCGGAGGGCCTCCATCGCGACGTCGATCTGTGAATCGAGGTCCCAGAGGTTTTCGGCGTCGATCTCATCCTGGAGCTTCGCCATCTCATCGGCGGTCTCGTCGGAGTAGTTCATCGCCAGTTCGTTGTAGCGGTCGAGCTTGGCCTGTTTGGCGGCGACGCCGAGCATGACGTTGCCGCGCACGTTGAGGCTGGCGTCAAGCTGCGGTTCCTGCGGCAGGTAGCCGACGGTGGCGCCCTTGGCGGCCCAGGCCTCGCCGGAGAAATCCTTGTCGATGCCGGCCATGATGCGGAGGAGGGTCGATTTACCCGCGCCGTTGACGCCGACGACACCGATCTTCACGCCCGGAAGGAAGTTCAGGCGGATGTTCTCGAAGCACTTCTTGCCGCCGGGATAGGTCTTGGAGACGCCATCCATGTGGTAGACGTATTGGTAGGAAGCCATGATCGGAACTCCGCCTGTCGGGTTGTTGCGCCCCAGATAATGAAGCGCGGGGCGAAGAGCAATCCGGGCGGCGGGATCAGAGCTGCGATTGGCGGCGGTCGACGGTGACGCCGGCGAAGAGCTCTTCCACGAGGAAGGAGATGAGCTGGGCGCGGGTCGAGAAGCCGGATTTCCGGTAGATCGCGTTCATCTGCGTCTTGACCGTGGCGGCGGAGGTGCCGCGCAGGTCCGCGACCTCGCCGTTGGAAAACCCCTTCATTGCACAGATCGCGACCTCGCGTTCCGAGGGGGAGAGGCTCCAGGAGGTGAAGCAATGGTCGAGATGGTCGCGGAAGTTGCCCGAGGCCACGTCGATCTGCCGCCGCATGTCGCGCAAGTTGTGCTGTGAGCGGCGGAAATAGGAGATGGTCGTGACGAGGCCGATGGCGAGGCTGAGGCTCGCCAGGATCTGGATGATCTCCTGATATTCATAGGGGATCGGCGTGGTGCGAAGCTGCAGGACCTCGCTCCAGAGATCGACGATGAAGAAGAGCGCGCCGAGCGCCTGCAGGATGAGGAGCGCGTAGAGCGACGGCGAGGCGAGGGCGGCGTTGCGGGGGGCCGCGACGCGCTGGTCCGGGGCGCCTGCCCCCTGAAAGTAGGGGATGTCAGTTGCCAAGGAGGCCTCCGACCTTGCCGGAGATGCCGCCCGAGCCGATGCCGACGCTGGTGCCGCCGAGGCCGACTGAGACGCCGCCGGAGCCGACGCCGACGCTGGCGCCGCCTGCGCTGACGGTGGTGCCGCCGCCTGTGGTCCCCGGGCCCGGAACGTTCGGGACCGTGCCCTTGAGCTTGGTTGGCGCGGCGCTCGCGCCGCCTTCGGCCACGGCGAAGACCTGCAGGATGAGGTCGCTCTTGATCTCTCCGGTCGCGCGACTCACCACGATTTCGCGCAGGTGGATCTTGTTGCGCGCGACGATTCGCATCCGGCCGAGCAGCGTCGTGGTCATTTCGACGACCCGGTAGCCATCATGCTCAAGGTTGAAAATGACCTGCGTGTAGCCGCTTTGCTGTGCGGCGGCAGGGGTTGGAAGCGCCGCCGTGGCGATGGCCACCAGCAAAATGACGCTGCAGAAAAGCCGGCGATGTAACATGCAACTCATCCCGTACAGGCAATGCTCTTGTCTGTCAGATGGCCGGGGGAATCTGGCCTCGCTGTGGCCAAATGGCGGCAATTGCAGCGGAATCATCCGGAAAATCCGGTTTTTTCCGGCCGTCCGGCCGTGCGGCAGGGCGGGCGGCTGCCGTTCAAGCCCACTCGACCACGGGCGGAGAGGCTTTCCAACCTTGGGTGTAAAGCCGGGGTTTGGTCCCGCCGGGCGATGGGCCGGGGGGGTGGAACGCGGCAAGTTGATTGTGTCGGGACGGTTCAGACCGCCCGACGGAACAGACAGACGGAACAGCCAGACGGGAGTGCCCAACATGCCAGTTGATTTCACCATGCCGGTCGCCAATCCGCGGCTCCTGCCGCATCGCGCCGGGATCTTCGCGGCAAGCGGCCGCCCCCCGCACAGGATGATGCTTGTCGCCGGCTGCGGCGTCACGGCAGCGCCGATGCGCACCGGGCATGATCTGCGTCTGCGCTGAGCCCATTCCCTTTCAAACAACCGAAACCCAAAGGAGACGACAATGACCAACCTCACCCAGAAAGCCCGCGCCAACCGCCTTGCCGCCCTTGCGAAGTCCACCACGCGGTCGCGCGATGCGCATGTTCCCTTGGTCTTCATCCGCTCCGGCGGCGCGGCGCTCTGACATCTGGAGCGGTGCGGGGAGTTGCGATAGCGTCGCCGCCGGAGACGGCTGCGGCGGATCGCTCGCCGGGAAAGCCTGCTGTCCGACCAGAAAGGATGAGGCCATGACATCGAGACGGATTGTCATTCAGGGCGCAGCGGTGCTGCCGGCGCTGGCGACCTTCGGCCCCGGCACGGCGGAAGCGAAGATGAAAGTGCTGAAGGGCAGCGTGAGTTACCGCGAGCGGATGGCGCTGCCGGATGGCGCGACGGTCCGGGTCCAGCTTCTGGATGTGTCACTGGCCGATGCGGCCTCGGTCACGATTGCCGAGACGGTGATCACGCCGGAAGGGCAGGTACCGATCCCATACGAGCTTCACTATGACGAAGCCGCGATCGTGGCGAACCACAGCTATGCGGTGGCGGCACGGATCGAGGCGGAAGGGCGGCTTCTGTACATCAGCACGACGCGCCATGCGGTCCTGACCGGCGGCGCGGACGACACCGACATCATGGTCGAGCGCGTGGCAGCATCCTCGGCCGCGCCCGAGGGGCGCTGGCTGGCCGAGGATATCCTTGGCGGCGGCGTGCTCGACCGGGTGGAAACGCGGCTGGAGATCGGTGCCGATGGCGGCGTTGCCGGGTCGAGCGGCTGCAACGCGATAAGCGGCACGGCGATGATCGCCGGCGACAGCATCAAGTTTGGCCCGATCGCGGCGACCCGCAAGGCCTGCGTGCCGGCGGTGGGCGATCAGGAACAGAAGTTCTTCAAGGCGCTGGGGCTGACCGGACGCTGGCACTACGATGCGCAGCGGCAGAAGCTGACGCTTTCAGGCCAGGGCGGCCGGACGCTGATGGTGCTGGCGCGGATCGGCTAGGCCCCGAAGCGGCGTTCCGAACCCGTCGATCCCCAGGCTGCGGCCGAAGTCCGGCCGGAGCGTTCGATCTGCGTGTACTGGCGTCAGGCAAGTGGACTGACGCCAATACACTTCCGGATCAGACCGGGGCAGATTGGGCGGCGAGCGCCTCTTTCAGCTTCGCCTCCTGTTCGTTGGTGAGCGAGGTCCGAAGCACCGTGCCCTTGCCGGCGAAGTCCTTGAGGCCGGCCAGCACCTTGTCCGCCGTCATCTTGCGGATCAGGATGCAGAGCGCGGCACCGCCCGGCGGCAGGTTGTCGCCAAGTGCCTTCATCTCGTCATCCTTGATGCCGATGTCGGTGAGCCAGCCCGACAGCGCGCCGGCACCGGCGCCGACCGCCGCGCCGAGAAGGGGGTTGAGGAAGAGAAGCCCGATCAGCGCGCCCCAGAGACCGCCGCCCGCCGCCCCGGCTGCGGTGAGGTTCACCGCCTGATGCAGTTGCACGCCGCCATCGGCCTTGCGGGTCACGACGACCGCATCCTCCATCTCGATCAGGTATTCGGCCTGCATCTTGACGAGGGCCGCGCGGGCCTCGAAGGCGGTGGCTTCGTCGGGGAAGGTCATGATGACGAGATCGGGCATTCTTCGAACTCCTGATAAAATGAAAGATCGTGGCGCGTAGTGGCGGCCGCGACGGGCAACAACGCGCGGCGCGCGCTTTGGGTTGCATGGCGGAAGGCGGGATGTTTAGGCTGGCCCTTGAAACGCGGCGGGAAACGGACGGCTGAGGTGGACAGAAGCGGTTGGCCACTGGCCTTTCCCGGAGAGGCGATCGGGCTTCTCGGCGGATCGTTCGACCCCGCCCACGAAGGCCATGCCCATATCACGCGGGAGGCGCTGAAAAGGCTTGGCCTTGCGCGGGTCTGGTGGCTGGTGTCGCCCGGCAATCCCCTGAAGGCGCGCCAGCCGGCGCCGATGGCTGAGCGGATCGCGCGAGCGCAAGCGGTAATGAACGATCCGCGCGTGGTGATTTCCGACATCGAGGCGCGGATGGGCACCCGCTACACGGCGGCGACCGTGAAGCGGCTGAAGGCGGCCTATCCCGGCGTGCGCTTCGTCTGGCTGATGGGGGCGGATAATCTCGCGCAATTCCATCGCTGGCAGAACTGGGAATGGATCATCGGCAACGTGCCGATCGCCGTCTTTGCCCGCCCCGGCGCAAGGCTTGAGGCGCGGGGCGCGCGGACGGTCGAGGAATATGCGCGCTACCGGATTCCGGCCGAGGCCGCCCGCCTCCTGCCGCGGATGGCGCCGCCGGCCTGGTGTTTTCTCAACGTGCCGATGATGCCGCATTCCTCATCGGCGATCCGGGCGCGGGGGGAATGGGTGCGGAACTGAGCAAACGCGGGCTTCGGTCGGGGCCCCTCTGATGGTATGATGGCCGCATTTCGATGAGAGATTGGAGGCGGCCGTGCGTTCAGGATATTTCATCTCGGCACTGTTCATTTCGCTGACCGGATGCGGCAGCATCGACTACGACAAGGCCGAGGTCGGTCGCTTTGACGGATCGCTCTTCGTCATGTGGGTGGGCGAGGGCGGCCCTTTGGGAGACGGGGCTTTCGTCTATGTGCCGGCGCCAGGCCATGAGCTGACCTTCACGCGGAAGACGGCGGCGGGCAAGGAACAGGTCATCCGGCCGACGATGATGTATACCGATGGCGGGTCCATTCCGAAGATCGGACAGGTGTTCAAGGGGTTTTCACCCTGGGGTTATGCCCCTGCCTACATGGTGCACGATTGGCTCTTCCGGGCGCGGCAATGCCTCAGCGACGGCAAGGCGACCAAGGCCGAGGCCATGGTTGCCGGGATCAGTTTCCAGGAATCGGCCGAGATCATCGCCGAGGCGATCAAGACGCTGCAGAAGGAAGGCCGGGTCGCGCCGGACGACGTGGCGCCGCGTGTCATTTCGAGCGCGGTTGCCGGCCCGATCGCCCAGCACCAGTGGCGCAAGGAGGGCGCCTGTCCGGTGCCACGGGTCAGCGAGGCCGACAGACTGGCCGCCGAGGCCGCGATCCCGGGGTCGTCGCAAAGCGCCTTGCGCAGCGTCTTCCGGGTCGACGGGAAAGGCCAGCGTCGAAAGGTGCGCGCGGCCACGGTGGTCGGCGTGGTGTCGTTCTGATCGCCCTTCGGCTTGCCTCGGGCGGTGCATCGGAGGAAAACGGAGGCCGGAGGTGAGCGATGGCTGAACTGACTCGTCGCGGCGTTCTCGCCGGGTTTATGGCGGCAGGCGCCATGCCGGTCTGGGCCGAGGCACCGCTGCGTTCCCCGGTGCCACCGGCGCGGCCGGTCAGGACGGTGGGGGGCGTCGCGGCGGCGGCCGACGCCATCATCGCCGAAGCGAAGCTGGGCGGCGAGGTGGCCTATGTCGTGGCCGATGCGGCGACGGGTGCGGTGCTGGAAGCGCGCGGGGGCGGTCGGGAGATGCCGCCGGCGAGTACGGCGAAGGTCATCACCACGCTTTATGCGCTTGAAAAACTGGGCGGCGGCTACCGCTTCACGACCCGGCTGATCGCCACCGGGCCGGTTTCGGGCGGCACCCTCCAGGGCGATCTGATCCTTGCGGGCGGCGGCGATCCGACGCTCGATACCGACGATCTTGGCGACATGGCGCGGGCGCTCGCGGCGGCGGGGGTCCGGGGCATTTCGGGGGCATTCCGGGTCTGGGCCGGGGCGCTGCCGTATCTTGCCTCGATCGACGCGGGCCAGCCGGTCTGGCTGGGCTACAATCCCGCCGTCTCGGGCCTGAACCTGAACTTCAACCGGGTGAACTTCGTCTGGAAGCGCAACGGCAACGGCTATGACGTCGGCATGGATGCGCGGGCCGAACGTTTTGCGCCGCCGGTCTATTCGGCGACGGTGGCGGTCGCCGACCGCGACCTGCCGATCTACAGTTACCGGGACGGCAAGACCGAGGACTGGACGGTGGCGCGGCCCGCGCTCGGCAAGGGCGGCAGCCGCTGGCTGCCCGTCCGGCGGCCTGAGCTTTACGCGGGCGATGTGTTCCAGACGCTGGCGCGGGCCGAAGGCGTGCCGCTGCCGGCGCCGGTGGTGGCGGAGGCGCTGCCGGTGGGGACCGATCTCGTCCGGCATGAGAGCGACGATCTGCGCACCATCCTGCGCGAGATGATGAAGTTTTCCACCAACATGACGGCGGAGGCGGTCGGCATGATGGCCTCGGCGCAGGCGGGCATCAACGATCACGTCGCCTCGGGCCGGGCGATGGCGGACTGGCTGGCGCTGGCGCTCGGCACCGGGCCGGTGCCGCTGGTCGACCATTCCGGGCTTTCGGGCGCGTCGCGGATGACGCCGGATGAGATGGTGCGGGCGCTGGTGACGATGGGGCCGAAGGCGGGGCTGAGGGGGCTTTTGAAGGAAATCCCGATGCTCGACGCCAAGGGGCGGCGCATCCCGGGATCACCGATCCGGGTCGATGCCAAGACCGGGACGCTGAATTTCGTCTCGACCCTTGCGGGCTATGTCTCGGCCCCCGGCGGGCGCGAACTGGCCTTCGCGATCTTCACCGGCGATGTTCCCCGGCGCGATGCGGTGCCGGACGACCAGAAGGAACAGCCGCCCGGTGTCGTCGCCTGGGTGCGGCGGTCGAAGCGGCTGCAACAGCAGTTGATCGAGCGCTGGGCGGCGGTTTACGGGGCGTGATCCGGCTCGCTGCCGGGGAGCGGGGCGGCACCGTCCGAGGTCGGACATGAGGGAAGATTGCTTTTTACCAATGTGTTGCGAGTTTTCGGCAATAGAAAATTAACGGTTCAGTGGCGGTCATCGGCAGGCTCGTGTGCTCGCAGGCAGGGTCCGTTCGGTCCGGTAATGGTGCGTGCGAGCACGCACCCTACAGCTCGCTGTCTTGATGGTCGAGTTTCCAATGGTATTCTCGTTTAGAGCGATCCCGGCCCCGTAGTTGCGGTTGTAAGCGTCCATCGAGAAGATGGCGAGGAAGAGGCCTTTGGAGATGGCCATCAATAGTTCCTCACGAATGCGCCATTCAGATTGAAAAGGGGGTCGCCATAGGGGACTTTCAGATCGTGCCAAGTGCAGCCTTGGCCTGCTTTTACGCAAGGAATAGCGTTCGCCATCCTCCCGTCCGTCACCGCCTCCTCCGTCACAGCGAGCGTCACCGCCTTCAGCCGGTGGCACGCCCCGCCGGCGGCTTCGGCGATGTCGGCGGGAGTGGGAAGGGCGATGTCGCGGCCCCGGTTCAGGGCGTTGAACGCCTTTTCCCAGGCCTCATACTCTGCGCGGGTGAAGCGGGCGGACAGCGTGTGCCTTTTCTCGTCGTCGCCCTTTTGCACGTCATAGGTGATCCGATCAGTGATCCAAGAGTATTCGACCAGAGCCTCCGCCGCCGGGCCGGTGGCACCGGCCGTCGCGGCGGCCTTGGCCGAGGCCTGCCGGAAGCCCTGCTCCGCCGCCCATTGCCGGTAAGTCCGCCCCTCCCCCCGCCAGGGCATCAGCGCAGGGTCGACGGAACGGTCGCAGCCGAAGCTGGCGTCGAGATCGTCCGGATCGACCCGCCGCACCGTCTTCGGGTCATTGATGTCGTCGAAGGTGACCATCAGCGGGTAAAGATCGCGCGGCAGGGTCAGCGGCTGGTCCAGTGGCAGGGCCTTGACCAAAGCCACTGTTTCCTCGGTCGCCGGGTAGAGCCGTTTCGGCTTCCCGACCAGCGTCGCGAGGTTCAGGCCGGGGCTGCCGAGGCTGCCCTCGCCACTCTTGAGCAAAGCGAACAGCCACCGCCCCGGCTCCACCTCGACCACCACCGCCTCGCCCCGGAAGCCGTAGCCCGCGCTGCCGCTGTTGACCCTCATGATCTTCTTGAGTGTGCCCCGCGCGGCGGTGAACCGGGCCTCCTGCACCGCATCGCCCCTGACCTCGCCTTCGGGCGTGTCGATCACCAGCTCCATCCGCTGATGCCATTTGGCGTGATAGGTGTTCAGCCAACCCCAGGCGAAAAAGCCGCCGACCGCCAGAAGCGGCAGCGCGACGGCGATGCCGACGAGGATCAGGACGATTTTCAGAAGGCGTCTCATGCGGTCAACCTTTGCGCAGGAGAGTGGTGGATGGGCAAGATTGCCCATCCTACGGATAGCTTGATGCCTTAGCGAGATGCGGGGGCCTGCGGGCAGCCGGCCTTAGCTGTTGTAGCGCGCCATCGTCAGCCCGTCGAAGTCGATCTCGGGCTTCTTGCCCATCACAAGATCGGCGACCGCCTTCCCCGACCCGCAGGCCATGGTCCAGCCGAGCGTGCCGTGGCCGGTGTTGAGGAAGAGGTTCTTGTAGGGCGTCCCCCCGAGGATCGGCGTGCCGTCGGGCGTCATCGGCCTGAGGCCGGTCCAGCCTTCTGCCTTGGACAGATCGCCGCCTTGCGGGAAAAGGTCGCCCACCACATGGCGCACGGTTGAGGTCGCATGGGGGCCGAGGCGGTCGGAATAGCCGGCGATCTCGGCGGTTCCCGCCACGCGGATGCGGTCGCCGAGCCGGGTGATCGCCACTTTATGGGTTTCATCCATGATCGTCGATTGCGGCGCGAAGCGGTCGTCGGTCACGGGCAGCGTCACCGAATAGCCCTTCACCGGATAGACCGGCAGGCCGATGCCGATGGGGCCGAGGAGCTTCGGCCCGAAGCTGCCGAGGGCGGAGACATAGGCATCGCCATGCACCCGGCCCAGGTCTTCCGTCATCACGCCGACGACCTTGTCGCCCTTGATCTGGATGGTGCGGATGCGCTGGCCGTAGTGGAACTTCGCCCCAAGCTCCGCCGCCTTGTCGGCAAGCGCCATGGTGAACATCCGGCAATCGCCGGTGCGGTCGGCGGTGAGCCTGAGGCCGCCGACGAACTTGTCGCGGACAAGGGCCAGCGCCGGCTCAACGGCGATGCAACCCTCGGGGTCGAGGACTTCGTAGGGGCTGTCGAACTCGGCGAGGATGTCCTGATCGGCCTTGGAGCCCTTGAGCTGCTTTTCGGTGCGGAAAAGCTGGAGCGTGCCTTGTTCCCTGAGGTCAAACTGGATGCCGGTGTCCGAGATGAGGTCAGGCAGAAGGTCGCGCGAATAGTTCGAGACGCGGACCATGCGGGATTTGTTGATGGCGTAGGAGGTCTCATTGCAATTGGCGAGCATCCGGGCGCCCCAGCCCCACATGCGAGGGCTGATGAGCGGCCAGATGAAGAGGGGCCGGCGCTTCATGAAGAGCCATTTCAGCGCCTTCACCGGGATGCCGGGCGCCGCCCAGGGCGAGGTCATGCCGTAGGAAAGCTCCCCGGCATTGGCATAGCTCGTCTCCATCCCCGGACCGGGCTGGCGGTCGAGCACGGTGACTTCGGCCCCCTGCTGCGCGAGATACCAGGCCGTGGTGACACCGATCACCCCGGCGCCCATGACGACGACTTTCATTGCGACCTGTCCCCTTGCATTCGCGTTTTGCCTAAGCATGGAGCGGGGCGCGGGCGGTGGCAATGGGGTCTCCGAGGGGCGTTGAAGCGGCCCGGCCCGCGCGCTATGGCTTGGCCAACCCCCTTCGAGAGTTTGCGTGACCGCGCCCGGCAAAGGAGCAATGCCCATGACCCAACCCATTCTGACCCTGAATGACGGCCACCGGATGCCGCAGATCGGTGCCGGCATCTGGCAGGTACCGCAGGTGCAGACGGCCGGCGTCGTGAAGGATGCGCTTTCCATCGGCTACCGGCTGATCGACGGGGCGATGGCCTATGAGAATGAAAAGCAGCTTGGCGATGCTTTGCGCGAGACGGATGTGCCGCGCGGGGAGATTTTCGTCACGACGAAGCTCTGGAACGCCGACCACGGGTTTGACGCCGCGCTGAAGGGGTTCGATGCCTCGATGAAGCGGCTTGGGCTCGACTACCTCGACCTCTACCTGATCCACTGGCCGGTGCCTTCGGCGAATCTCTATGTGGAAAGCTGGAAGGCGCTGATCCGGCTCCGCGAGGAGGGCCGGGTGCGGTCGATCGGTGTCGCCAACTTCAATGTGCCGCATCTGGACCGGCTGATCGCGGAAACCGGCGTCGCGCCGGCGCTGAACCAGATCGAGCTGCATCCGACGCTGGGGCAGGCAGCGATGCGGGCGGCGGACGGGTCGCGCGGGATCGTGACGCAAAGCTGGACGCCGCTGGGCCGGGGCGATTTCGACCTGCCCGAGGTGAAGGCGATTGCGGCGCGGTTAGGTGTCACGGCGGCGCAGGTGGTCCTGCGCTGGCATCTCCAGCACGGGCTGTCGGTCATCCCGAAATCGGTGCGGAAGGAACGGCTTGCCGAGAATTTCGGCGCACTGAAGATCGAGCTTTCGGCGGCGGACATGGCGGCGCTCGACGCGCTCGACCGTGGCAACCGGGTCGGGCCGGACCCCGATACGTTCGACATGCGGTAAGGCGCTGGCTCAGTTCACCAGCCGCAAAAGCGACCATTCCTGCAGCCTATGGCTGCGGGTTGAGCGGGTGACGCGGTAGACCGGGCCGTTGCGGTAGAGGATGCCGCAGGAGGATGTGCTTTTGCCGGAGGTGGTTCGGCAGAAGACGCCATTTTCAAGGGTCCAGGTGCCGGAGGCATGGACGGTCTGATTGGCGTTCCGGATCTGGTAGACGCCGTTCGAGCCGAAAACCCAGGTGCGGCGGCCATCGGAAAGACGGATCTTTGCCGGGTCGGGAAACATGTCTTCGGTGGCGGCGGGATGGCCGCCGAGTGCCTCAAGCTCTCCCGATACGGTGGCGTTCCGCGAGGCGTGGACGAGGGGCGAGATGGTGAGCGCCACAGGCTCATGCGCTTGGGCGGTGGTGGCGATGACGAACGAGAGGGCGAGGATTCCGGGCTTCATCTGAACCTCCGAACGATCCGATCTGCCGGGCAAGCTTCGCGCCGGTTCAGCCAAAGGTCAACATTGCCGGTGGCTGTCAGAGCGTCAGGTGCCGCGCCCTTGCGCCGCGTTCGATGGCGGCGGCGTGGAGGCGGTCGATGTTCAGCTCTTCGCGGATTTCCTCCAAGAGCCGGAGTTCGGCCTGATCGAGGGTCCCGCTCGCCGAGGCGACCTCGCAGGCAAGCGCATAGGCGGTTTCCCAGAGCCGTTCGGGCAGGGCATCGCGGACCATGGCGAAAAGCGTGTCGAGACCGTCTTCCTCCTGCACGAGCCGGTAGATGGTCTGCGCAACATCCTGCAACTGTCCGACATCGTAGCTGGCGAAGACCGGCAGGTGATTGACCTGACGTTCGATCGCGATGAGTTCCGAGTTGCGGATGTTCTCATCGGAGACCGAAACCATCATCATGATGGCGATGAGCGCGTCCTGCGCGGTAAAGGCGGGAAGGGAATGGGGCACGCTCACTGTCCTTGTCTGGTTTGACGGGCAAATTATTGACGATTCCGCACCCGTTCAATAGGGACGGGCCATGCGGCACGAAGGGTGTCGCCCTTTCCGGGAATGAAAACCATGTCTTCTTTGCGCGATGCCGCGATGAACTCCAAAGCCTGGCCTTTCGAGGAAGCGCGCCGCGTGCTGAAACGCTATGAGAAAAAGCCGCCGGAGAAGGGCTTTGTGCTCTTCGAGACGGGCTATGGTCCCTCCGGTCTACCACATATCGGCACTTTCGGCGAGGTGCAGCGGACGACGATGATCCGCCGGGCCTTCGAGATCATCTCGGACATCCCGACGCGGCTTTTCTGTTTCTCGGACGATCTCGACGGGATGCGGAAGGTGCCGGAGAACGTGCCGGAGCAGGCGATGCTGAAGGCAAACCTTCAGCGACCCTTGACCTCGGTCCCCGATCCTTTCGGCGAGTATCCGAGCTTTGGCGACCACAACAACGCGATGCTGCGGCGGTTCCTCGATACGTTCGGGTTTGAGTACGAATTCTTCAGCGCGACGGAGTTCTACCGTTCCGGCCAGTTCGACGACACCTTGCGGCTGGCGGTGGAGCGGTACGAGGCGATCATGGAGATCATGCTGGCGTC
>DJUV01000099.1 GCA_002440625.1 Rhodobacteraceae bacterium UBA6273 | reverse complement strand
GATGGGCGGCGTCGGCCCGATGGCCGGACAGGCGCATCATTTCCTGAAATACGCCCCGGCACTCAACCCGCCGCAGGACCTGACCTATGCCAAGAACCGCTACCGGGCCGAGGTAGCGCGGCTTTACGGCGTTCTCGACCACCAGCTTGCCCGGCACCGCTTCGTTGCCGGTGATTTCTTTTCCATCGCCGACATGGCAATCTGGGGCTGGGCCTCGCTCTGGCAGGGGCAGGAGCAGGTGCTGGACGACAAGCCGCATATGAAGCGCTGGCTTGAAGAGGTCGGTGCCCGCCCCGGCGTGCAGCGCGGCCGGGCGCTTGCCGCCGAGAAGCGGAGCGACCTGCAATCGGACCGCAAGGCGCAAGACATCCTCTTCCGCCGCTAGCGATAGGCCTCAGGCGGGCGGTTACTGCCCGCCTTCACTTTCGCTGGCGTATTTCTTGAAGACCCCGCCCTGCGCCATGAAGAAAAGGAAGATCGCGGCAGGCAGGCCGAAGGTCTTGAAGTTGACCCAGGCCTGATCGGACATCGTGCGCCAGACCGCCTCATTGGCGATGGCAAGGCCAAGGAAGAAAAGCGCGAGCCGCTTTGTCAGCACCAGCCAGCCTTCGGGCTGGAGGGGCATCACCTCGTCGATGGCGAGCGCGAGGTAGGACTTCCCGCGCATCAGGCCGAAGCCGAGGATGCCGGCGAAAAGCAGGTAGATCATCGTCGGCTTCATCTTGAAGAACCGCTCGTCATTGAGCCAGACCGAGAGCCCGCCGAAGACCACGACAAGGACCAGCGTCATCACCTGCATGACCGAAAGCCGCCCGGTCAGGCGCCAGAGCGCCAGCGTCGAGAGGACCATCAGCGGCACGAAAAGCGCGGTGGCGAGGATGAAGCCGTGATACTCGGTGCCGCCGATGGTCACGGTTTCGTTCTTCAACCGCACGAAAGCGGCGAAGAAGACGACGACGGGGCCAAGCTCCAGCGCCATCTTCAGCCAGGGATTGATCTTCTTGCCGGCCATCTTCCCCTCGCCCTTTTGACGGCGGAACCTATAAACCGGCGCGGCCACGCCGTCGATGCGGAAATCCTCACATCGGCTTGAGGGAAGCCGCCGGGGGCGCGCTTACTCCGCCCCGACAAGTGCCCGGGCAAAGTCCTGCGGATCGAAAGGCGCGAGGTCGTCGATCTTCTCGCCGACGCCGATGGCATGGATCGGCAGGCCGAACTTGTCGGCCAGCGCCACGAGGACGCCGCCCTTCGCGGTGCCGTCGAGCTTGGTCATCACAAGGCCCGAGACATCGGCGATCTTGCGGAAAATCTCCACCTGCAAAAGCGCGTTCTGCCCCGTGGTCGCGTCAAGGACCAGCAGCGTGTTATGCGGCGCGTCGGGGTCCTTCTTGCGGATCACGCGGACGATCTTCGCCAGTTCCTCCATCAGGTCCTGACGGTTCTGCAAACGCCCGGCGGTGTCGATCATCAGAAGGTCCGCGCCGTCTTCCTGCGCCTTCACCATCGCGTCGAACGCAAGGCTGGCCGGGTCCGAGCCTTCGGGCGCGGTCATCACCGGCACCCCGGCGCGGTCGCCCCAGACCTGAAGCTGTTCGACAGCGGCGGCGCGGAAGGTGTCGCCCGCCGCGATCACCACCTTCTTGCCGGCGGCGCGGAACTGGCTGGCAAGCTTGCCGATGGTCGTGGTCTTGCCCGAGCCGTTGACGCCGACGACAAGCACAACCTGCGGTTTCGTCGGATAAAGCGGCATCGGCCGGGCGACAGGCTCCATGATCCTGGCGATCTCGGCGGCCAGCACGTCCTTGATCTCGCGCACCGAAAGCTTGCGGCCCATGCGCCCCTCGGCGAGGTTCGCGGCGACGCGCAGCGCGGTGTCGACGCCCATGTCGGCCTGGATGAGCAGTTCCTCAAGGCTTTCAAGCATGGCATCGTCAAGGACGCGGCGGACCTCGGCGGGCTTAGCCGTCCGCCCGAAGAGGCGGCCAAGGAGGCCGGGGCGGCCGGCCTCGACGCTGGCCTCTTCCGGCGGGGCCTCGGGCGGCTCTTCGAAGGGATAGCTGCCGGGAATCTCCTCGGGCGGCGCTTCGGGAAGCTCTTCCGGTTCGACGGGGGCTTCAACCGGGGTTGGCGGAGCGATTTCGGGCTGCGGCGCAGGGGTTGGCGCGGGTTCGGGTTCGGGGACCGCAGGCGGCGGCTCGGGCTCGCCGCCATCCTGCACGATCGCTTCCAGCCCCTCCTCGATCTTCGCGGAGGATTTGAATAGCCGGTCCTTGAGTTTGCTGAAAAGCGACATCGGCGCTCCCGTGGCCCCTGTTTCCCCTCCACCTAGTCGCTTCTGCGCCGCGATGGAAGGGTCAGGCGCCGAAGGCTCCGGCCATGCCGAGAAGGATCAGCGCCTGCCCCGACCAGTAGGCAGCCCAGAGCGCCCGTGCCCGCCACGCATTGGGCCGGTCCAGGCCGTAACGGAAGATGTCGAGCGAAAGGATGAAATCGGAAAGGACGAAAAGCGCTGCGCCCAGTGAAACCGCACCCAAAGGCAGACCGAAGGCCGCTGCCGCCATGACGAGAATGACGAGGACATAGCCCCGGACCGGCCATCTGAGCGCCCCGGTATGGGGCGCAAGCCAGACCTCGGTCGAGGCACCGAGGGCAAGAAGCGGCACCAGAACCGCGAGGCCTGGAACCTCGGCCCCCGCCGCGACGAAGGCCGCCGCATAGGCCAGATGCCCCGCCGCGAAAGCCGCCATGCCGGCGAGGAAGGCCTTCTCGCCCCGGAGCGAGAGGAAGAAATCCCCCACCGCGCCAAGGGCGAGGCCGAGCGTGATGAGGGGCGGCGCGCCCATCGCGGCGGCGGCCAGCGCGAGAAGCGCGACCGAACCCGTCTTGACGATGGTTTTCGCGGGCGATGATCGGGCGTGGCAGAAGCGCGCGCCGTAAAAGACGGCAAAGGCCGCCGCGAGAGCGAGAATGGTCCAGGCCGTCACGTTGATCCCCCTGCCGAGGGGCCGAAGGAGCCATGCCGCCGGGGTGCGGTCAATCGAATTTGCAGCGATCAAACCCGCCCTCGGGGCATCAATCGCAGCGAATCGCCAAGATTTTGCCGCGATGCTCGCCTAATCTCGGCAAAACACCGGCCAAAAGACGGAAACCGAGGCGTGACGAGTAGCGAAAACGAAGCCGACAAGGACATGCTGCGGGCGATCCGCACGGCGCTGGACACCGGCGAGGCGGCGAAGGCCGAAGCATCGGCACGCGGCAAGCCGAAGCTCCGCGTCGTCGGTGGCGATACACCTGCCGAGGAACCCGCGGGGCCAGTCACCGCCCGACGCCCGGTATCCTCTGGCGCAGCAACGGGGCGGCCGGGGGCCGAAGCGCCTGCCGCGCCGGAGGAAAAGCCGAAGCGCGAACGGCGGCCCTCGCGGGTCGCGCTCTGGCTGCGGCGTCAGGCGCAGCCCTGGGCGCCGCTCATGCCCTTCGCGGTGGCGACGCTGGCGCCGGTGCCGCTACTGATCCTCGCCGCGGCCTTCGGCGGCGGCTGGAGCGCGCTGGCGCTTCTCTGGCTGACCGGCCTCACCTTCGCCATCGACGAATTCGCCAAACGGCGCGGCATCGCCGCCCCTGGCCCGCGGCCCGAGGCCGATGCCGACCGGTTGTCGGCGCTTCTCGCCATCCTCCACTTCCCGCTTCTCGCCCTTGCCGTCTGGTCGCTTTCGGGCGCCGGCGGGCACGGGTTCTTCGGCTGGGTCGCGACCTTCCTCGCCTTCGGCCTCTGGTTCGGGCAGGTGTCGAACTCCAACGCCCATGAACTCATCCACCGGCACAGCCGGCGGCTGTTCCGGCTGGGCATGTGGGTCTATGTCTCGCTCCTGTTCGGGCACCACGCCTCGGCGCACCGGCTGGTGCATCACCGCTTCGTCGCCACGGCGGACGATCCGAACACCGCGCCGGAGGGCGAGCATTTCTACGGCTTTCTCCTCCGCGCCTGGCCCGGCGCCTTCGTCGCGGGGTACGAGATGGAGGCCAACCGCCTTGGCCAGACCGGCTTCGACTGGCGCCGGCCCAATCCTTACGTGATCTACATGGCCGGGGCGCTCGGCTTCGTGATCGGCGTCACCGCGATCTTCGGTTTCGACGGGCTTCTGGCCTATCTTCTTCTCTGCGCCCATGCACAGTTGCAGCTGCTGCTGTCGGACTATGTGCAGCACTACGGGCTTCAGCGCGAAAAGCTCCCATCAGGCACCGTGGTGCCGGCGGGGCCGCAGCACAGTTGGGACGCGCCGCATCCCCTTTCGGGGCTGATGATGCTGAACGCCTCGCGCCATGCCGATCACCATTCGCATCCGGGCCGGCCCTACACTGATCTTGCGCTCTCGCCGGGCGGGCGGGCACCGCTTCTGCCCTACTCGCTGCCGCTGATGGCGACGATCGCGCTGGTGCCGCCCTTGTGGCACCGGGTCATGGACCGCCGGCTCACCGCGCTGAAACGCCGCGGCGCGGCCTGAAGGCTGGTCAATCCAAAGCGAGTCTGTCAGGCTTATAGCGTTCTTTCGGGAGCCTTTCGGCTATGCGTCCATACCTTGCCCTCCTCGGCGCCCTCGTCGCCGCACCGCTTCTGGCCGCCGAGTCCGGCCAGCCGCTTAGCCCTGAGGAGTTTGATGCGGCGACCATGGGCAAGACGCTTTACTACAATTCCGCCGGCCAGCCCTACGGCGTCGAGCAATACCTGCCCGGCCGCAAGGTGATCTGGGCCTTTCTCGGCGACGATTGCCGGAAGGGCGAATGGTACCCCGAGGGCAACGACATCTGTTTCGTCTACGAGGACCGGCCCGAACCGCAGTGCTGGACCTTCTATGACTCCGGTTCCGGCCTTCTGGCGCGGTTCCGCGGCGATCCGGCGAGCCTGCCGCTGATCGCGGTCGAGGAAAGCGGCGAGCCGATGGCCTGCATGGGGCCCGACGTCGGCGTCTGAGGCGGTCGCCGGGGGCGCCGCCCCCGGACCCCCGGGGTATTTTGGCAACGAAGAAGCGGAAGTGTCAGAAAAGCTGGCCCTGATCGGGTTCGGCCTTGGCCTTTCGGGGCCTCGCCATGCCGCCGGGGGTCGCGGCGAGGCGACCATCGGCGAATTCGATCTCGAGCGTGGCGGCGCTTTCAGCGGCGGCTTTCGTGGTGACGACCGCGCCTTCGGCACGGATCACCGCATAGCCGCGCGCGAGCGTTTCGGTGTAGCCGAGCGTCTGGCGTGTGCGGTCGAGGCTGAAGAGTGCCTCGGCAGCGCGGTCAAGCCGGGCGCGTTCGGCCTGAAGAAGGCGTTCGCCAAGCCGCGCCAGATCGGTCTTGCGTCTGAGATTGTCGCGCTCCGCGTCACGGGTGAGGCGCTGCAGGGCCGGGGCGAGCCGGTCGGCCCAGGTGCCGAGATGGCGGCGTTCGCGGGCGATGAAATTGCCCAGAAGGCCGGGCTGGACGCGGGCGCCGACAGCGTTGAAGGCGGCGCGTTTGCGGGTCGTGGCCGCCGACAGTGCCGGGCCGAGGCGGTCGGACCAGAGGTCGAAGCGCTGGCGGGCGGGGTCGAGGAGCGCCTCGGGACGCCCGAGCGCGCGGGAGAGATCGGTCAAGCGCTGGCGCCGCGTCTCAAGCCGCTGCGTTGCGGCGCGGGCGAGGCGCGCGCCCTGCTCGCCGGTCCAGGCGAGAAGGTCGAGGCGCACCGGCACCGCCATCTCCGCCGCTGCCGTGGGGGTGGGGGCGCGGCGATCGGCGGCGTGGTCGATGAGCGTGGTATCCGTCTCGTGCCCGACGGCGGAGATGAGGGGGATGTGGCTCGCGGCGGCGGCGCGGACGACGATTTCCTCGTTGAAGCCCCAGAGGTCTTCGAGGGAACCGCCGCCACGGGCGACGATGAGAAGATCGGGGCGCGGGATCCTTCCGCCCTCGGGGAGCGCGTTGAAGCCGCGGATCGCGGCGGCAACCTCCGGCGCGCATTTCTCGCCCTGCACCGCCACTGGCCAGATGAGCACGCGGCGCGGGAACCGGTCGCGGAGCCGATGCAGGATGTCGCGGATCACCGCACCGGAGGGCGAGGTGATGACGCCGATCACCTCGGGCAGGAACGGCAGCGGCTTTTTGCGGGCGGCATCGAAAAGCCCCTCGGCGGCCAGCGCGGCGCGGCGCTTTTCCAGCATCAGCATGAGGGCGCCCTGCCCCGCCGGCGCGATATCCTCGACGATAAGCTGGTATTTCGACTGGCCGGGGAAGGTGGTCAGGCGCCCGGTGGCGACGACCTCCATCCCCTCTTCGGGGCGGACGGACAGCCGCGCCGCCTGGCCCTTCCAGCTGACGGCGGCGATAACGGCGCGGTCATCCTTCAGGTCGAAATAGATGTGCCCGGAGGAAGGGCGCGAGACGCGGCCGATCTCGCCCCTGACGCGGACATTGGCGAACTCGCCCTCGATCACCCGCTTCACCGCGCCGGAGATTTCCGACACGGTGAATTCGGGCTGGTTGCCGGGGGAGGCTGCGGGGGTGGGATCGTCGAAAAGTTCCATGGCGGGCAGGCTAGCCGGGAAGGATGGCGGGGCCAAGGGGGCTATAGAACCGACGCCCTGCCGGGATCGCTCAGATGGCCGTTGCCAGCCGCATCGAGAAGGCGGGCGAGCCGGTCCCGGTTCTCGGCGCCCCGCGCGGCGAAAAGCGCCTCCTCGGGGCGCAGGAGCGTGACGGCAAGGTAGCGGACCGGGCCGAAGGGCAGGTCCACGATTGCCCCGGCACGCCGGGCCGGCAGGCCGATCAGCACGCCGGTGAAGCCGAGGTCGTCGGTCCAGCCCGGCGCGGGCGACACGAGAAGCGGCACCGCCATATGGACGACGCCGTCGCGGCCAAGCCGGTCGAGGATGCCGCCGAAGCCGGCGATGTTCTGCGCCACCACTTCCAGCACGGCGAAGGCCCAGCTTTCGCGCAGGAATGCCGCCTCCATCGTCTGTTCACCGGGAATTTCGACGAAGACCTCGATCCCGTAGCCGCTTTCGTCCGCCACCTTGCCGACGAAGGGATCGCTGAGCCCGTCGGTCGCCAACACGAGGGAATCGTAGCGCCGGACGATGTGATAGGCCTGCCGCGCGGCGGGCCAGCCTGCCGAGGCCACCGGGCCGGGATCGGCGAGATAGGTCACAAGCTCGCGGTCCGGCAGGCCGAGGCGCTTCCAATGCCTGAGCCGCGCCTCTCGCCCGAGGGCAATGCGGGGATCATCGGGCAGGATGGCGGCGGGTCGTGCAGGCGCAGGTTCAGGCCCGGCCTGCGCCGGCGTGCCCTCGCTGCGGCCGAGGCCGAAGATCTTCCGCCACCACGCCATGCGCGCCTTCCCCCCGGGGGCATACTGCCGCAAGGCGCGCGGGATTCAAGGCCGCATGCTTGTGCCGCGCCCCGCAGCGGCGGACCCGCGCCAACACCCTACCGCCAAGCCAGACCGCCGGTCACCCGCAGTTCTGTTCCAGATCGGTTCCCCAACTGATCATGATCGAAAGAAACAAGGCAACGAACCCGCCGATTCCCATCGCAGTCATGAGATATGGATCGCCGCCGGACACTTCGATGACTTTGGCGCCGATGAAGAGGCCAATCCCGGCGACCGCCATCGCGCGCGAGACCATGAGCCGTCGCGTCTCCCTGCGCGTCGGCCAGATGTCAGGCGGCGGTTGCTGACCGAACTCCCGGCGATAGAGCAAAAGCGTGCGCTGATAACCGGCCCGCGCCTCCTCTTGGGCCAAGCCGGTGAAATGCCCGATCTTGCCTGCGCCGACCTTGTCGCAAAACCCCGCGAAGGAATCGCCGGTGTCCAGATGCAGATGCCATGCCTGATCGACTCGCGCTGAGGGCGTCAACCGGCCGCCGCCGATGGCCTTGAGATACAGGAACCGCCGGTACTCGAACTCCAGCCGGTTTGCCGATTTCTTGGTAAAGTCGTGCTTTTGGATCAGGCGGTCCGCGAAACTCTCGTGAAGCATACGGCCGCTCCACGATCTTCGCCCGATGGGAGCGTGCAGTTCGTGATTGCGGATGGCCTCCCACAATTTGGGGCGCGATAGGCCATCCGCGGTTGCCGTCTCCGTCATTTCACTATCAGCTTCCGGCTTGTGATCCTGACGGCATGTTCCTATCACGACGCCACGGAACTCGATAGCGCAAGCAACTGCGGAGCCACCCATGAACATCCTGATCCTCGGCGGCGGCGGGCGTGAACATGCTTTGGCCTGGGCGGTAAAGCAGAACCCCAAATGCGACCGGCTGATCGTGGCGCCGGGAAATGCCGGGATCGCGATGCTCGCCGAATGCGCCGATCTCGACGTGCTCGACAGCGCGGCGGTGGTGACCTTCGCCGAGGAGAACACGGTCGATTTCGTCATCGTCGGGCCGGAGGCGCCGCTTGCGGCAGGCGTGGCGGATGCGCTGAAAGCGGCAGGGATCAAGACCTTCGGGCCTTCGGCGGCGGCGGCGCGGCTTGAGGCGTCAAAAGCCTTCACCAAGGAGATTTGCGATGCCTGTGGCGCGCCAACGGCGGGCTATGCGCGGTTCACCGACAAGGCGGCGGCCGTGGCATACGTGAAGGCCGAAGGCGCGCCCATTGTCGTCAAGGCCGATGGCCTCGCCGCCGGCAAGGGTGTCATCGTGGCGATGACGGTCGATGAGGCGCTGGCCGGGCTTGACGACATCTTCGGCGGCGCCTTTGGCGCGGCGGGGGCCGAGGTCGTGATCGAGGAGTTCATGGAGGGCGAGGAAGCCTCGCTCTTCATCCTCTCGGACGGGACCGATGTGCTGCCCGCGGGCTCTGCGCAGGACCACAAGCGCGTGGGCGACGGCGATACCGGGCCGAACACCGGCGGCATGGGCGCCTATTCGCCCGCCCCTGTCCTGACCGAAGCGATCCTGACACAAGCGATGGATGAGATCGTGAAACCAACCATCGCCGAGATGGCCCGGCGGGGGACGCCGTTTCAGGGCGTGCTTTATGCGGGGCTGATGATCAAGGACGGGCACGCGCGGCTTGTCGAATACAACGTCCGCTTCGGCGACCCGGAAGCCCAGGTGCTGATGATGCGGCTTGGCGCGCAGGCCTTCGACCTCATTCAGGCCTGCGCCGAGGGGCGGCTTGCCACCGCCCGCGCCAACTGGGCCGACGATCACGCGCTGACCGTGGTCATGGCCGCTGAGGGTTATCCGGGCAGCTACCGCAAGGGCACGCAGATCCGCGGGCTCGACGCGCTCCCCGAGGATTCCGCCCATATGGTGTTTCACGCCGGCACGGCGGAGAAGGATGGCGGCATCGTCGCCACCGGGGGCCGGGTGCTGAACGTCACCGGGCGGGGCGCCACTCTGGCCGAGGCGCGGGACCGCGCCTATGCGATGGTGGGCGGCATCGACTGGCCGGAGGGCTTCTGCCGCCGCGACATCGGCTGGCGGGCGCTGCCGAAGCCATGATCCTGCGCGACAAGCCGGGTGTCAGGGAACTTCTCTTCGCCACCCGCGGCTCGATCATCCTCAAGGTTCTGCCGCAGGTGGGCGCGGTCGCGGGCTGGTCGCTTCTCATCTACCTTCTTGACCGGTTCTGGGCGCCGCTGACCCATCCCAATATCGCCCCCTTCACCGTCTTTGGTATCGCGCTTTCGCTCTTCCTCGGCTTTCGCAACAACGCCGCTTATGAGCGCTGGTGGGAGGCGCGGAAGCTCTGGGGCCAACTCATCGCCGACATGCGCGCCCTTGGCCGCGAGACCGGCCTGTTCCTCGGGCCGCCCGCGCGGCGCGAAAAGGTGCTGCGGCTGGCGCTGGCCTTCGTTCACCTCCACCGCGCCAATCTGCGGCGGGTCCCGGACGGCAAGGCGAAGGAATGGGCGGGCGACCTGCCCGCGGGTCCGCACCCGCCCTGCGCGGCACTGGACGCCATGGCCGAGGAACTGACGCTCGCCGCCCGCGAAGGCACGCTCGATGGCTACGGCCAGCGCGCGCTGGCGCAGCGTCTTGCCGCGATCACCTATGCCCAGGCGGGCTGCGAGCGGATCGCGAACACGCCCCTGCCCTACGTCTACTCGCTCCTGATCTTCCGCACTGTCTGGCTGTACTGCCTTTTGCTGCCGCTCGGCCTCATCGACACGGCAGGCTGGCTGACGCCGGTCTTTGCCGGGGTCGTGGCTTACGTCTTCTTCGGCCTTGCCGAAGTGACCGAGGAACTCGGCCACCCCTTCGGCCCGACACCTAACGGCCTGCCCCTCGACGCCATGTGCCGGACGGTCGAAATCTCCCTCGCGCCGCATCTCGGGTTGACGCCGCCAGAGCCGGTCAGGCCGGTGGATTACCTGCTGACGTGAACTGCTTGAGGTTTGCCGGGCGCCTCATTGACCCCGCCCGGTCGACCAAAGCGACCGGGCCGCGCCGTTCGTCGGGCTTACGCCGCGCCACTGGCGCGACGGTCCCTCCTCACCGCCCTCAGGGCGGGCGCGATGGCGCCCACCCTCGGGTCAGGCGCGGCCCTCTGTTTCGCTTGTGAATCAGGTGAAAGTCCCAACGCCTCACCCCTCGCGGCAGCCCGGTACATCCGCAAAGCTTTCCGGCCCGGCATAGGGCGCTAGGTCGCGGGTGACCGACCTGCCCTTCGCCCCGAGCGTCACCACAAGGCGCGACCATTCCAGCGTGCCGCCCAAAATGTCATGGCGATAGAGGTCGTCCGATTTCGGCCTGTCGTAGCAGGCGCGGGTGATCCAGTTTCCGTCACCCTTGACACAGCGCGCAAACGCCGGACCGGCGAACAGGAACGCGGCGACGAAAGCCGCCGCGCGCCGCATCAGATCTGCTTTTCCGGCATGAAGACCTTGAGCCCGTCGAGCGCGTCCGAAACCTTGAGCTGGCAGGTCAGGCGCGAGCGGACCGGATCGGGCTTGAAGGCGAAATCCAGCATGTCCTCTTCCATCGCGTCCTTCGTCGGCAGGCGGTCGACCCAGGCCTGATCGACATAGACATGGCAGGTCGAACAGGCGCAGGCGCCGCCGCAATCGGCCTCGATCCCCGGCACGCCGTTGTCGCGGGCACCTTCCATCACGGTCAGTCCCGTCGGCACCTCGAGCACATGCTCCTTGCCGCCGAATTCCACGTAGGTGATCTTTGCCATCGTCGCCTGCCTGCCAAAAAACCTTGCCGCGCCGACATAGGCCATCGCTCGGGGTTTTGCCAGAGGCTGCACTTGGCAGTCTTGTCACGCAGCCCTAAGGAAGGGGCGGACAAGGGGGAAAGACATGACGGGCGCGCGCCAAATCGGCCTAATGCTCGCGCTTTTCGGCGCCCTCGTCCTGACGCCCGACACGCTCTTCATGCGCTGGTCGGGGATGTCGGGCTTTGCCATGCTCGGCTGGCGCGGGCTCTTGATGGGCTTCGTCCTCATCGGGCTATGGCTGCTCTCCGGCCAGGCCACGCGGGCCGCGCTGGCCGAACTGGCGAAGCCTGCGGCCATCGGCGTGGCGCTTTTCCAGGCGCTGAACTCCACGCTTTTCTGCCTTGGCGTCGCCCTTGCCCCCGTCGCGGTGGTGCTTTTGGCCGTGGCCACGGTGCCGGTCTTCGCAGCCGTCCTCGGCCGCATCATCCTTGGCGAAAGGACGAGCGCTGCGACCTGGATCACGATGGCTGCGGTTCTGGCCGGCATCGCCATCGCGGTCTTCGGTCAGAACGGTACGGTCCCCGCCGGCGGCAGCGCGCTTTTGGGTGCACTCGCGGGGCTTGGCGTCGCCGCCGCAATCGCGCTGTCCTTCGTCATCCTGCGCCGGGCAAGGGCCGTGCCGATCCAGCCGGTGATGGGCCTCGGCGCGCTGATCGCCGGCGGCATCGGCCTCGCCGTGGCCGGGACGGATCAGATGCTGGCGGGCCAGATCTGGGCCATCGCGGTCGCCGGCCTGCTGATCCTGCCGGTGTCGTTCCTGTGCCTGACCAACGCCACCCGGCACACCAGCGCCACCAACGTCGGCCTGCTTCTGCTCTTGGAGACCGTGCTTGGTCCGGTCTGGGTCTGGATCGGCGCTGGAGAGGCGATGACACCAGCGATGATCCTTGGCGGCGGGATCATGGTCGGCAGCCTCGCGCTTTACGTCCTCGGCGAGACGCGGCGCACAAGGACGGGGTGACCTGTCACCGGTCTTGCCCCTGCCCGGTCGCCCAAAGCGATCGGGGCGCGCCACCCCGCGGGCCGACGCGCCTCTCTTGTTGTGACGGGGCCGCGCCTGTCCCGCTGGCGCCCTACTCCACCGACAGCGCCACGAAGCGCGGGTCGGCGCCGCGCCGGATGAGGAGGAGGAGCGACTTCCGGCCTGCGTCCTTGGCCTCGGTGATCCGCGCCTCAAGATCGGCGACGGTCGCCACCTTCTGCTGGCCGGCCTCGGTGATGACATCGCCGGAGCGCAGGCCCTTCTCATAGGCCTCGCTCGTCTCGTCCACATTGGTCACGACGAGACCCTCGGTCCCCTGCGGCAGGCCAAGCTCGGTCTCCTGTTCCGGCGTCAGGACGTTGAGCGTCAGCCCCAGCACATCCTTCGACGCCGGCGCCTCCGGCCCGCCCTCGGCCACCGGCGTATCGGTGGCTTCGGCCTCTTCACGGCGGCCAAGGGTGATGAGTAGCGTCTGGGTCTTGCCCTCGCGCAGCACCTCGACCCGCACCGCCTTGCCGACATCGGCATCGGCGACGCGGCGGACGAGATCGCGGGTATCGGTGATGGGCGAGCCTTCGAAGCCGACGATCACATCGCCCGAGAGCATGCCGCCATCCTTGGCCGGGCCATCCGGCACATCGGTGACAAGCGCACCCTTCTGGTCCTTCAGCCCCATCGCCTCGGCCACGTCCGGGGTCACGTCCTGAATGCGGACCCCAAGCCAGCCGCGGCGCGTCTCGCCGAAGTCCTTGAGCTGCTGCACGACCTTCGAGACGACATTCGACGCCATCGAAAAGCCGATGCCGATGGAACCGCCATTGGGGCTGAGGATCGCGGTATTCACCCCGACCACATCCCCGTCCATGTTGAACAAGGGCCCGCCCGAGTTGCCGCGGTTGATGGCCGCATCAGTCTGGATGAAATCGTCGTAGGTGCCCGACAGCGCGCGGTTCCTCGCCGAAACGATGCCGGCCGAAACCGAAAAGCCCTGGCCGAGCGGATTGCCCACCGCCATCACCCAGTCGCCGACGCGCATCACGTTGCTGTCGCCGAAACTGACGTAGGCCAGCGGCTCCGGGCTTTCGACCTTGAGAAGTGCGAGATCGGTCTTCGGGTCGGTGCCGATGATCTTGGCATCGAGCGTCTTGCCCGAGAAGAACTCGATGGAAATCTCGTCGGCACCTTCGATCACATGGTTGTTGGTGACGATGTAGCCGTCTTCCGAGATGACGAAGCCCGAGCCGAGCGCATTCGACCGCTGCGGCCCGTTCTGCCCGTTCGGTGCGTCAGGGTTGCCGAAACGCTTGAAGAAATCCTCGAAGGGCGAGCCTTCGGGCACGATGGGACCACCCTCGTCGCCGGTCGGCGCGGCGATCGTCGTCGTCGTCGTGATGTTCACCACCGCCGGGCTCACCTTTTCGGCGAGATCGGCGAAGGATTCGGGCGCCGCCCGCGCCATCGAAGGCGCGACCTGCGCGAAGGTCAGCCCAAGCCCGAGAAGGATCGCGGCCAGCAATCCCGTGAACGGTCCCATCCGGCGCTGCGCCGTGGCCTGGACTTTCGCTTGCAACATCTCGGCGGACTCCCTTTCTGCCGTCGCAGGAGCGGCGGCCCGTCTGGGCGGCCTCCTGCTTTCCACTCTTTCCTCTGCCTCGCGGCGTAGCAACTCAATGCCGGTTACACCGGTTCAAGAGCCTGTGATCGACACTGGCATGCGGGCCCGATTGTTTCAGCCGCCAAGGCCGCGGGCAAGCCAGATGAGCGCTGTGCCAAGTGCAATCGCACCAAGGCCGAGGTTGCGCCGCGTCTCGACCGGCATCCGCCGGATCAGGTCGAGAAGCTCCGCTATACGCGAAGGGGCCAGTGCAAGCACCAGCCCCTCCACCACCAGAACCAGCCCTATCGCCAGAAACGGCAGAGCCAGAAGGCCGATGGTCATTTCGGCCCGGTCGACTTCAGATAGTCGAAGAATTCGCTGTCGGGCGCCATCACCATGGTCGAATTGCCGTCCTTCAGCGCTTCCCGATAGGCCGCGAGCGAGCGGTAGAAGTCGAAGAACTCCTGATCCGCGCCGTAAGCCTCGGCGAAGATGGCGTTGCGCTTGGCATCGGCCTCGCCGCGGATGATCTCGGACTGGCGCTGCGAATCCGACACCAGTTCCACCCGCGTGCGGTCGGCCTGGGCGCGGACGCGCTGCGCCGCCTCCTTGCCGCGCGCCACCTCGTCGGCAGCCTCGCGTTCCCGCTCGGCGCGCATCCGGGCAAAGGTGGCGTCTAGGTTCTGCTCGGGCAGGTCGGTGCGCTTCAGCCTGACGTCGATGATCTCGACGCCCAGCGCCTCGGCTTCGTTGCGCGCGCGGTCACGGATGCGCCCGGCGAGGGTCGAGCGGTCCTGCGACAGGATATCGGACGACGTGACCGAACCCAGCACCTCGCGCATCTGCGCTTGCAGGATCGTGTCGATCCGGGATTCGGCCAAGGTCAGGCCCTGCGCACCGACCGCCTGCCGGAACTGGCGGGCGTTGAGGATACGGTACCGCGCGAAGGCATCGACCACGAGCCGGCGGTCATCCAGCGGCGTCACCTCCAAGGGTTCCACGTCAAGCCCGAGGATGCGGTCGTCATAGCGCACGACCTCCTGGATCAGCGGGATCTTGAAGTAGAGGCCCGGCTCCTCGCGCACGGCCTTGATCTGGCCGAACTGGAGGACAAGCGCCTTTTCGCGTTCGTCGACGATGAAGATCGACGACAGGCCCAGCGCCACCGCGATGATGAAGATCGGCAGAAGAAGCGTTGAACGGTTCATCAGTTGGCCCCCCCGGAAGGCGTCGCGGCAACCGCGCCGGCCGGCGTGCCGGCCCCTGCGGCGGGACGGCCGATTTCATTCAGCGGCAGATAGGGCACGACGCCCTGACCTGATGCGCTTTCGTCGATGATGACCTTGTCCACGCGGCCAAGCACCTCTTCCATCGTCTCGAGGTAAAGGCGCTTCCGCGTCACTTCGGGCGCCTTCTGGTATTCGCCAAGGACGGCCGTGAAGCGGCTCGCCTCGCCTTCCGCCTGGTTCACGACCTGGGCGCGGTAGGCCTCGGCCTCTTCGAGGAACTGCGCCGACTGGCCGCGCGCACCGGCGACGACCGTATTGGCATAGGCATCGGCCTCCTTCTGGAGACGGTCGCGTTCCTGTTCCGCCGACTGCACGTTCTTGAAGGCCTCGATCACCTCACGCGGCGGATCGGCGCGGTTGAAGTTGACGCGGACCACGTTCAGCCCGGAATCGTAGCTGTCGAGCGTGGTCTGGATCAGGCTCTTCAGCCGTTCGGCGATCACACCCCGGTCCCGGTTCAGGATCGGCGCCAGCTGCGACTGCGCGATGATCTCGCGCATCGAGGATTCGGCCACCGCGTTGATCGTCAACTGCGGGTCGCGCAGGTTGAAAAGGTACTTGGTCGGGTCCGAGACGTTCCAGACGACCTGAAAGTCGATGTCGACGATGTTCTCGTCGCCGGTCAGCATCAGCCCGCTGTCGCCCTGGCCGGAGGTGCCAAGGCCGATATCCTCGGTCCGCTCCGGCGTTACCGGGATCACGTCGGCCGAGATGAAGGGCCAGGGCGCGAAGTTCAGGCCCGGCTCGCCGATGGCGTAGAACTTGCCGAGCAGAAGCTCGACCGACTGTTCCTCGGGCCGGACGGTGTAGAACGAGGCATAGGCCCAGAGCGCCACCGCCGCGAGGGCGCCGAAGGCAACCGTCGTGCGGTTGATCGGCGGGCCGCCGAAGCCGCCGGGGCCGCTGCCATTGGGGCCACGGCCACCGCGACCGCCCATCAGAACGCGAAGCTGCTCGCTGCCCTTGCGCATGATCTGCTCGACATCGGGGATCTGCGCCCCTTCGCCGGGACGTCTGCCGCCGCGCCCGCCATTTGGCCGGTCGTCGTCATCGCCGCCGCCACCCGCGCCGCCGCCGCCGCCCCAAGGTCCACCGCTTCCAGCCATCAGGCCCTTACTCCCCTTGCCGTCTCTTTATTTACTCGCATGTGACCAACTGTGTCTTTCTGCCGGAAAGTCAACCCTGACGCACCGGCTTTCGCATGGTCACCAGCTCTTCCGCCATCGTCGGATGGACGGCGACGGTGCGGTCGAAATCCTCTTTCGTGGCGCCCATCCTGACCGCGATAGCGGCAAGCTGGATCATCTCGCCCGCATCCGGTGCGACGATATGGCAACCGAGAACCTTGCGCGTCCCGGCATCGACGACAAGCTTCATCAGCACCTTGTCGGGGCTTCCGGCAAAGGCCGAGCGCATTGGCCGGAACGTCGTCGCATAGATCTCGACCGGGCCTTTCGCCCGCGCCGCCGCTTCCGTCAGGCCGATCGTGCCAAGCTCGGGCTGGGTATAGACCGCGCTCGGCACCAGAGCATGGTCGAACTCACGCAGGTCAGCGCCGAAGACGGTATCGGCGAAGGCATGGCCCTCGCGGATCGCGACGGGCGTCAGGTTGATGCGCCCGGTCACGTCGCCCACGGCAAAGACCGAAGGCACCGGCGTCTGCGACCACTTGTCCACGACGATCTCACCCTTGCCGCCGGGCTTCAGGCCGATGCTCTCAAGCCCCAGCCCTTCGGTATTGGGCACCCGACCGGTGGCATAGACGACCTTGCCGAAAACCTGCTCGCTGCCGTCCGTCAGGCGCACCCGGACGCCGCCGTCCACGTCCCGCGCCTCGGTCACATCCGTCCCGGTGCGCAGATCGACGCCCTGCGCGCGGATCAGTCCGGCCAGATGATCGCGCGCCTCGTCGTCAAAGCCGCGCAGGATCTGCGACCCCCGGTAGGCTTGCGTCACCTTCACGCCCATGCCGTTCAGGATGCAGGCAAACTCGCAGGCGATGAAGCCTCCGCCGACGATCAGCACCGACGCCGGCAGCTGATCCAGCTTGAAGATGTCGTTTGAGGTCAGAAGCGTCGCCCCACCCGGAACCTTTGGCACCGAAGGCCGCCCGCCCGTCGCGATCAGGATATGCTTGACGCGGAACGCTTCCCCCGTCGCAAGCCGCACGGTATGGGCATCCTCGATCACCGCGCGGGTATCGTGGACCGTGACCCCTGCACCCGCCAGCCCACCCCGGTAAGCCGCCTCAAGCCGATCCAGCTCGGCATCCAGCTTCGCCCGGAACTTCGGCCAGTCAAAGCCCCCGGCTTCGACCGTCCAGCCATAGTCGCGCGCCTCCTCGATCGTCGCTGCAAAGGAAGAAGCATAGACCATCAGCTTCTTCGGCACGCAGCCCCGGATGACGCAGGTGCCGCCCATCCGGTATTCCTCGGCCAGGGCGACCTTCGCGCCATGCTCGCCCGCCGCGATCCGCGCCGCGCGCACACCGCCCGAACCGCCACCGATGACGTAGAGGTCATAGTCGAAAGCCATGGGACACTCCTTGCGAGATTGGAAGCGCTATGGCACGGTGAACGCATTATTACCAGCTTTCCAGCGCCGCAGGATCAGTGGTTCTGCCGCGACTGGCCGATAACCGAGTATTTGGACCCGATACAAGGCAGAGGAGCACAATGGATCATCTGATTGAGAGGCTCAATCGCGCCCGAAGTGGCGGTGGGATCCTTTTCTGCGGGGCGGGATTCTCGGCGGACTGCCTGAGTTTCAAGCCCGAAGAGACTCTCGGGACATCCGCGCAGTTACTGAATATTTTTAACGAGCGATTGAAACAAAACCCACCATTTGGGAGGCTGCAGAACGCCGCCGATGCTGCGTGGGACAGGCTCGGCGACAATGGAATGGAGACACTCCTGAAAGACCGGTTCACTGTGGCTGAGGTCACAACCGACATGACAGGCGTTTTGCGTTATCCGTGGCAAGCGATCTATACGACGAACTACGACAATGCTCTGGAGATTGCGGCACAGGCAGCCGGGAAAGCGGCTGATGGTCTAAATAATACCGACAATCCGAAGACTGAGACTAATGCGCTTCCAATCATACACCTCCATGGATACATAAAGAAGTGGGATATCAACAATATCCGCGAAAGTTGCGTCTTAGGAGCCGAGAGCTATCTGAAACTCGGTATGGTCAAGCGGTGGCTAGAACGATTCCGACACGATGTGGACATGGCACAGGCTGTCGTATTTGTCGGGTTCAATGCCGCCGATTTCCACCTAAACCACGCGATCTTCGACCTAACCGGGCTAAGGGAAAAGGCCTTCTTCATCAATCGTCCGACAGCTATGGCCGACCCAGACGTCGCCGCAGAACAGAAGAAACTGGGCATGCCGCTGTATGTTGGCCGCGCAGGTCTAGCGGAAGCGTTAGCACACCTTTTACAGACACAAGCTCCTACCGCGCCGTATCTCGCCAGTTTCAGGGAAGTCAAGCCGATCAAGCCCTCGTCGCAGGTCCCAACGGCTACCGAGATCGAAGAGCTATTCATTTACGGAAAGGTCGAGTCTAGTCAGCTCTCGCGGGATATGGCGAATGGTGTTTCAGAGTACCACGTCAGACGGGAGGCGATGCATCAAGCCATAGCGAGCATTGAAAGTGGCTCGAGGATCCTACTTTTTACCGGAAATCCGTGTGACGGCAAGAGTCTTCTGGTCAACGACATCGCGCAGCGCCTGCTGGGCGCGCGGCAGGTGTATAAGTTATTCATGCCGTATGAGCGCATGCTTAATGAAGTGGCAACTATTCTGCATCACGCGCCTAACGCCGCGCTGGTGATCGAAAATTGTTTGGACTTACCGATTGAATGGCTACAAAGTATCGCGCGGCAGTTTGATGGCAAAGACGGGGTATTGATACTTACCAGCCGCGATGTTGCAGTCGATGCGAGCCACGACGGCATTAAGGCGCTGCAAGCCTTCAATAGCTTTCGCATGATTGTTTTGGCCCGGATGAGCGAGGTAGAAGTTCAATCACTAAGCGATCTAACGGACCAGATTTCGGGGTGGCGAGACATCAGGGCATTTAGTTCCAAAGACCGGCTACGCTTCATAACAACCGTCTGCCAATCCAGCCTTCCACACTTCCTCATGCGATTGCTGAATTCTGAGTATGTGACCAATCGATACAAGGAAGAGTTCAATAAGCTGTCGCTGAGCGATGAGGAACGCGCGGCGATCATCCTCGCGCTATATATAACTCATATCGGCGAGAGTGCTCCCATTTCCTTCCTAAGCGAGGTTGTTGAAATGGATTTCGGCTTTGTTGTCGAAGGCCTTAACAGGAAAGCTGGAAACGACAGCTTTCCTATTGTGCGGCGCAAAGGTTTGATAGTGGAGACCGTGCCAGCGATAGGGGCTCAAAATATCCTGAACAAGATGTTCGCCGACTCTGAAATTGTGAACGTCGTCGTCCCAGTTCTGCGAATCCTTGCCAACATGTATAGAAATCCATTCGGACAACACGTATTCAGTCAGATGATGCGGTTCTCAATCCTGAAGGATGTCGTCACGGATCAGGACGAGATAAACCGTTTTTTTGAACACAATAAACAACACGAGAAAATTCGCCGCATGCCGCTTTTCTGGTTGCAGTGGCATATGGCTAAATGCTCGTTCGGTGAACTTTCCGATGCTGAAAAACTACTTCAGCAGGGATACGCGGAAGCCGAAGACTTTGAACGCCGAACCGGCAAGAAATTCGACAAACGGCAACTCGACGATCGTCGGGCCAAGCTGCTCATGTTGCGCGCCAAGACGGCACCTCGTGGCGGGGCCGATCTTTTCCGAGACTTCAAGGAGGCCTGCGAACTTACTGAAAAAGTGATCCGTCAAGATGATCCGCAGCACTACCCTTTCGAGACTCTAAAAGAAATTGTTCAGGCTTTCTCCGAAACGAACCATAAGATGGTGGACGTTCAAAGACCAATCGTCGAGCAATGGATAAGTACGCTCGGAAAATACGCCACAAAGCGATTTGGCATGCTCCCGAAAGGATATCAAACGGGTGCAGCGAGGGCGGCACTCCAAGCGGCTGGTTTTCCACCCCCGGGCTAAAACGGCCTACTCACAGATCGGCGAAGAGGTTCTCGGTCGCGGCGAAATCAATGCGGTCCACCTCGTCCGGGGCGCCACTGAAGTCGCGCACCACGACCCTGCCGTCGCCGTGGCCGATCACCACCCGGTCACAGATATCTATGAAGAGCCCGTTTTCAACCACGCCCGGCACCTGGTTGAGCGCGAGCGCCACCTGCCGGGCATTGCCGATGCGGCCAAGATGCAGGTCAAGGATGCGGTTACCCTCGTCCGAGACGAAGGGCTGGTCGCCCTTCATCCGGATCGTCACCTCGCGCCCCATCACGTCGAGCGAGACGAGCATTTCCTCGACCAGCGCCTTCGTCGTCTGCCATCCGAAGGGAATGACCTCGATCGGCAGCGGGAAGGCGCCAAGGCAGGCAACTTCCTTCGCCGCATCGGCAATGACGATCATCTGGTCAGAGGCAGTGGCCACGACCTTTTCCCGAAGATGCGCGCCGCCGCCGCCCTTGATGAGGTTGAGGTCGGCATCGAACTCGTCGGTGCCGTCGATGGTCAGGTCCAGCCAACGCGCCTCTTCCAGCGTGACGATGCTGATGCCCTCGGCCCGCGCCAGCGCCGCCGTCTGCACCGAGGTCGGCACGCCGGTGATCTTCAGCCCCTCTTCGCGCACCCGCTGGCCTAGGCAGCGCACCATCCAGGCCGCCGTCGATCCGGTGCCAAGCCCGACCCGCATCCCGGCCTCGACAAAGTCCACCGCCCGCCGCGCCGCCGCCAGCTTCGCCTTCTCGATCGGGGACAGTTCCCTCGCCATGTCTCACTCCGTAGCGGTCGCGGTGGAGCATATAGCAAGATATGGGACGCAAGCGAGGAGAAATCGGGCCATCGTGGCCGCGCCGCCCCTCATCCCGCCCCCGAACCCACCTTGACAGTTCCCCACCTTATCGCAATTTTCCTGCAAATCGTTCTCATTTACATCAAGCCGCCATGTCCGACACATTCAGCATCAAGGGCCTCGCCGCTGCGACCGACGCCAGCGACTGGCGCCGCCAGCGCGGAGCTGCGGCACTTTCTGACGTGCATGGCTCGATCCCGGTCCCAGCCGGCAAATGGCGCCGCGTCGCGGCCTTCCTCGGGCCGGGCTACATGGTCGCGGTCGGCTACATGGACCCCGGCAACTGGGCGACCTCGCTCGCCGGCGGATCGAGGTTCGGCTACACGCTTCTGGCCGTCGCGCTCGTCTCGAACATCATGGCGATCGTCCTCCAGTCGCTCTGCGCGCGGCTTGCCATCGCCTCGGGCCGCGACCTCGCGCAGGCCTGCCGCGACGCCTTCCCGCGCTGGGTCGCCTGGCCCCTTTGGGCGCTGGCCGAGACCGCCATCATCGCCACCGACATCGCCGAGGTCATCGGCACCGCCATCGGCCTCAACCTTCTCTTCGGCATCCCGCTTGAGCTTGGCGTCCTCATCACCGCGCTCGACGTGTTCCTGATCCTCTGGCTGCAGAAGAAGGGCTTCCGCTGGCTTGAGGCCTTCATCATCTCGCTTCTCGGGGTGATAGCCATCAGCTTCGGCATCCAGATCGCCCTTGCCGATCCCGACTGGGGCCAGGTCATCCTCGGCTTCGCGCCGACGGTCGAGATCGTGAAGAACCCGGACATGCTCTACCTCGCCCTCGGCATTCTTGGCGCAACGGTGATGCCGCACAACCTCTACCTCCATTCCGCCATCGTCCAGACCCGCGCCTATGGCGACACGCTGCCGGAAAAACGGATGGCGCTGCGCTATGCGACCTTCGATTCGACGCTCGCCCTGATGTTCGCCCTGACCATCAACGCCTCGATCCTGATCCTCGCGGCAGCAAGCTTCCACGCCACCGGCCGCACCGACATCGCCGAACTTGGCGAAGCCCATCAGCTTCTCGGGCCGCTCCTCGGCCTTGGCGCACCGGCGCTCTTCGCCGTGGCGCTCCTCTGCTGCGGTCTCAACTCGACCGTGACCGCGACTCTTGCCGGACAGGCGGTGATGGAGGGCTTTCTCGACATCCGCCTGCCGCCCTGGCTCCGCCGCCTCGTCACCCGCGCCATCGCCATTATCCCGGCGGCGGGTGTGACGATCCTCTACGGCAGTTCCGGCACCGGGGAGCTTCTGATCCTCACCCAGGTCGTCCTCAGCCTGCAGCTTTCCTTCGCGGTGGTGCCCCTCGTCATGTTCACCACTGACCGGCGCAAGATGGGCGCGCTGGTGGCCCCCCTTTGGCTCGGTCTCTTTGCTGCGCTGATTGCGATGGTGATCGTGGCGCTGAACCTGAAGCTTCTCTGGGACTTCTCCATCGGCCGCTTCTGACGGGTGCGCCATTCGTCGGCAACAGGTCGCATTCGGATCGTTCGAACCATAGGCTCCGGTTAGGATAGCGCACCGGAGCCTTCGCCCATGTACATCCTCTACTACGCGCCCGACAACGCCTCGCTCATCGTCCGCCTCGTGCTTGAGGAACTGGGCCTGCCCTACCTCACCCGGCTTGTGGACCGGACGAAGCGCGAACAGGACAGCCCCGCCTACCGCGCGGTGAACCCCTCTGGCCTCATTCCGGCGCTGGAGACCCCGGCGGGCATCCTGACCGAGACGGCGGCGATCCTGCTCTGGCTGTCCGAAACCCACGGCGCGCTCGCCCCCGCGCCCGGTTCGCCCGAACGCGGCGCCTTCCTTCGCTGGCTCTTCTTCGCCTCGAACACGCTCCACGCCGATCTGAGGCTGCATTTCTACCCCGACCGCCACGCCGGCACGCCCGAAGCGCTTCCCGCCTTCCGTGCCAGGACCGAGGCCCGGCTCCTCGGCCACCTCGCGATCGTTGAAGACTTGGCAAGGACGCGCCCCGGCTGGCTCGGCCCGGAACGCCCCTCCGTCCTGACCTATTATATCGCCACGGCACTGCGCTGGCTCGCCCTCTATCCCGCCGACGGGAATGGCTGGTTCGACATCACCCGCTTCCCCGCCCTTGACGCCATCGCCGCCGCGATGGAGAACCGCCCGGCCGCGCGGGCGGCAGCCTTGGCCGAAGGCCTCGGCGCCTCTATCTTCACAAGACCCCTGCCGCCCGAACCGCCCGAAGGCAGCCCCCTCTGAAAGGCCCCCGATGTTCCTCTCTGTCTTCGATATGTTCAAGGTCGGCGTCGGCCCCTCGTCGAGCCACACGATGGGCCCGATGGTGGCTGGCGCGCGCTTCCTCGAGCTTTTGCGCGGCTCGCCCTTCCACCCGAAGGGGCTGAAAGCCTCGCTCCACGGCTCGCTCGCCTTCACCGGCAAGGGCCATGCCACCGACCGCGCGACAATCCTCGGCCTCGCCGGCTTTCTGCCTGACAGCTACGACCATGCGAAGGCCGAGGCGGTGCTCGCAGACATCGCCGCCACCGGCACCGTGACGCCACCCGGCCTTCCTGCCCTGACCTTCCGGCCCGAGACCGACCTCGTCTTCGACTACGGCCATCCCCTTCCCGGCCATGCCAACGGCATGATCCTGATGGCAACGGATGCGCAGGGCGACGTGATCCTGCAGGAAACCTATTATTCCATCGGCGGCGGCTTCGTCCTGACCGATGCCGAACAGACCGGCGCCGGCAAGAAGGCCAAGGCGCCGTCGGGCGTCCCCTACCCGTTCGAGAATGCCGCCGGGATGCTCGAAATGGCCGAGGCCTCGGGCAAGTCTATCGCCGAGATGAAGCGCGAGAATGAGTTGAAGTTCCGCTCGAAGGCCGAGCTTGACCAGGGCATGGCCCGGCTCTGGCAGGTGATGAACGACTGCATCGACCGCGGCATGGCGACAGACGGCATCCTGCCCGGCGGCCTCAAGGTCCGCCGCCGCGCCAAGGGCATCCATGAGGCACTTCTGGCCGAACGCGGGCGGAACCTGACGGCACCCCATACGATCAACGACTGGATGAGCGTCTACGCCATGGCGGTGAACGAGGAAAACGCCGCCGGCGGGCAGGTCGTCACCGCCCCCACCAACGGCGCGGCCGGCGTGCTGCCGGCGGTGATCCGCTACTGGCTCGACCATGTGCCGGGGGCGTCGCAATCGAAGATCGGCGACTTCCTCCTGACCGCCGCCGCCGTCGGCGGCATCGTCAAGACCAATGCCTCGATCAGCGGAGCGGAATGCGGCTGCCAGGCCGAGGTCGGATCGGCCGCCGCCATGGCCGCCGCCGGGCTTTGCGCAGTGATGGGCGGCACGGTGGAACAGGTGGAAAACGCCGCCGAGATCGCGCTCGAACACCACCTCGGCATGACCTGCGACCCGGTGAAGGGCCTCGTCCAGGTGCCCTGCATCGAAAGAAACGGCCTTGGCGCGATCAAGGCCGTCTCGGCGGCCTCGCTGGCACTCCGGGGCGACGGCAAACACCTCGTCCCCCTCGATGCGGCGATCGAGACGATGCGCCAGACCGGCAAGGACATGCACGAGAAATACAAGGAAACCTCGCTCGGCGGCCTCGCCGTCAACGTCCCGAACTGCTGAGAGCGGCGGGGGACGTCCCGTCCCCCGCACCCCCTGGGGAGTATTTTCAGACAGAAAGTGAAGAAAGGCCTTGCCACTTTCTGCCTCAAAATACTCCCGCCGGAGGCTCCCCGAGCTGCCGCGCGCCCCGCGCGGCGGCGAGAGATGAAAATGGTGCGGGGGACCCGCACCGCAATTTGAAACCCCGGAGGCATGTCGCTTTCGGAATGGACGGCGCGGCAACCGCAGGATAGCCCCGAACCATGACCCGCCCTGACCGCATCCTGCACGGCGTGGCGCTGATGATCGCCTTCTGCGTCCTCGCGCCCCTCATCGACGCCGCCTCGAAGCTCGCAGCACAAGGCGTGCCGGTGGGCGTCATCGTCCTTGCCCGCGGCCTCGTGCAGGCGGGGCTGATGCTGCCGGTCATGTTGATCATGGGCTTCAGCCTGAAGCTGCCGCGTGAGGCACTTCTTCTGACCACGCTCCGCGCCCTGATGCTCGCCGTCTCGACCTATTGCTTCGTTGCGGCGGTCCGGGTGATGCCCATCGCCGACGCCCTCGCCATCGCCTTCGTCGAGCCTTTCATCATCCTCCTCATCGGCCGCTTCGCTTACGGCGAACAGGTCGGGCCCCGCCGCATCGCCGCCTGTGCCGTCGGCTTTCTCGGCGCGCTTCTGGTGATCCAGCCCTCCTTCGCGGCCTTCGGGCCGGTGGCGCTTTTCCCGCTCGGCACCGCCTTTGCCTTCGCGCTTTACATGCTCGTCACCCGGCACCTGTCGCGCCATGTCCATCCGGTCGCGATGCAGTTTCATACCGCCCTCATGGCCGCCCTTCTCTGCCTGCCGGTCCTTGCCTTGGGCAGCGCGGCGGACATCCCTTCCATCACCTTCGCGATGCCTCAGGGCATCTTCCTGCTCTGGTGCTTCTTCGTCGGGCTCGCTTCCACCGTCAGCCACATGGCGATGACCTATGCGCTGGCCTTCGCGCCCTCCTCGACGCTGGCGCCGCTCCACTATCTCGAAATCGTGACCGCGACGCTCTTCGGCTACCTGATCTTCGGCGACTTCCCGAACGGCCTGACCTGGACCGGAATCGGCATCATCGTCGCCTCGGGCCTTTACGTGATCTACCGCGAGCGGCGGATGGCGCGGGCGGCACGGCTTGCGGAACTTGCGACGGTCACAGCCGCTGAAGCAGCTCTCTGAGGCAGGCGCGCGGCAGGATCAGAAGAAGCCTGCCCTCGAGCACCCGCAACTCAACTGGCCCCGTCGCCTCGTTCGAGGTGCCGAGAACCCCGTCCGGCGCGAAGGCGAGCCCCTTCACCGGCCAGCGCAGCCCGGTGCTTTCCGCCCGGACCGCCGACATCGGGAAAAGCGAGACCCGCGTTCCCGGCGCAAGATCCAGGTTCAGCCGGGCGGGCGCAAGCAGCACCACATCCTCCTGCCCGACCACGATGCAGCGATGCGCCCCGAGACGCGCCAGCACGTTCCAGACCGCAAGCTCATGGTCGATCCGCGCCCCGGTGAAGCCGATGGCGAGGATCAGGGGCGCCGCGATCCGCGTCAGGCATTTCTCGAAATCGGTGGTCGCCTGATCCTCGATCCGGTGGAGCCGTTCGGCGGGGAGGAGAGCACTCGCCTCGGCCGAAAGCGAATCAAGATCGCCGATCACACAATCGGGAACCCGCCCCGCCCCGAGCGCCACATTGGCGCCACCATCGGCCGCCACAAGGGTCGGAGCCATGGCAAGCATTTCATCCAGATCAGAAACGGCACTTTCGCCGGCGCCAAGCAGGGTAACTGGCAACCTTGATTGGACAATCTTCGCTGACATGGCAGTATTGATGCCGATTAAGGCAAAGAAACACAATCTCGGCCAGAAAAAATCCTTTATTTTATCCGTTTTTGTCCACGCTACCGCACGAGTTGCCGCTCAGGGTAACCTCAGAGGCAAAAGCAGAAAGCGAGCATCCCATGGTCGGTGCGAGTAAAATTCTAACGGTTTCCTACGGGACCTTCTCCTGCACGCTGGAGGGGTTCGACGAACCGTTCTCGACGATGAAGGCGATTGCGGAATACTTCCGCGACCTCGCCTCGGACGACCGCTACTTCGGCGCGGTGCCGCCGACGCCCGATGCAGAGATGCTGCACCGGATCGCCGAACGCGAGATCCACCGCCGGGTCGAGGCCAGGGTCAGCGAGCACGGCGTCGTGCTGCGCCCCGAAGGCTCCTCCATCGCGCCACCGGAACCGCAACCCGCCGCAGCCAAGACGGTTCGGCCGCCGATGGCCGAACCCGTGGCCGAGACCCGCCCGGCGATTCCCGAAAGCGTTGCCGCGAAGCTTGCCCGCATCCGTGCGGTGGTCAGCGAAGCGCCCGCCGCAGCCGCCGCCGCGCCCGTCGTGGCCGAGGCCGTGACCTTTGACGAGGACGAGGAGACCGCGGATTTCGGCGCCCCCGCCGCGACCGACTTCGGCTTCGATCTCGACATCGGCGAGGTTCCCGGCCTCAAACTCGTGAAGGCCGCAGAAGTGCCGGTCGCGGAGACCGTCGCCGAGGATCTGACCCACGGTTCCTTCGATACCGGGGCCGAGGATCTGGCGGAGACCGAAGCGGAAGAGGAGCTTCGCGCCCTCGATGCAGCCGACGACATCGACCTTGACGACGCCGACGAAGCCGGCTGGGACGCCGAGGAACTTGCCGCCGAAGTGGCCGAATCCGAGGACTGGAGCGAAGACGAGGCCGAGGAGACCCTGGCCGTCGCAGAGACCGCCGATGCCGAAGCTTCCGAAGCGGCGGCCGTCAGTGCCGAGGATGAGGATGAAGCCGCCCTGCCGAGCGCCCGGCTCATCAGGATCAGCCGCACCGAAGCCGAAGATTTCGACGATGATGAAGAAGACGAGGGCGCGGACGAATTCGGTGACGACGACGCGGCCTTCGACCTGTCCGAGGACATGCCGGTCGAGGATCGTACCGCCGCCGTCATGGCTGCCCTTTCCGGCGACAAGTACGAAGACGAAAAGTTCGACGACGAGGAGTTCGAGGACGGCGAAACCGGTGAAGCCGCCGACAGCGACATCCTGGCCCAGATCGGCGCCGCGATCGGCGACACCGGCCTGCCGGAAGCCGAGGAAGACGACCTGTTGAACGAGATTGCCGACATCACCCGCGATGCACGCCGTGATGCCCATGAAGGCCGCGCCATCCTCGAAAGCGCGTCCGAGGATGACGACGCCTCGGTCGAGCGCCTGATGGAAGAAGCGAAGTCGAAGCTCGAAGGGACGGAAACCCGCCGTCGCTTCTCGGCGATCGCGCATCTGAAGGCCGCCGTCGCCGCCACCGTGGCCGACCGCAAGCTGAAGACCGGCGGCGATGCCGGCGTCTCGGCAGTCAGCGGCGCGCCGGTCGACGATACCGAGGCCTACCGCGACGATCTGTCGAAGGCCGTCCGTCCGCGCCGCCCGGCATCCGACAGCCTGCCCCTGACGCAGCGCCCGACCATGCAGACCCGCATGGCCCCGCTGGTTCTTGTCTCCGAACAGCGCGTCGATCTGCCGGAAGAAACCCGCCCCGAGGCCGCCGTCGTGCGCCCGCGCCGGGTCAGCACCGCGGTTCTTGAAACCAAGGTCGAGGAAGAGGTCGAGGAAGAGGAAGTCCTGCCGCTCAGCCCCGAGGATGTGCGCAGCTTCGCCGAGTTTGCCGAACATCTCGGCGCGACGAGCCTGTCGGAACTCTTGGAGGCCGCAGCCGCCTATACCGCCAATGTCGAGGGCATGACGCATTTCTCGCGCCCGCAGATCCTGCGCCGCATCGAAGGTCTGACCGAGGACGAGGATTACAGCCGCGAGGATGGCCTCCGGTCCTTCGGGATGCTGCTCCGCCAGGGCAAGATCCAGAAGGTGCGCCGCGGCCAGTTCGTGCTGACCGATGCCTCGCGCTTCAAGAACGAGGCGCGCCGGGTCGCCCAGTGATCCGGGCTAAGGGCAATAAATCAGGGGCGGTCTTCGGGCCGCCCCTTCGCCGTTTCGGGATCTTCCTTGCCGACGCCGCGAAAAACCGCGCGGAAGGGCAACATCCAGAGAAATCCGAGCACCACGTAGACCGCGATTTCCGCGATGAACGGCAACCGGCCAAAGCGCGCGTCGATCCAGCCGGTCAGGCTGACCGCCGCGACGATGTAGACGGGCAGGCCGACGAGGAGGATCAGCAGCGACCAGCGGCGGCGGGCGGCGTAGGACAAAGCCATCAGTCGGCGAAGGGGTCGGTGACGAGGATGGTGTCGTCACGCTCAGGGCTGGTCGACAGCATGGCGACCGGGCACTGGATCAGTTCCTCGATCCGGCGGACATACTTCACCGCCGCGCCGGGCAGGTCGTTCCACGACCGCGCCCCGGCAGTCGATTCCGACCAGCCTTCCATCTCCTCGTAGATCGGCTTCGCCCGCGCCTGCAACGCCGCCTGCGTCGGCAGGTAATCGTAGCTGACACCATCGACATCATAGCCGACGCAGATCTTCAGCGTCTTGAACCCGTCGAGGACATCGAGCTTCGTCAGCGCGATGCCCTTCATCCCCGACAGTGCGCAGGTCTGGCGCACCAGCACCGCATCGAACCAGCCGCAGCGGCGCTTCCGGCCCGTCACCGTGCCGAATTCCCGCCCGCGCTCTCCCAGCCGGTCGCCATCGGCGTCGAAAAGCTCGGTCGGGAACGGGCCCATGCCGACCCGCGTGGTATACGCCTTGACGATGCCGAGGACGAAATTGACCGCGTTCGGGCCAAGGCCGACGCCCGTTGCCGCCTGCCCCGAAATCACGTTTGACGAGGTGACATAGGGATAGGTGCCGAAATCGATATCCAGAAGCGAACCCTGCGCACCCTCGAACAGGATGCGCTTGCCGGCGCGGCGCAGTTCGTTCAGCACCTTCCAGACCGGGGCCGCGTATTTCAGGATCTCCGGCGCGATTTCACGAAGCTGCGCCAGCAGCGCTTCACGGTCGATGGGCTCCATGCCGAGACCCGACCGCAGCGCGTTGTGGTGCAGAAGCGCCCGGTCGACACGCTGTTGCAGCGTTTCCTCATCGGCAAGATCGGCAACCCGGATCACCCGGCGCCCGACCTTGTCTTCGTAAGCCGGACCGATGCCGCGCCCGGTGGTGCCGATCTTGGCGCTGGTGCCCGAGGCCTGTTCCTCGCGCGCCCGGTCAAGTTCGCCGTGGAAGGGCATGATAAGCGGGGTATTTTCCGCCACCATCAGGTTTTCCGGGCTGATCTCCACGCCCTGCTCGCGGATCTTCGCGATCTCGCTCACCAGATGCCAGGGGTCAAGCACGACGCCATTGCCGATCACCGAAAGCTTGCCGCCCCGCACCACGCCCGACGGCAGCGCATTCAGCTTGTAGACCTTGCCGCCGATGACCAGCGTATGGCCCGCATTATGCCCGCCCTGAAACCGCGCGATCACATCGGCCCGCTCGGACAACCAGTCGACGATCTTGCCCTTGCCCTCGTCGCCCCACTGGGCGCCCACAACAACGACATTGGCCATGCGTCCTGCTCCTTATCCGGCAAACGCGCGACGTATAGCGGCTGGCCGGGGCAGACGAAACCGGTTTTTCGCCGGGGGGATGAGTTGTGCTGCTCCCCCGCCGGACCGGCAGATGCCATCGCATCTGCCGCGCGGGAACATATCCACCCGTACGACCGGTGGCCCCAAGCCACCGGTCAGCGCCTGCCCTGCCATCGGCAGGCGCTGCCCTCCGTGGTTTTGGGGTGAGACGGTCTTGCGGCGCCGCTTGCGAGTGAGCGGGGCCGACGCCGGTGGCGTGGTCTTTTTCCCGCTCGAGGAGGGCGGCACAACTGGAAATGTCCCCGCCCCTTCACCCCAAGACATCTGGACAGACCCGCCCTCCCCTTGCTAGCCCAAGGGCGACCCAAACCCGGAGCAGCACCCCATGGGCATCCTTCTGCGCTGGCTTGGCGCCTTCGTGCTTCTGTCGGCGACCTTCAACCCGACGCGGTGGAACTATGTTCACTGGGTCAACGCGACCTGGCCCGACCAGATGCCGCTTGCAGTTTTCCTCGGCCTGATCCTTGCCGTCGGCTACATAGTCTATGTCGTGGCCACCTTGCGGTCCATCGGTGCCTTCGGCGTCACCCTCATCGCCGCGATCTTCGGTGCCGGGCTCTGGGTGCTGATCGACTGGGGTGCGCTTTCCCTGACCAACCCCTCCGTCAACCTCTGGCTCGGCATCCTCGTCCTGTCGCTGATCCTCGGCATCGGCCTGTCGTGGTCGATCCTGCGGCAAAGGCTTTCCGGCCAGGCCAGCGTCGACGAGATCGAAGGCTGACCCCTTCCGGCTTGCCCCATTCTGCCTTGCACAGCCGTCCCCATGCGCCTAGATAGGCGCGTCACCGTCAAAGGCCCGAAGGCTCCATGGAAAACGTCGTCCTCTCCGTCCACCTGATTCTCGCGCTTCTCCTCATCGGGGTCGTGCTTTTGCAGCGCTCGGAGGGTGGCGGGCTTCTCGGCGGCGGCGGCGTGATGACGAACCGGGGCGCCACCAACGCGCTCCAGAAGGTAACCTGGGTGATCGCCTCTGCCTTCATTGTGACCTCGATCACGCTGACCATCCTTTCGGCGCAGAACTCGCGCAGCACCTCGGTCCTCGACGGCGCGGCGGGCACCACGGCCCCGGCCGAAGGCACAACCGAACCCGCGCTGCCGGATCTTAACCTTGCGCCCCCGCCTGCGGGCGACGCGCCGGTGGCACCGCCGCCCGCCCAGTAGGGCAAACCACAATTCTTTGGCTGCGCCTTCGGGTGCGCCACTATCCTTTGCGGTCCGGTTGCGGGGGACGCGCGAATCTGATAGCTCTCGACTCCCGTGATGCTGTGTTCCTTTGCGAACCGGCAAACCCAAGAAACTTGAGGCGATCACGGGAGTTCACCGCATGGCACGATACGTTTTCATTACCGGCGGTGTGGTTTCCTCGCTTGGCAAGGGTCTGGCCTCGGCGGCCCTCGGGGCGCTTCTGCAGGCGCGCGGCTATTCGGTGCGCCTCCGAAAGCTCGACCCCTACCTGAACGTCGACCC
>DJUV01000316.1 GCA_002440625.1 Rhodobacteraceae bacterium UBA6273 | reverse complement strand
GTCTGGCTGGCGATGGCCCAGGGCATCACGCTCATGTCCATCGCCCGGTTGTGGACGATCCCCACGGCGAGCGCGATCCCTAAGACGGTGCCGATAGCGAAGCCCAGCAAGGTCGCCGAAAGCGTCACCCAGCCGTGATAGACGAGGCTCCGCTTCGAACTGATCGCCTGCCCGAAGACCCAGTCCCAAAGCCCCGTCGCCACCTGATGCGGCGCCGGCAGCACCGGACGCTCCTGCTGAAGCGTATCCGTGACGAGCGCCCCGAAGGAAACCTCCGTCCCCGCCCGCGCCGCCTGATCGTAGGTCCAGGTAGAATTGAGCCAGACAGCCGCCCCGTACCAGAGTGCGACAATGGCGAGGAGGACGGTGAGGATGGGGAGGACAGCCTTCACGATCCTGCCCTCACTTTCTGTCCAAAAATACTCTCGGGGGGCCGGGGGGCAGACAGCCCCCCGCGTCCGTCCCGACATCCTGTCGGGACGGACGCCCGACGGATGCCATACGGATGCGGGACGCATGCTGGCACCGGCTCAGACCTCATCGCCATGCCCCGCGCGCAACCCTTCCCGCACCCGGTGCGCGATCGCGATGAACTCGGCCGAGTCCCGTATATCGAGCGGCCTTTCGCGCGGCAGGGTCGACTCGATGACATCGGTGATCCGCCCCGGACGGGGCGACATCACCACGATCCGGGTCGAAAGGTAGACCGCCTCGGGGATCGAATGCGTCACGAAACCGATGGTCTTTTCCGTCCGCGCCCAGAGCTTCAGAAGCTCCTCGTTCAGCCGGTCGCGGACGATCTCGTCCAAAGCGCCGAAGGGCTCGTCCATCAGCAGGATATCGGCATCGAAGGCCAGGGCACGGGCGATGGAGGCCCGCTGCTGCATGCCGCCGGAAAGCTGCCACGGAAACTTCTTGCCAAAGCCCTGAAGATCGACAAGCTCAAGCACCCTGCCGATCCGCTCCGCCTGCTCGGCCTTCGAAAACCCCATGATCTCAAGCGGCAACCGGATGTTCCCGGCAATTGTCCGCCACGGGTAAAGCCCCGCCGCCTGAAACACATAGCCGTAAGCCCGCGCCTGCCGCGCTTCCTCGGCGCTCATCCCGTTGACGGTCAGCACGCCCGAGGTCGGCGTCTCCAAGGCCGCCACGCAGCGCAGGAAGGTGGTCTTGCCGCAGCCCGAAGGCCCGATGAAGGACACGAACTCGCCCTTGCCGATGGTCAGGTTCACATCCGTCAGGGCGCGGACCGGGCCATCGCCCGTCTCGAAGGTCAGACCGACGCCTTTGGCTTCGATCACCGGTTGGGCGAGGGCCGCGGTATCCTTCATTCGGCGGCTCCATGCTGGCAGATGCCAACGCACCGCGTTGTGGCAACCTCGCTAAAATGATTGCCGCGTTCACCCACGTTTCGCTCCGCTATAGTAGTGCATGGCCACGAAGAGTGCCACGATGGTGACGATATACGAAGACTGCGCCATCGCGCCCAGCATCACTTCCAGCTTCCCAGGCAGAAGGATGGGGGCGCCGTAACCGCGCGGTTGTCGCGAGGGGAGGTGCATGACGATGATATTAATCAACCCCGACCATGCCAAGCCGATCAATAGCGCGGCAAACACACCGATCGCGTCGGCACTCCAACCGAGCCGCAACCCGACCCGCCATGTGGCGAACCAGATCGGCAAGCCAAACAGCGCGGCCATCGGCCAGCCGATCAATAGCGCGAGCAGCATAAAAGGAATCCCGACGATCAACCCTAACGGACCCGCCGCCATGAATGCCGTCAGTGCGGCGGCTATCACGGCAGTGCGGGACATCAGCGTGAGATAGACCGCCGGACCGTGGTCGTATCCCGACACCGACCCCACTCACACCCCCGTCGCCGGAATGCCGGTCCGCGTCACCGGGCGGGGCGAGGTCAGCGCCTTCCACGACGACAGCGCCGTGTTGACGGCGTTCCCGGCCTTGCGGGCGATGAACTCGCCATGGCCCTCCTGCGTCTCGACCTTGCCGTCGTTCACCGCGACCTGCCCGCGCGTCAGCGTATAGCGCGGCAGGCCCCTCACCTTTTGCCCCTCGAAGACGTTGTAGTCGATGGCCGACTGCTGGCTCCCGGCACTGATCGTCTTCTCTTTCTCCGGGTCCCAGACCACCAGATCGGCGTCCGCCCCGACCAGAACCGCGCCCTTTTTCGGATAGCAATTCAATATCTTGGCGATGTTCGTTGATGTGACCGCAACGAATTCGTTCATCGTCAGCCGCCCGGTATTGACCCCATGGGTCCAGAGCATCGGCATCCGGTCCTCAAGGCCGCCGGTGCCGTTGGGGATCTTGGTGAAATCGCCAACGCCAAACCGCTTCTGCGCCGTGGTGAAGGCGCAGTGGTCGGTGGCGACGACCGAAAGCGACCCCGACTGGAGCCCCGCCCAAAGTGAATCCTGATGGCGCTTGTTACGGAAGGGCGGTGACATCACCCGGCGGGCGGCATGGTCCCAGTCCTTGTTGAAATATTCGCTCTCGTCCAGCGTCAGGTGCTGGATCAGGGGCTCGCCCCAGACCCTTTTGCCCTGCATCCGCGCTCGCCGGATCGCCTCATGCGCATCCTCGCAGGAGGTATGGACGACATAAAGCGGCACCCCCGCCATGTCGGCGATCATGATGGCGCGGTTCGTCGCCTCGCCCTCGACCTGCGGCGGCCGCGAATAGGCATGGGCCTCCGGCCCGGTGTTGCCCTCGGCCAGCAACTTCGCCGACAGTTCCGCCACCACATCGCCGTTCTCGGCATGGACCAGCGCGATGCCGCCAAGCTCGGCCAGACGGCGGAACGAGGCATACATCTCGTCGTCATTGACCATCAGGGCGCCCTTGTAGGCCATGAAAT
>DJUV01000098.1 GCA_002440625.1 Rhodobacteraceae bacterium UBA6273 | reverse complement strand
CGTGGCGATTACGCTAAGTGGTGGTATATTGAGCGTGCCCGTCTACGGTCTGACGCTTCAAGGCTGGGACCACTTTGAGGCGGAGCGGAAGGGTAGCTTCGCCGGGCTCTATGGTTTCCTTGCCATGAAATTCGGTGACGACGATCTGGACAAGTTTGCCAAAGAAGCGATCAAGCCCGCAATAAAGCGCGGCACGGGCCATGATCTTGTCGATCTCCGCGATGTCCCGCGCGCGGGGATCATCGACAACATCATGCGACAGCAGATTCGCGATGCGGCCTTCGTCCTAGCGGACCTGACGCACGACAATTCCGGCGCTTACTGGGAAGCAGGCTATGCCGAAGGTCTTGGGAAGCCGGTGATCTATCTTTGCGAACGCGCGAAGTTTGAAAGCTCCAAGACTCATTTCGACACCAACCACTGCACGACAGTGATATGGGACCCGGGTGAAGTTGATCGCTTCGAGAAAGAGCTGATTGCAACGCTGCGGCGCTCACTGAACCTCTTCTAGTTGTCGCGCCGCCCGCAAACGCGCGCTCCTCCAGCACTTCGGCTCCGCCAAGGCGGTGGCACGGGCGGGGCTGGAGGATCTGAAGGCGGTCGAGGGGATTTCCGAGACGATGGCGCAGACGGTCTATGACTTCTTTCATGCGGGCGGATAGCGGCCCCTTGCGGTTGGCCTTTCCCCGGCTAGTCTGCCCCTGACCCGCGACTGGAGGACCCACCCCATGACCGACCACAATCTGCCCTCCGCCGCCGATCTTCTCCACCTGCGGGGGCGGACGCTGGAAAAGGGCGATCCGATTGCCCTGCCGCTGACGATGGCAACGATGTACCACGTTCCGGGCGACCCGACGGGATACCCGAGCTATGGCCGGTCCGCGAATGCCACCTGGGAAGCAGCGGAAAAGCTCCTTGGTCATCTCGAAGCGGCGGAGGCGTTGCTGTTCCCCTCCGGCATGGCGGCCATCGCGGCGCCGTTCCTTACCTTCCTCGCGGCCGGTGACCGGGTGCTGCTGCCGTCCGACGGCTATTACGCCACCCGCGTCCTTTGCGACAGCTACCTGAAGAAGCTTGGCGTCACCTTCGACCTCAGGCCTACGGCCCGCTACGCCGAAGGCGGCTTTGCCGGCTACCGGATGGTCTACGTCGAAACCCCGTCCAACCCCGGTCTCGACCTCTGCGATCTTGCCGCCGTCGCCGGAGCGGCCAGGGCCGCCGGCGGGATGACCGTCGCCGACAACACCACGATGACGCCCTATGGCCAGCGCCCGCTCGATCTGGGCATCGACATCGTCGTCGCCTCGGACACCAAGGCGCCCGGCGGGCATTCCGACCTGCTGCTCGGCCATGTTGCCAGCCGCGATGGCGCGCTCGTCACCGCCATGCGCGAATGGCGCAGGCTCTCCGGCTCCATCCCCGGCCCGTTCGAGGCCTGGCTTCTTCACCGCAGCCTTGAGACGCTGGAACTGCGCTTCGACCGCATGTGCCGGTCGGCCGAGGTTGTCGCCGAACGGCTTGCCGCGCATCCGAAGGTTGGGCAGGTGCGCTTTCCCGGCCTGCCCTCGGACCCGGCGCACAATCTCGCGCGGCAGCAGATGATCCGGTCGGGGTTCCTGATCGGCCTGACGCTGGCAAACAACGACAGGGCGGATGCCTTCATCGAGGCCTGTCCGCTTCTCAGGCCCGCGACCTCGCTCGGCGGGGTGCACAGTTCCGCCGAACGCCGCGACCGCTGGGGCGATGCCGTCGCCCCCGGCTTTGTCCGCCTGTCGGTCGGCTGCGAACCGGTCGAGGAGCTGTGGGCGGCGCTCGACCGCGCGCTTCTTGAGACGCAGTAACCCACTGAACAGTCCGGACCCCCTTCCGAAGCGTTCCGCCACCCGCTAGGGTGCCGCCATGAAGTGGACGATCCCGAATACGCTGACCGTCATGAGACTGCTCGCCGCGCCCGGCGTGGCGGTGATGTTTCTCTATTTCCACCGGCCCTGGGCCGACTGGCTGGCGCTGACGCTCTTCATCTCGGCGGCGATCACCGACTACTTCGACGGCTACCTTGCCCGGCTCTGGAAGCAGGAATCGAAGTTCGGCACCATGCTCGACCCCATCGCCGACAAGGCCATGGTGGTGATCGCGATCATGGTCATCACCGGCTATTCCGGCATGAACCCGTGGCTGATCCTGCCCTCGACCGTCATCCTCTTCCGCGAGGTCTTCGTTTCGGGCCTCAGGGAATTCCTTGGCGCCAAGGCCGGGCTTCTCAAGGTCACGAAGCTTGCCAAGTGGAAGACGACCGCGCAGATGGTCGCCATTGCCGTCCTTTTCCTCGGCACCGGGCTTGAGCATCTCGAAGGCATCGCCCGGCGCGGGCTGACGCCCGACCAGTATGCCGATCTCGTAAGCCAGGGCCTTGCCGACCCGATCCGGTCCTGCGGGCCGCGCGGCTGTTCGTCCTATGCGACGATGGTGGGGCTGACCTTGATCTGGATCGCTGCCATCCTCACCTTCTGGACAGGCTGGGACTATTTCCGGAAGGCGCTGCCCTTCCTCAAGGAAGCGAAGTGATCGACGTTCTTTACTTTGCCTGGGTGCGGGAGCGCATCGGCCTGCCGCGCGAGCGGTTGGAAACCTCGGCTGCCACCGTCGCCGATCTTGTGGCCGAACTGATGGCGCGGGAGGATCGCTATGCCGCGGCCTTCGCCGATGTCTCGGCTTTGCGCGTGGCGCTCGATCAGGAACTGGCGAGCTTCGCCGCGCCGCTCAAAGGCGTGCGCGAGGTGGCCTTTTTCCCGCCAATGACCGGGGGCTGAGATGCGGGTCCGCATCCAGTCCGCGCCTTTCGACTACGGGGCGGAATGCGCGGGCTTCGGTCTGGGCGGTGCCGGAGTCGGGGCCGTCGTCACCTTCCTTGGCGTCGTGCGCGACGATCGCGGCGGGCTTTCCCGCATGGAGATCGAGCACTATCCGGGCATGACCGAAAAAGCCATCGCCGCCATGGCGGAGGAGGCCGTCGGGCGCTGGTCGCTGGCCGATGTCCTCGTGATCCACCGCCACGGCACGCTTCAGCCCGGCGAGCCGATCATGATGGTCGCCACCGCCGCGCGGCACCGGAAGGCCGCGTTTGCGGCGGCCGAGTTCCTGATGGACTACCTCAAGTCCCGCGCCCCCTTCTGGAAGAAGGAAATCGGCGCCGACGGTGCCGAATGGGTCGCCGCGAAGGACGAGGACGAAGACGCGCTCGGGCGGTGGTGACGCGCTTTGCGCGTCACCCGCTGTTCAGCGCAGCACCCAGAGGTTCGGGCGCGGCTTGCCGTCCAGATACATTCTCAGCTTCTTGGCGCTCACGCGCTCGACCTGCCAGCAGGCCTGGCCCTGGCCCCAGTTTTCGCACCACTGGCCGTTTTCGACATACCATTTCGACTTGGAAGCGGCACCATCGAAGTTGACGGCGATTGCGCCCTTCTTTTTCTTGCCGTCGTAAGCGCTGTAGGCCTGGGCCCACTTCTTGCCCTTGTCGGTCTTGCCGTCGATGGTCGAGCCGGGGATGGTGGCGAGAAGCTCATCCTCCGACATGAACGTCTGCGCGACGGCTGGCGCGGCGAGAAGAAGCGTTGTCGCGGCAATTGCCGCTGAGCACAGAAGTCGAACCGGCGCGAGCCGGCTGGCAGCTTCGGACATGAAATAGCCCCCTTGATTGCTTTGCCGGCACCCACCACCGGCGATCAGCGCTGAAATACCGCGCCGATCCGCAAGCTACTACGGAAGCCGATTCGCCATAAGGGGGCCGTCAGGCCTTGCTGACGCGCTCGATGTAGTTCCTGAGTTCCGCCGCCTCGCGCCTTGCGTCGCGCAGACCGTCCATCGCGGCCCTGAGTTCGGCGTTGGACTGGTTGAGCTGGTTGATAAGCTCCGCCTCGCGGGTTTCCAGATAGGCGATGGCCTGGTCGCGGGTTTCCTCGGCTTCGTGCAGGTCGCGCGCCATCTGGTCAAGTTCGCCCATCTCGGCCTGCGTCACACGCGAAAGCCGGTTGATGAGCCAGCAGGCGAACCAGCCAAGGCCGAAGGCCACAAAAAGGATCACCGCCGTGGTGATGATGAATTCTATTCTGTTCATGGATTGCTGCTTTGCCCCTGCGACCGATCCCGGTCAAGTCCCCGCCCCGCCGTCAGTTGTCCGTGCCGCCCCTGTCCGGGCGAAGCTTTGGCCGCGGCGTATCCTCGGTCGCTTGCTGTGCTTCGATCACCGGTTCTCCGGCGCCCGCCTCTCCGGGCGTCGCCGTGTTCGCTGCGACGGCGGGCGCGACCAGCCGGAACTCGATCCGCCGGTTGGTCTCGCGCCCCGTCTCGCTGTCGTTGTCGGCAACCGGCACCGTCTCGCCATAGCCCGTCGCGGTCAGGCTTGCGGTCAGGATGCGCCGTTCCATCAGCGCGGCCAGCACCGCCTCGGCCCGGTCCTCGCTGAGCGCGAGGTTCATTTCCTCGCGGCCTTGGGCGTCGGTATGGCCGCCGATCTCGATGGGGGCATCGGGGCAGCCCTTCAGCACCTCGGCGATCCGGTCGAGCACATCGCCGCTTTCGCGCGTCAGTTGGGCCGAGCCCGGCTCGAAGCTGATCTTGGTCTTGGCCAGGATCGTGTTGATCTGCGCCACGCATTCCTCGGGCGTCGGCAGGCCGAGAAGCGGGTCGAGCTTCTCGTCGTAGCGAACCGAAAGCTTGTAGGTCTGGCCCTCGCCAAGTTTCGAGGTCAGGATGCGCGCCACGGTATCGCGGGCCTGCGGCGATCCGGTCACGCCGCGAATCTCGATGCTGTCCTCGCGCACCACGGCCTGACCGTTGGCGAGTTCGCCGAGCGCCTCAAGTGCCGCCAGCACCCTGACCGGCCAGCCCTGCGGCATATCCGGCGTGATCCGCGTCGCGGTATGGACCGAGGCGGTGCCGAAACGCGCGCGGGCGTAGCTTTCCACCGCGTCGCGCGATCTCTCGTCGCCAAGCCGGCCGCGCATGTCGAGCATGCCCTTGTCACTGAGCGTGGCGATGAACTCCGGCACCACCGTCTCGGCGGCCTGATCGGCCTTCGGGGTCAGGACGGCGTTCAGCGAAAAGACCTCGGGCAGGTTCGATTCCAGCTCGCCCACCACGCGGTCGAAATCGGCCTGTTGTACGGTCTCCGCGGCAATGAGCGAGATGTCGGCATCCGAAAAGGTTACGGAGCCGGCGCCAAGTTCCTTCAGTGCCGTGATCGCCATGGTGACGGCATCGGCCCAGACGGTCGTCGGCACGCCAAGGCCGATGGTGCAGGTCTGCTGGCCTTCGGCTCCCGCCGCCTGCGCTGCCGCGACGATGCGGTCGCGCGCGCGTTCGCTTTCGGCCGAACAGGCATCGAAGCGGGCGCCGTCGCCGTCGATGAGAAAGCGCAAGGTGAAGGGGGTGATGACCGGGCGCGGCGCCGAAATGTCGAGCACGACCTTCAGCCCGGAGGGACGCTTCCGGTTCAGCTCGCCCTCGAGCCGGGCCTTTTCCGCCGGGCTGTCGGAGATGGCCGTCACCTTGACCTCATTGGCCGAGATCGAGATCTTCGACCGTGGCAGCGATCTGAGCGCCTTGACGCCGAAATCGACTGCTTCCTCCCAACCGGCAGGAACCGGATGCTCGGCCGTTTCAAGCATGTCGGTCAGTGTGCCGCTGCCGATCAGTTCCTTGAGGTCGCCCACCACTTTCTCACGCACCTCGCCCGAGGGGATGAGTCCGATTAGCGAGATGCCGTCATCATTGCGCAGGACCTCGATCTTGAAATCCGGGGCCTTGAGCGCGGCGGCATCGGCGACCTCCATCGCGTCGATCACCCGGTCGGAATCGACGACCCCGCCGGCCAGCGAAAGCGCCCGGAACCGCGCCGCTTCGGTGGGCGCGGTGCCGGTCAGCGTGACCTGAAGCCCGTCGGTCGCCACCGCTGCCCATTCGATGCCGCCGCCTTGCAGCGCGGCGCTGATCCCCTCGGCCGACCGGCTCTCGATCACCGCAGCGGCCCAGACTGCCCCCAGCGAACAAAGTCCGGCGGCGACAAGAAAAGTGAGGGGGGCAAGGAGCCGGACCGGGATGCGGGTCAGGCTGGCCGGGGCGCGAAGTTCTGTCAGAAGCCGCAAGGGGTTGCGCATCGGCGGGGATCATCCTCGGGAATCGGGTCGTCACGTTCCTAAGGGGCGGGGGCCTTGCGATCAATCAGAGGAAGGCAGCGGCGGCAAGAAACAGCGCAGCGATCAGCCCGGCATCGCGGTTGCTGCGGAAGATGCGCATGCAGTTCGCGGGGTCGGCGATGTCCAGTTGCCCTATCTGCCAGAGCAGGTGCCAGCCGATTGCCCAGGGCGCGATGAGCGCGAGGCCCAGCTTGACGACCCCCGCCACCGGCAACAGCGCGACAAGGACCGCCAGGGCCATCAGCAGGACAGTGAACACCAGGAAGGCCGCCAGCCACTTGCCCGTCTCCGCCCCGAAAAGCCGCGCGGTGGACCTGACCCCGATCAGGGCGTCATCCTCTGTGTCCTGATGGGCATAGATCGTGTCGTAGAAAAGCGTCCAGGTGATGCCGGAAGCGTAAAGCAGCACGGCGGCCCATTCGAGCTGCCCGGAATGGGCGACATAGGCCAGAAGTGCGCCCCAGTTGAAGGCCAGGCCAAGGAAGGCCTGCGGCCACCAGGTGAAGCGCTTGGCGAAGGGATAGATCGCGACAAGGACAAGCGAGGCGATGCCGAGAAGGATGGCCGGCAGGTTGAAGCTCAGCAGGATCAGCGCGGCGAGCGCCATCTGCGCGAACATCCAGACCACGGCCTGTTTGACTGACACCTGCCCCGAGGGGATCGGCCGCGACCTCGTGCGGGCGACGGCGGCGTCGAAGTCGCGGTCGGTGATGTCGTTCCAGGTGCAGCCTGCGCCCCGCATCAGCCAGGCGCCCAACGCGCAGCCGATGACGATCCAGAGGTCACCCACGCGCCAGCCGTCGCGGGCCGCCGCCAAAGCCACGCCCCACCAGCAGGGGATCAGCAACAGCCAGGTGCCGATCGGCCGGTCGGCGCGGCTGAGGCGCAGGTAAGGGCGGGTTAACTCCGGCGCGTAACGGTCGACCCAGTTGCCGCTGACCGCATCGGCGACCTGACCGGATGCATCTGGCGTTCGGCGGGTCGCGCTCATAAGTTCGGCCTCATGTCACCGGCGAAGATCAGGCTCTGTGTAGACCAGCCGCTTGGGGCGGGGCAATCGCTTCCCTTGGACGAGGCTCAGGCGCATTACCTTTTCGGGGTGATGCGCGAAGCAGTGGGCGCGCGGGTTCTGGTCTTCAACGGGCGGGACGGCGAATGGCTGGCCGAAGTGACCGAGGCGGGCAAGCGCAAGGGGACGCTTCTATGCCTTGAAGAGACGCGCGCCCAGACCGCGCCCGCCGACCTCTGGCTGCTTTTCGCGCCAGTGAAGAAGGCGCGGACGGATATCATCGTCGAGAAAGCGGTGGAGCTTGGCGCGGCGCGGATCGTGCCCGTCGCCACCGACTACACCAACTCCGAACGCCTCCGCCGCGACAAGGCCGAAGCGCATGTGCGCGAGGCGGCGGAACAATGTGGAGCGCTTTTCCTGCCCGAAGTGGCGGAGATGGCGCCCCTCGCGCGGCTCTTGGGCGACTGGTCGAAGGACCGGCGCATCCTTTGGGCCGATGAAAGCGCGCCTGCCGGATCGCCTGCCGCCACGCTTGCAAGATCGGAACCGGGGCCTTGGGCGATCCTCACCGGCCCCGAAGGCGGGTTTTCCGAATCTGAGCGCAGCCGCCTTCGCGCGCTGTCCTTCGTAATTCCCGTCTCCCTCGGTCCCCGCATCCTGCGCGCCGAAACCGCTGCCATCGCTGCGATGACGCTCTGGCAGGCCCATCTGGGGGACTGGCGATGAGCTTTCACGAGGCCGGTCCGGATGAGGCCGCCGGAATCGCCGCTTTCCTCCGCACTGATCCCGACTGGACGATGTTTCCCCTTTCCAACCTCACGCATTACGGCATGGGGCGCGAGGGCCGCTACCAGATGCGGTTCTGGCTGAAGGGGCAAAGGCTTGAGGCCGCGCTTGGCCTCAGCGCCATGGGAATGCTGCTGCCCTACCTGCCCGGCCTCGGTGCGGACGACCTTGCGCCGCTCAGGCCGTTGCTTGAGGGCGAGGCCATCAGCGGCCTTATCGGCCCCTCCGAACAAGCCGAGGCGCTTCGCGCGGCGCTGGGGCTGCGCGACAGCGACGCCGAGCACATGGACGATGAGCCGGGCTTCGCGCTTGACCTTGCGGATCTGGTTCTGCCGGATGATCCGACGATCCGGCTGCGCTCCCCGGACTTGCGGGACATGCCGTTGCTCGTCCAGTGGCGCGCGGCCTATCGCGGCGAGGTGACGGCAACGCCGCCGGAACGCCGGGAGGCGGCGGCGCGCGAGGATATCGAAACCTACATCGCCCGCGACAGCCACCGCATCCTTGAACATGATGGCACGCCGGTCGCCATGACCGGCTTCAACGCCGAACTGCCGGAGGCGGTGCAGATCGGCGGCGTCTATACCCCGCCCGCCCTCAGGGGCCGCGGCCATGCCCGCGCTGCCGTCGCCCTGCATCTGGCCGATGCGCGGCGGGCGGGGGTACGCCGCGCCGTCCTCTTCGCCGCCAACGACGCTGCCGCGCGGGCCTACCGCGCCATCGGGTTCCAACCCAACGGGCGGATGACGATGATCCTCTACCGCCCCGGCACGAGGGTCGCATGAGCGTCATCAGGCCCGAGATGCGACGGCTCATCCACCGCTGGGGCGAGGTGGCGATGGCCGTTGCCGTTGCCCTTGCTGGCGGCGCCCTGATGCGTGCGGGCGGCTATCTTCTCTTTCCCGCAGGGGCGCTCCTGACCCTTCTCGCGCTCGGCTGGGGGCTGACGGCCCTTCGCCGGATGAGCTTTCAGCGCGAGGTTTCCGCGCCAGGGGTAGTCGAAGTGGTCGAAGGGCAGGTCGGCTACTTCGGCCCGTCCTTCGGCGGTTTCATCGCCCTTGCCGATCTGACCGAACTCAGGCTCGCGGAGTTTCACGGCACCCAGCAATGGCGGCTGAAGACCGCTGCCGGCGAGGTTCTCCTGATCCCGACCGAGGCATCGGGGGCCGACAAGCTCTTCGACGCCTTCGCGACGCTGCCCGGCATCGACATGGCGGCACTGGCGTCCGCGCTCGACAACCGGACCGCCACCCTGCCGCTCTGGCGCCGCCCGGTGCCGCGCCTCAAGGCTTGAAGGATCACGAATTGTCATTACGCGACAGTGGCCCGCGCCAAGCGGACGTCTTGACTTGCCGCTGCGCGACCGGCACCTGTAGCGCTTCCTATGCCCGTCGAGATCGAGGCCTGACATGTCCATTCCCCAGCAGGGCGGCGGCCCGATCGAACGGTTCGAGCAACTGGCCGAGTACCTTGAAGCCGGCAACAAGCCGAAGGCCGACTGGCGCATCGGCACCGAGCACGAGAAGTTCGGCTATACCAAGGATACGCTTCTGCCCTTGCCCTATGAGGGGCCTCGGTCGATCCGCGCCATGCTGGAAGGCCTGCGCGACCGCTACGGCTGGGCGCCGGTGCTTGAGCAGGACAAGATCATCGGCCTGACCAAGGGCGCTGCGAACGTCAGCCTTGAGCCCGGTGGCCAGTTTGAGCTGTCAGGTGCGCCCCTGGTTTCGGTCCACCAGACCTGCGACGAGGTGAACGAACACCTGCGCGAGGTCCACGCCATCGCCGACGAGATCGGCGCGGGCTTCATCGGCCTTGGTGCTGCGCCGATCTGGTCGGAAAAGCAGATGCCGATGATGCCGAAGGGGCGCTACCGGCTGATGACCGATTACATGGGCCGGGTCGGCACCCACGGCACGCAGATGATGTACCGGACCTGCACCGTGCAGGTGAACCTCGACTTCGCCTCGGAAGCCGACATGGTGCAGAAGTTCCGCGTGGCGCTGGCCTTGCAGCCCGTCGCCACCGCGCTTTTCGCCAATTCACCCTTCTTCGACGGCAAGGTGAACGGCTTCAAGAGCTGGCGGAGCCGCATCTGGCGCGACCTTGATCCGGCCCGGACGGGCACGCTGCCCTTCGCCTTCGAGGATGGCATGGGCTTCCAGCGCTATGTCGACTACGCGCTCGATGTGCCGATGT
>DJUV01000012.1 GCA_002440625.1 Rhodobacteraceae bacterium UBA6273 | reverse complement strand
CGAAGGCGCGCCAGCGGCTTTCCGGCACATTGGCAAAGCCCGGCATGGTGCGCGGCAGTTTGGCGACCAGATCGTCCATGGTCTTTGCCGCCGGGTTGCGCCCGACATAGTCGAAGATCTTCTCAAGGCCGGATCGTTCGATCACCGGGCCGATGTCGTTGAAGGCGATACCCAGCAGGCGGTCATGCGCCATGGCGGCCAGCACCATGGCGATCATCCCGCCGCGCGAGGTGCCGAGGATCGCCGCCTGCCCGAGCCCAAGATGGTCGAGGAGTTCGAGCGCGTCCTTCGCCTCGCGCGGGACGGTGTAACTCGCGGCGCCCGTCCATTCCGACCCGCCGCGCCCGCGATAATCCGGGCGGATCAGGCGGAGGCCGGAGAGGTGCGGCGCGACGAAATCGAAATCGGTGGATTCCCGCGTCAGCCCGGCGAGGCAAAGAAGGGGCAGCCCCGCGCCCTCGTCACGGTAGGCAAGGCGGGCGCCATCGGAGGCGGTGAAATGCTGCAATGTCATGATGAAACCAGATCAGGGATTGGGGTGAGGTCGGTCAGAATGTAGTGCGGCCGCGCTGGCAGGCGGTCCATCGGCAGGCCGGCGCGGTTCACCCATGCGGTGACAAAGCCGAAGGCGGCAGCGCCCGCCGCGTCCCAGCCGTTCGACGAGACGAAGAGAATTTCGTCAGGCCGGCAGGAAAAGCGTTCGGTGACAAGGGCGTAGACCCGCGTATGGGGCTTGAAGACGCCAACGCTTTCGACCGAAAGCATGTCGTCCAGCAAGGACACGATCCCCGCCGAACGTGCGGCATCGGCAAGCATCGCCGGTGAGCCATTGGACAGGATCGCCGTGGCCAGACCGCGCGCTTTCAGGGCGCTCAGTACCCCGGAAACCTCAGGATAGGCCGCAAGCTCCCGATAAAGCTGGAGCAGCCGGTCGCGCAGGGTCGTGTCCGACAGCCCCGCTGCCTCCATCGCCCAGTCGAGCCCGTCTTGCGTCACCTGCCAGAAGTCGCAATGCGCGCCCATGACCGCGCGGAGCCAGGTGTATTCCAACTGCTTCCGCCGCCAGTTTTCCGAGAGGATGGGCCAGACCTTCGCCAAGGCCTCGCGCCCCGGCTCCGCCGCCGCAGCCCGGGCGGCGGAGGACACGTCGAAGAGCGTGCCGTAAGCGTCGAAGATGCAGGTCGTGATGGTCATGGTGCCTCAGCCGCCAGAGTGGCGGCGTGATCCGGCAGGGGCAAGGGCGGAATTGTCACGCGCACAAAGGGCGCGGGCGGGTCAGAGGTTCTCCGCCTGAGGCATCCCGAGGATGTGATAGCCACCGTCGACCCGGATGATCTCGCCGGTGGTGCAGGCGCCGTAGTCCGACAGGAGATAGACGGCGGTGCCGCCGATCGCCTCAAGCGTGGCGTTGCCGCGCATCGGCGCGTTGGCTTCGGTATGGCGGAAAGTCGCGCGGGCGCCGCCGATGGCTGCTCCGGCCAGCGTCTTCATCGGGCCGGGCGAGATCGCGTTGACGCGGACCTTCTGCGGCCCGAGGTCATTGGCGAGGTAGATGGTGGCGCTTTCCAGCGCCGCCTTGGCGACCCCCATCACGTTGTAGTTGGGCGTCACCCGGTTCGAGCCGCCATAGGTCAGCGTTACCAGGCTACCGCCCTCGGGCATCAGCTCCGCCGCGCGGCGGCTGACGTCGATGAAGGAAAAGCAGGAGATCGCCAGCGAATTCGAGAAGTTGCCACGCGAGGTGTTGATGAAGCGGCCCGTCAGCTCGTTCTTGTCGGAATAGGCGATGGCATGGACGAGGAAATCCATCGTCCCCCAGCGGTCCTTCAGCGCGCCGAAGCAGGCATCGAGGCTGGCGTCATTCGTTACATCGACATCGACGAGGAAATCCGACCCAACCGAAGCGGCGAGCGGTTCAACCCGTTTGCCGAAAGCCTCTCCCTGATAGGAAAAGGCCAGGTCCGCGCCTTCCGCCGCAAGCGCCGAGGCGATGCCCCAGGCAATGGAGCGTTCGTTGGCCACACCCATGACAAGCCCGCGCTTGCCATTCATAAGTCCGGCCATGCGGGCCTCCATGAATCGTTCTGAAATCAAGCCTGGTATTTCGACATCACCAATGTCGCGTTGGTCCCGCCAAAGCCGAAGGAGTTGGAGAGGACTGAGTCGAGCTTCACGCCTTCGCGGAGTTCCGTCACGATCTCGGCCGGGTCGAGGGCGGGGTCGAGCGTGGTCACGTTGGCCGAAGCCGCGATGAAATCCTTGTTCATCATGATGAGCGAATAGATCGCCTCATGGACCCCGGTCGCGCCGAGCGAATGGCCGGTCAGGGATTTGGTGGATGCGACAGGCGGGGTCGAGCCCTTGCCGAAGACGCGGCGGACCGCCTCCATCTCTGTCACGTCGCCGACGGGCGTCGAGGTGCCGTGGGAGTTGATGTAGTCGATCCTGCGGCCCTTCGGCAGGGTGGAAAGCGCCAACCGCATCGACCGTTCGCCACCCTCGCCCGAGGGGGCCACCATGTCGTAGCCGTCCGAAGTGGCGCCGTAGCCGGTGACTTCGCCGTAGATCTTCGCGCCGCGCGCAAGGGCGTGCGACAGCTCCTCAAGCACCACCACGCCGCCGCCGCCGGCAATGACGAAGCCGTCGCGCGTCGCGTCATAGGTGCGCGACGCCGTCGACGGGGCGTCGTTGTACTTCGAGGACATCGCGCCCATCGCGTCGAAGAGGCAGGAGAGCGTCCAGTCCAGCTCCTCGCCGCCGCCGGCAAAGACGATGTCCTGCTTGCCCATCTGGATCAACTCGGTGCCATTGCCGATGCAATGGGCCGAGGTCGAGCAGGCCGAGGTGATCGAATAGTTCACGCCCTTGATCTTGAAGGGCGTGGCAAGGCAGGCGGAGTTGGTGGACGACATGCAGCGCGTCACCATGAAGGGGCCCATCTTCTTCGGCGCGCCCTTGTTGATGACGGTGTCGAAGGCCACGAAGAAGTTCGAGGTGGACGGCCCGCCCGAGCCCATGATGAGGCCGGTGCGGTCGTTCGAGATATCGGCTTCCTCAAGCCCGCTGTCGGCGATGGCCTGCTGCATGGCGAGGAAGTTGTAGGCGGCACCCGGCCCCATGAAGCGCAGGTTCCGCTTGTCGATATGGTCTTCCAGCACGATCTGCGGCTGGCCCTTCACCTGGCTGCGGAAACCGTGTTCGGCATAATCCTCGGCGAAGACGATGCCGGACTTGCCGGCGCGCAGGCTGGCTTCGACCTCGGTGACCGAGTTACCGATCGGAGAGATGATCCCCATTCCGGTGATGACGACGCGGCGCATGGGCGCTCTCCTTCGTTCAGGGTCAGCTGGCAGACAGCGCGACCTTCATGTCCTTCACAAGATAGATCGTCTCGCCATCGGCTTCCACCCGGCCATCGGCCACGCCCATGGTCAGGCGGCGGGTTTGCAGCGCCTTGGTGAAATCGACGTAGTAGGTCAGCTTCTTGCGGTCGGGCCGGACCATGCCGGTCAGCTTGACTTCGCCGACGCCAAGCGCATAGCCGCGCCCTTCCCAGCCACGCCAGCCAAGGTTGAAGCCGGTCAGCTGCCAGAGGCCGTCAAGGCCAAGGCAGCCCGGCATGATCGG
>DJUV01000258.1 GCA_002440625.1 Rhodobacteraceae bacterium UBA6273 | reverse complement strand
AGCGGGAAGTTCCACGGGATGATCTGGCCGCAGACACCGACCGGCGCAGCACCGGGGAATTCGTCGGCCAGCATCTCGGCCCAGCCGGCGTGGTGGTAGAAATGGCGGGCGACAAGGGGGATGTCGATGTCGCGCGTCTCGCGGATCGGCTTGCCGTTGTCGAGCGTCTCAAGCACGGAAAGGAAGCGTTCGCGCTTCTGGATATGGCGGGCGATGGCGTAGAGCCATTTCGCGCGCTCATGGCCCGGAAGCTTCGCCCAGCCGGGTTGCGCGGCGCGGGCGGATTTGACGGCGGCGGCGATGTCTTCGGCGGAGCCTTGGGCGACCTTGGCCAAGGCTTCGCCGGTGGCGGGGTTCGATGTTGTGAAGCTTTGTCCGGGCTTGGTGAAGGCCCCGTCGATGAAATGGCCGAAGGAGCCGCGCGCCTTCAGCCAGGCCGTGACCTCGCCCGTCGCCTCCGGCGCGGGGCCGTAATCCATCGTCTGAAGAATGTCGCTCACGCTCGGCATGGGGCTTTTGCTTTCCTGTCTCTGCCGGCCGGATCAGGCCAGCGCATGACGCGAAGAGGCGGCGTAGCGCCCGGTGATGTGATGTTCCAACTGCCGCTCGATATCGGCAAGCATGGAAGAGGCGCCGAGGCGGAAAAGGTCGGGGCGGAGCCAGTCGTTGCCCAGCTCCTCCTTCATCAGGATCTGCCAGGCGATGGCGTCCTTGGCCGATTTCATGCCCCCCGCCGGCTTGAAGCCGATGCGAAATCCGGTCCGCGCGCCGTAGTCCCGAAGCGCGCGGGCCATGACCAAGGACACCGGCAGCGTGGCATTCACGCCCTCTTTCCCGGTCGAGGTCTTGATGAAATCCGCCCCCGCCTGCATGGCGACCATCGACGCCTTGTAGACATTGCGCAGGGTCTTCAGGTCGCCGGTCGCGAGGATCGCCTTCAGATGCGCGGCCCCGCAAGCCGCGCGCATCGCCGCGACCTCGTCGTAAAGCGCGGTCCAGTCGCCGTCGAGGACATGGGCGCGGGTGATGACGATGTCGATCTCATCGGCGCCCTGATCGACCGCGTAGCGGATCTCGGCTAGGCGCAGGTCGAGGGGCATCAGCCCCGCCGGAAAACCGGTGGCGACCGAGGCGACGGGGATGCCGGTGCCGCGAAGGGCCTTCACGGCAGCGGACACCATCGTCGGATAGACGCAGACGGCGCCGGTGGTCAGGCGGTCCAGCCCCAGCCCGGCAAGAATGTGATCGGCCAAGGGCCGCGCCGCCTTGGCGCAGAGCCGGCGCACCCGGTCTTCGGTATCGTCCCCGGCGAGCGTGGTGAGGTCGATGCAGCGGATCGCATTGACGAGCCAGGCCGCCTGCCATTCCTTCTTCACCGTCCGCCGCGTGGTCAGCGTCGCCGCGCGCCGTTCAGCGGCAGGTGTATTGACGGCGACATGATCGAACCAGTCGGCCTGAAGGGGCACGCCGGTGTTGCGGGGGCTGTTCTGGCCGTGGGCCATTGCGTCGGCAGGCATCGCATCACCTCGGGCTTTGGCTGTTGCCGGGATCATAACGCGCAAGGCTAGCCTCTGTCGCCTCTGCCGGCAATCAGATTGTTGACCATCCGGTCAAACTCGCGGCTTGCCCTTCCAGGTGTCGAGCCAGGCGGTGAAACGGCCCCAGACGCCGCGCGCCTGCGCCCCCGCCGCATCGGCATGCGCCTCGACCCCGTCCCATGCTTCGCCCATATCCTCGATCACCGGGTCGATGGAGCGTTCGCGGAACTGGAGCCACATGCGGCGGATCATCAGCCCGGCGAGCAGGAGGATGCCGAGGAAGAAGATGTTGAACCACGGGATGATGGTCACGTCCGGCCCCGCCACCGGCCTGATCGTCACCGCGTTCGGAAAGGCGGAAATGTAGGGATTGCGCCAGCCGTAATGGGTGACGACCGCCCATTTCGGCGCCTCGGCGGTGGACTTCAGGTCATCGGCCTGGGTCTGAAGGCTCGCCGTGTCGAACTTGAAATAGGGCGGCCAGTTCCAGCCGGTATCCTCGTTCCGGTAGACCATCGGCTTGCCGTTCGGCATGACGGTCGAAATGAACTGCACGTCACGGTTGGTCAGCGTCCCCGACTGATCATCGGGCGTCGACCAGAAGATGCGGGTCCAGTCGCCCAGATCCTGCCTTTCCTGATAGGTGTTCACCACCCGCACGATGTCATGCTGCGGCAGGGTGTAGTGCAGAAAGCCGATGACGATCAGCGCGATGAGCGTCAGGAAGGTCCATTTCACATATCTCATGATCGCCTCAGTATTCGTTGGTCAGGTAGAGAAGGACAAGAACGGCCAGCGTCGGGATGACATAGACCAGCCAGATGAGCTTGCGGCCGAGGCTTTTCCGATATTCGGCCATGCCCCCGTCGATATAGGCATCGCGAGCCGCGGCGTCGCCCCCGTCCGGGTGATCTGCGTCCCATTGCTTTTCCAGCTCTTCCCGCTGGGTGGAGCTGAAGTAGATGCGCAAGAGCCAGAAGGCGATGGTCATGCCGATGAGGCCGAAGACCGCCAGCCGCGCGAAACCGATCATCCCCTGTCCCTCCTCACCGCGCCCCAGGGGCCGACGGCATCGACAATGTCGCGCGGCCGCGCGGGCGGCGCGTCACCGCTCATGTCCGGTTCCGGCCCGAAGAGCGCCCGCCGTGCCCCGGCCTTGTCGATCTGATACTCGCGATCAAGGTAGTCGGCCACAAATAGCTTCTTTGCCTCGGGCCATTCCGCATAGGTGCGGTAGAAAAGCTCCTTGTGGCAGATGAAAAGCTGGCGGACGTCGAGGGGCGACAGCTCGGCCAGAAGCATGTTCACAAGATCGCGGTCGGCATGGGGCTTGGCGCGGAGCGTGTAGAAATAGGAAGGATGGGTCGAGGTGATGCGCGGCCATTGCCCGCCCGTCTCCACCCAGTTCAGAAGTGCGGCGAGGCCCTGGAATTCCTCCGGCAGACGCCCGCCCATCGCGGCGGCGGCGGCCCTGAGTTCGCGGCGCGAGCCATGGCCGATGTCGAGGCCAAGCGCGGTCGCCGCATCGACAAGGATGAAATCCATCTTCTGCCTGAGGATCGCCGCCGCATCCGCCCCGCGCGCGGTGACGATCGGCTCGGCTAGGTCGTTGATCTCAAGGAACTTGGCGATCTGGTTGCGGTCCGACAGGTCGAAGACATAGCGGATCGGCAGCGGCCCGAGCGACTGCTTCGGCAGGGTCGAGATCGCCGCCGGGTGGTCCATATCGCGGAAGATGTAGATGCCGCCGAAATGCGAGGTCCAGAAATTGCCCTGCTCGAAGGTGGTCGCCTTCAGCGCCACCGGATTGCGGGTGACATCGCCGGTCTTTGCGGCAAGGCCGATCATCTCGGCGATGAGCACATCATCCCACCAGCCGTCTTCCTCCTTGCGGAAGCGGTCGATGAGCTTGGCGAGCTTGTCCGCCTCGGCCAGATGATTGCCGGTGGTGTCGGCGACAACGGTGATGCGGCGGATGTCGAAAAGCTTCGCCGGGGAGGTCAGGTCGAAGACGGTGTTTTCAAGCTCGCCCGCCACCGCATCGCGGGCGGTGAGGGAGAATAGCTGCGCCTCGTTCTCGTCGATGAAGCGGCGGAGGATGCCGCGCGAGGTGGAGAACTTGGCGTTGAGCAAGGGCGCATTCTTCTGCTCGGTCGAGAGAAGGATGAACTGCCGGTTCATGCCGTTCTTGTTGAGATAGAGATGATCGCCCAGCTCATCGCCGACTTCCGGGGAGTAGCCGGAAATGTCGATGTGGAAATCGGTGAGGGCGGTCTGCTTGCCGGTCAGGGCCTTTAGTGCGCGGTTGTAGCGCTCGATCAGCGCCGGGCTTTCGACGGCGATGAGGTTGCCGAACATCAGGCCGCGTTGGATGAGGTGGATCATCGGGTTTCCCCTCCCCTCTCCCCTCCCACAAGGGGAGGGGAAGCGCCTTGACCGGAAAGGCGGCTCCCCTCCCCCCCGTGGGGAGGGGATGGGGGCGGGGGGCCGTCCAGAGCATCGAGAACCACCTGCATCACCCCTTCCAGATTGCCGTCCACATCCGCGTTCCAGACCCTGAGCACCGTAAACCCTTGAGCGACAAACCACGCATCCCGCACCTGATCCCGCAGCCCGCCATGCCCGCCGCCATCGACCTCGACCACCAGCCGGTGGCCGAATTCGATGAAATCGGCGATATAGGGCCCGACCGGTGCCTGCCTGCGGAAATGCGTGGCGATCATCCGGTTGACTTCGCGTAGCTGCGCCCAGAGGCGGCGCTCCTGCGCGGTCATCTCCTTGCGGAGCGCACGGGCGCGGATCCGGGTATGAGGGGCGATGCGGGTCATGTCGTGATCCCCCACCCCCATCCCCTCCCCACAAGGGGGAGGGGAGGAACCATACCGGCGATGCTTGCGCCTCCCTCCCCCCTCGCGGGGGAGGGATGGGGAGGGGGGCACTTCGTCGAGGTCAAAGCCACCCTCACCCCTTCCCCTCCAGATACCGCCGCTTCGCCTCTTCCATCCGCCGCATGTCCCTGACGGCCCCCTCGATCGCCACCTCGTCCGACTTGTCGGCATAGCGGAACTCAGAGTCGGCATAGCGGTTGATCTCCTGCACCACCATCTCGACGGTGATGGGACGCCGAAGCCCTTCGATCATCGCCTTCTTCTCGTCGTAGGGCTTGAAGAGGAAGAGGTCCGGCTTTTCCATCCACTCATCCGGCAGTTCGAAATCCATCGCCCGGACCTTCACCGCATCGGTGATGTTCTTGACCGCCCGGCCGGTAAAGCGCCCGTCCGCCTCCTGGATCGCCTTCAGATAGGCCCCAAGCTTTGCCAGCGTATCCAGCGGCCCGACCGAAGCCTCGACCGCTTTCCACACCACCTTCAGCCCATCCTCATGCGGCTGCGAATGCCCCTCGAACGAGGCCGCCACCGCCCGCTTGATCTCCTGCCCCGCGTAAAGCTCATGGTCGCCGACCGGGATCGCATGGTTCTTGCCGAGGAGGAGCGACAAGATGTCGATGTAATCCTCGCGGCTCTGCGGCCCGTCGACCAGAAACCGCGCCCCGGCCCGCTGGCGCAAAGCATCATCCACATTCTCGGGGTAGTTGGAGAACATGCCGAAGGTGCAATTCCCCCGGACGACCGTATTCGCCCCGGCAAAGGCCTCCATCAGCACGGCGGTAATCTCCTGCTGCCCGGCCGAGGACTGCCGGTCGCCGCGCTTGCCCGCCACCTGGTCGATGTCATCGACGGTGCCGAAGCCGATCACGCCGGCGTCCATGACGGAGGTGATAAACGCTTTCGCATTCTGCCCCGACTTGCCCTGATAGCTGTCGACATTGTCAATGGTGAGGTTCTGGTAGCGGAAGGGATAGCCCGCGGCCTTGCAATAGCCGTCGATCAGCCCGGCCATCATCTGAATGAGCGTGGTCTTCCCCGTCCCCGGCTTGCCGTCGCCCATGAAGGTGAAGATGAAGCCGCCAAGCTCGGCGAAGGGATTGAGCTTCCGCTCGAAATCATAGGCCATCAGCATCTTCGAAAGCCGCATCGCCTGATATTTGGCGATATGGTTGCCGACGACCTCGGATGGCTTCTTGAACGACATCACGAGCGTGGTGCCACGCGCCTTCCGCGCCGGCTCGAAGCCCGCAATGGGGAAGTCATCCGCCTCGACCCGGTAATTCGCCCCGGTGAAGGCCTGCAAACGCGGCGCGGCGGCGCCGCGCGCCTTGACCTTGGCCATCAACTGCTCGGCATAGCCAAGGACCGTCGGCACCAGCCGCGCCGCCTCCCCGGCAAAGACGGCAATATCCTGATCCAGCTCCCAAAGCGCGCCATGGAGCGCCAACTGGGCATTGTCGGTCAGCACCTCCTCGACCGCGCCGACCTCAACCGCCTCTGCCGTGGCATGGGCGGCCAGAAGAAACGCCGTCGCATTGGCGAAGACCGAAAGCACGGCCAGCGCCTCACCCGCGAGCAATTCGGAAAACTCCGCCTTCCGCTCCGCCGGCAGCCGGTTCTCCAGATTGGCCTTTTTCAGCTCCGTCAGCCCGGTCGCCGCCGAAAACGCCTCGCCGAGCGCCAGCGCGATCGCCAGCGCGCGCCGCAACGCCTGCAACACCGTGGCCTCGACCGGATCTACAATCGGATCGTCGCCACCGATGCCCTCGATCCGCTCGATCAGCCGCACCCCGCCGGGCCGCGCCATCGGCCTCGTCACCAGCCCCGGCGTTGTCGAGCGGAACATCGGCCGCGTGCCCACGCCCGGCGAACGCTCCGCCGTCGCCTCGGCCACCCGAGCCTTCGCGATCCGCGGCGCATGGTCGAACCCGGCAAGAAGCGAGGCCGCCGCCGCATATTGCGCCCGCACAGCCTCTTCCTTCAACTCCATCTCGCCCCGCGCCTCACTCATCCCGAACCCCTTTGAGCTTCTTCGTTGTCCAAATACCCCGGGGGTCCGGGGGCAGCGCCCCCGGCCGCCTCAGCGGGCAACCAGCACCCGGCCATCCTTGCCCACCACATATTTCCGCATCGCCCGGAACCCTTCCGGGTCCTTCTCGGCCAGCACCTGATAGGGCCGCTCCGGCAGGATCAGCGACCGGGTGATCCGTGTGGCGCCGCTGTCCTCGCCGCCTGGGCCGAAGGGATCGAGCTTGAAGACCTCGCGCTCGGTCTCGGAAAACCAGCCCTTCTCCACCTCGACCCGCTCGCTCACCAACTCCTCGACGGTCCAGGACAGCGCCCAATCCTCGCCCTCGCTGGCCTTGGCGCCGTCCAGCACCTCGCGCATCGCCCCGGTCTGGAGCGTGAAGGCCTGCGAATACATCGGGCCGAGGGATATCCGCCGAAGCCGCTTCGGATGAAGATCGGCAAAATCGGTATCAAACCCGCGCGCGATAGTCAGAAGCTTCAGCCCCCCCACCGACTGCGCCAGAAGATGCGCCTGAACTTCGGGCCAGCGGCTTTCGTCCAGAGGCAGCGCCTTCCGGCCGGAATCCACCACCTCCATCAGGTAGACGACCGGCACGTTCAACTGGCTGTCATAGACGCCCCAATGGACAAGATACCCGCGCCGCCCGCCCGAGACATCGGCGATGAACTCCGCCGCCGGATGAACTTGCGCGAAGAACAGCCCACCCTCCTTCAGCGTCTCGAAGTAAAGCCGCTGCGACATGGCATATTGCAGCTTCGTCGGCACCACCCGCTCGCCGACGATCTGGCGCACCATCTCATCCTTCAGCACCTCCGGCGCCGGCATCCCTTCCAGCCGCTTTGCCGCCTCAGCGGCATCGTTCGCCATTGTCAGGATTTCCTGAAAGATCGGAAATCCGCTTTCATGCAGGTCAATCGTCAGATGCTTCTGCCCGATTCCGTCGAGCCGGCCGGAGACGAGATACTTGAGGCTGAGCGCCTTGAAGCTCCGCGCGATGGCGCGGATGTAATCCTCAAGCACCGCGCCATCGAGGTCGGAAAACGCCCGGTCCTTCTCCATCTCATCCGAGACCGGGACGAGAAGCTTTGTGATCGCCGCGAACTTCTTGAAATACCGCCGCGCGGCAAGATCGTCGTCGAGGGTCTTGTGGTCAGTCGTCAGGTCAAGGTCGGGCATCGAACATCCTCGTCAACCACGCCCAATCTCTCCGGACGCCAGCCCACCGAAGCTCGACGGCCTCAACCGCGTTCCAGGGGTTTTCTCCCGGAATCCGATAGTACGAGACGCCGATAAGCATCCGGAAAATATCCAGGAAGCTCGGCAGAACGAACCTAAGTGCCAGATACAAGTTCACCCCAGACATCAGATACTTGAGGGCCGGTACGGCGACCTGAACCGCGGCTTCGCTGCCTCTTGCGAGAACGAATCCAATCAGCGGCACGATCAACGGCAGCATGATCGCCCAGATGACAAATAGACGCCGAAGGATGTTCCAGAATGCGACCAAGAGCGAACCCTGAGCACTCTCGACAGTGCGCAGGTCGAGCGGTGTGGCCCCTACTGAATACTCCACGCCGTATGCATCCGCACGTTCACGCGCGGCAGCCTTGTGGTCGGTCGTCAGGTCAAGGTCGGGCACTTACCCACCATACAGGTTCTTGTCGTGCTTCTCGACAATCGCCGAGAAGCGCCGGGCGAAGCGTTCATCCGCCTTGGCCTTCTCCTCCAGCACCTTCCGGGCGAAGACCATCTGGTCCTCATGCGCCTCCAGCATCTCCGCCATCCTTGTGTTGGTAGCGGAACCGATCCCGGCCATCGCCGCCTGCGCTTCCTGATCGGTCTTCACCCCGATCTCGTTGATCTTGTG
>DJUV01000339.1 GCA_002440625.1 Rhodobacteraceae bacterium UBA6273 | reverse complement strand
ACCAGAAGCGACAGCATGATCGCGAAGGTGAAGAAGGCGGAAAAGCCAAGCCAGGGCGCCTGAAGGTTGTTCTTGCCCTGCAGCGCCAGTTCCCCCAGCGACGGCAGCGAGGAGGGCAGGCCGAAGCCAAGGTAGTCAAGGGCGGCAAGCCCGCCAATGGCGCCGGTCACGATGAACGGCAGGAAGGTCAGGGTCGCCACCATGGCGTTCGGCAGGATGTGGCGGAACATGATGACCCGGTCACGCACCCCAAGCGCGCGGGCGGCGCGGACATATTCGAAGTTCCGGGCCCGGAGAAACTCTGCCCTGACCACGCCAACAAGCGACGGCCAGCCGAAGAGGATGGAGACGAAGACCAGAAGCCAGAAGCTGCGGCCAAGGATGGCGAAGAGGATGATGATCACGTAAAGCCCCGGTGTCGCGCCCCAGATTTCCAGAAGCCGCTGGAAGATCAGGTCGACCCGCCCGCCGAAATAGCCCTGCACCGCCCCTGCCGCGATGCCGATCAGGCTCGACGCCGCCGAGACGATCAGCGCGAACAGGACCGACAGGCGGAAGCCGTAGATGATCCGCGCCAGGACGTCCCGCGCGGTATCGTCGGTGCCAAGCCAGTGGTTGCCGTCCGGCGCCGAAGGTGCGGTGCCGACGCTGTTGATGGTGTTGTAGCGGTAGGGGATCGGCGGCCAGAGCATCCAGCCCTTTTCCACCGCCACGCCGTTGTAACTGCCCGTCGCCGCCTCCGCCGCCACGCCTTCGGGGTCGTCCCAGCATTCCTGCAAGCCGCCGGTCTTGATGAGGCACTGGACGGCGGGGTCGGTATAGACCGCCTCGGTCTCAAAATCCCCGCCGAAGGCCGTCTCCGGGTAGAACTTGTAGACCGGCAGGTAAAGCGCGCCCTTGTAGCTGACGAGGATCGGCTTTTCGTTCGCCACGAACTCCGCAAAGAGCGAGATCACGAAGAGGACGGAGAAGATGCCCAAGGACCAGACCGCGCGGCGGTTGGCCTTGAAGTTGCGCCAGCGGCGCTGGTTCAGCGACGACAGCGCCATCAGCCGCCCCGGCTTTCGAAGTCGATCCGTGGATCGACCAGCACATAGGTCAGGTCCGACAGAAGCGTGATGACAAGGCCGAGAAGCCCGAAGACGTAAAGCGTGCCGAAGACCACCGGATAGTCGCGCGCGACCGCCGCCTCATAGCCAAGCCGGCCAAGGCCATCGAGCGAGAAGATCGTCTCGATCAGCACCCCGCCGCCGAAGAGGACCGACAGGAACAGGCCCGGAAAGCCCGCAATCACGATCAGCATCGCGTTGCGGAAGACATGGCCGTAGAGCACCCGCCCCTCGGTCAGGCCCTTGGCCTTGGCGGTCAGCACGTATTGCTTGCCGATCTCGTCGAGAAAGCTGTTCTTGGTCAGGAGCGTCAGCGTGGCGAAGGCCGAAATCGTCGTGGCGACCACGGGCAGGGTGATGTGCCAGAAGTAGTCGGTGATCTTGCCGATCATCGTGAGGCTTTCCCAGTTGTCCGAGGTCAGGCCCCGCAGGGGAAAGATGCGCCAGAAGCTGCCGCCCGCGAAAAGGACGATGAGGAGAACGGCGAACAAGAAGCTCGGGATCGCATAGCCGACGATGATCGCGCCCGAGGTCCAGGTATCGAAAGGCGTACCGTCCCTCACCGCCTTGCGGATGCCCAATGGGATGGAGATCAGATAGGCCAGCAAGGTCGACCAGAGGCCAAGCGTGATCGACACCGGCAGCTTTTCCTTCACAAGGTCGATGACCGAGATCGAGCGGAAGTAACTGTTCCCGAAGTCGAAGCGCAGATAGTCGCCCATCATCTTCAGGAAGCGTTCTGTCGGCGGCTTGTCGAAACCGAACTGCTTTTCCAGATCCGCGATGAATTCCGGCGGCAGCCCGCGCGCGCCAAGATACTTTTCCCCACCGCCGCCGAGATCGACATCGGCGCCGCTGCTGCCGTCGCCGCCGGAGATGTTCTGGAACACGTCGCCCTGCCCCTCCATCCGCGCGATGATCTGCTCGATCGGGCCGCCCGGCACGAACTGGGTCAGCACGAAGTTGATGAGCATGATCCCGAACAGCGTCGGGATCATCAAAAGCAGTCGTCGCAGGATATAGGCGCCCATGGGCCGGTCCGGTCTTTCCCTGTCGGCGCTTAGCGGAGCGCGCCCGCGGCCTTGAGTTCTGCCGCCTTGTCGGCGTCATACCACCAGAAATCAAGCTGTCCCACCTGCAATGGCGGAAGTTTGTCGGGATGGCGGTAGATATCGTAGTAGGCGACCCAGTTGTCGGCATTGTACCAAAGCGGGATGTCGAAGCCGACGGCGCGCAGCGCCCTGTCGAACGCATGGACCGCGGTTTTCAGATCGCCGAGGGTCTTCGTCCCGACCACTGCCGGAATCAATCTGTCGATGGCCGGATCGCGAAGCCGCATCAGGTTGCGGGAACTTGCACCAGCGGTCTTTGACCCGAACCATTGTTCCAGCTCGACCGCAGGCTCAAACCCCATGCCGAAGGCCTGGTTGGCAAGGTCGAAATCGCCTTTGTTGCGTCGCTCGACATACTGCGAGGTATCGACCCGCTCGAGCTTGGCCTGCACGCCGATCAGCTTGAGGTTCTCGATGAAGGGGCTGATGACCTTGTCGTAGAAGGGGTTGTACTGGATGATCGTCAGCGCCAGCACCTCGCCCTTGTCGTTGCGGCGAATGCCATCGGCGCCGGTCTTCCAGCCAGACTCGTCCAGAAGCGCTGCCGCCGCGCGGATCGCCGTGCGGTCCGGACGGTTCGTCGCGTCGGCATATTCCGGCGGCACCGATGCCTCGTCCGTCAGGATCGACGCATTGAGCAGCCCCTCGTCCACCAAGGGCTTCAGAAGCGCCTTTTCACCTTCGTCCGGCACGCCCGTTGCGGCCAGATCGGTGTTGGACCAATAGGAAACCGGGCGCTGGTAAAGCCCGTAGAACAGCGTCTTGTTCGACCAGGCGAAGTTGAACATGGCGCCGATCGCGGCACGCACCTTCGGGTCCTTCCAGTTCGGCCGGTCGAGGTTGAAGACCCACGAGAGCCGCGATCCAACGTCGCCGTCCGGGATCGTCTCTTTCTTCACCCAGCCCTTGTTCAGCCCATCGAACGTGTAGCCCGTCGCCCAGATCTGCGGATCGGTCTCGCCCCGGAAGGTGTAGTCGCCGGCCTTGAAGCCTTCGAAGGCGGCGGAGTAGTCGGCGTAGTACTCCACCCGGATACGATCAAAGTTGTTGCGGCCCTTGTTGATCGGCAGGTTTTCCGCCCAGTAGTCCGGGTTGCGCTTGTAGGTGACGCGCCGGTTGAACTCGAAGCTGTCGAGGACATAGGCCCCGGTTGCCAGGAACGGCGCCTTGGTGGTCTTGTCGAGCCGCGAGCCGGTCTTTTCGAACCACGTCTTGGAAAAGACGGTGGTGCCGCCGGCGAAACCAATTCTTTCGCGCAGCGGAGCCTTTTCGGTGAAGTGGAAGGTGATCCGGTGCGGGTTTTCGATGTCTATCTTGTCGACCCATCCTTCCCGTGCCACGCGGTATTCACTGATCCCCTGTTCGAGAAACAGGTTGAAACTGAATTTCACATCTTCCGCCGTCACGGGCGTGCCGTCGGAAAACTTCACATCGTCGCGCAGGTTGAAGGTCACTGAGGACAGGTCATCGGGATACTCCAGTGTCGTGCACATGAAGCAGTACATGCCGAAGGGATCATCCGCCGTGTTGGTCAGAATGCTCTCGCTGCCGATCGTATTGAGCGCAGCCGGCGCGCCTTCCATCGCGTATTGGTTGAAACTGTCGAACGTGCCAATCGACCAGATCGAGATTTCACCACCCTTCGGCGCATCGGGATTGACGTAGTCGAGATGGGCAAGATCGGCCGGGTACTTCAGTTCGCCGAAGTTCGAGAACCCATAGGAGGTCTTGACCTCGGCCAGCGCGGCGGACCCGAAAAACAGGGCGGCGACACTTGCGGCACCAATGGCGCGACGCCGCAAGCTCCACTTGCCGGCACGCCGGCCCGGTTGCTGCTCTTCCATCGCCACCTCCTTCGCGGCACCATCAGGGGCGCCCGTTTTTCTGTCCGCGAAGCTAGAACGCCTTGCCCCCGGCTTTCAAGTTGCGAATCCGTGAGGCAGATTGTCCCGGGGCGGGGCTTCGTCCGATCCCGATGCCTTTCCGGCCCGCCGCCCCGATAGTATTGGACAACGCCTGAATGAGGGGCGAGAGTGGGCACAAAGAGCAATGACCCATTGCTCCGAGAGGTTATGGCGCCTTGGGCACACCAGGATCACTCGATGTCATCGGCGCAGGCGTGGGCCGGACGGGGACATACTCACTGAAGCTCGCGCTCAACCAACTGGGGCTTGGCCCCTGCCACCACATGGAAGAAGTCATCATCCATATGCCGGCGCAACTGCCGCTCTGGCAGGCTGCGGCGGCGGGCAAGCCTGACTGGCCGGCGGTCTATGCCGGCTACCCTGCCGCCGTTGACTGGCCGACGGCAGCCTTTTACCGCGAGCTTCACGCGACCTATCCGCAAGCGAAATTCATCCTGACCCACCGCGATCCCGAAAGCTGGGTCAACAGCTTCTCCGCCACCATCTACAAGCTGATCTCCGCGCATGAGATGGTGCCTGAGCATGTCCGCCCCTGGCTCGCCATGGCGACCGAAATCATCGGCAAGACCGGCTTTCCGCTGGGCCTTGACCGCGATGGGCTGCGCAAGGCGTTCGAGGGCCATCTCGCCGCCGCCAAGGCGGCCATCCCGGCATCGCAGCTTCTGGTGTTTCAGGTGAAAGAGGGTTGGGAACCGCTCTGTTCCTTCCTTGGCCTGCCGGTGCCGGACGCGCCCTTCCCGCGCACGAATGACCTTACCGAGTTCTGGGACAAGATCCCTCTGGTCTCCTGACGCACCCGGTTCGCTGTCGCGATCACCAAAGCAATTCGGAGCCCTATGGCCGAACAGCGCAAACTCGCCGCAATCCTCGCCGCAGATGTCGTGGGCTTCAGTCGCCTCGCGGGCGCGGATGAGGACCGGACGCTGGCCCGGCTCAGGGCGCTTCGAAGCGACCTCATCGACCCGACAATCTCGGTGCACAACGGACGCGTGGTGAAGCGCACGGGCGACGGCGCGCTTGTGGAGTTTCGCAGCGTCGTCGACGCGGTGCGCTGCGCCATCGAGATGCAAAGCTCGATGCAGGAACGCAATGCCGGCGTCCCCGCTGACCGCCGCATCGAATTCCGCATCGGCGTTCATCTCGGTGATGTCGTCGAGGAAGCCGACGGCGACCTCATGGGCGACGGGGTGAATATCGCTGCGCGGCTGGAAGGCATTGCCACGCCCGGCGCCATCTGCCTCTCCGAGGATGCCTACCGGCAGGTGAGAACCCGTCTCGACCTTTCCGTCACCAGTCTCGGCCCGGTGCGGTTGAAAAACATCACCGATCAGATCGGCGTCTATTCGCTGCAAATCGACGGGGCGGGGCAGCCCGGCCCGGCGGTGCCGCGGGCTGCGGTGGCCGCAGCCCCCGACAAGTCCTCGGTCGCGGTTCTGCCCTTCACCAACCTCTCGGGCGATCCTGAGGCGGGATATTTCGCCGATGGCGTGGTGGAGGACATCATTACCGCGCTCGCCCGCTACACCGATGTCGCCGTCGTCGCGCGCAACTCGACCTTCATCTACAAGGGCCAGGCCGTCGATATCCGCAAGGTGGCTGCCGATCTGGGCGCCAACTACATTCTCGAAGGCAGCGCCCGGAAATCCGGCAACCGCATCAGGATCACCGGCCAGTTGATTGACGCTGCCACCGGCACCCATCTCTGGGCCGACCGCTATGATGGCAGTCTCGACGATGCTTTCGACCTTCAGGACACGCTCGTCGCCAGGATCGTCGGCGCCGTGGAGCCGACCTTGCGCAGCGCCGAGATCGCGCGTGTCCGGCAAAAGCCGGATGAGATGCTGAACGCCCATGACCTATGGCTGCGTGCGCAGCCTCACGCCATTGCGTTGCGACCGGACGACAACCTCGTCGCACTGGGCTATCTCAACCGCGCCATCGCACTGAAGCCTGACTATGCGCCAGCGCTGGCCTTCGCGGCCTGGTGCCTGACCCAGCGCTACCGGCGCGCGACCTGGGAGCCTGCCGGCCCGGACGATTTTGGAACCGCGACGGCACTGGCTCGCCGCGCATTGGCCGCCGGCCCGGACGATGCGGTGTCGATGGCCGTCGCGGGCTTCACGCTGGTAACGCTTCATGTCGACTATGGCACCGGTCTCGATGCCGTGCGCCATGCGGTCAGCCTCAACCCGGGGTCGAGCTTCGTTGCCTTCGTGGCCGGATCGGCGATGGTCTGGTGTGAGGAGTTTGAACAGGCAATGGCCCTCATCGAACAGTCGATTGCCTACGGCCCCAAGGAACCGGGCTATTACCTGAGCCTGAACATGGCCGCTGTGGCAGAGCTTCTGCGCGGCCGCCCCGAAGCGGCGCTGGAGGCGGCGCTGAGGGCAACGACACTGAACCCCGGCTCGGAATCGGCATTCTGGGTTCTGGCCGCCGCCCAGGTCGAGACCGGTCGCCTGCCCGAAGCACGCACCACGCTGGCCAAGTTCCTGGAACTGGCGCCGGGGATCACCGGGGACCGCCTTCGCAGCTCGCTGCCGATCCGCAATCCCGAAACGATGGAGAAAGTGCTGGCCAGCCTGCGCAAGGCCGGGCTGCCGGGCTGACGGCGCAAAGGCGAAGGGCCGCCCCTTTCTTGGGACGGCCCTGAAGGCTGCGATCCGGGCGGGCTCAGCCGCCGAGCGATGCCAGATAGGCGATGAGGTTGGCGCGGTCCTCGACCTTCGGCAGGCCGGCAAAGGACATCTTGGTCCCGGCGACGACGCCCTTGGGGTTGGTCAGGAATGTGTTCATGGCTTCCGGCGTCCAGTCGCCGCCATGGGCCTTCATGCCATCGGAATAGCCAAAGCCCTCGACCGAGGCCACGGCGCGGCCGACGACGCCGTCAAGATGCGGGCCGGTACCGTTTGAGCCGTCGATCTTGTGGCAGGCCTTGCACTTGCCGAAGGTCTTTTCGCCCGCAGCCGCATCGGCGGCGGCAAAGACGGTGGCGAAGTCCGGGCCTTCCTCGGCCGCAGCGGCGTCGCCGCCCGCCGCGCCGGTGTCGATGGTGTAGGCTTGGGCGACCTTTTCCTCGCCATGCTGCGCGGGGGCCGTGTTGTAAAGGCCTTCCGCCGCCCATTTGCCAAGGAGGAAGATGAGCAGTGCCCCGCAGAGCGCGCCGCCGGCCTTCGTTACAGTCATCGTGTCGAACATGTCGCGCCTCTGCCTGGCATGGTTTGGGGGGTATCTATCCGCTTCCCCCGCCCGGATTCAAGGTATAGTTAGCGCGGCGAATTGCCCAAGTGCGGGCCTGTCGCCAAGGAGCCACCCTCATGCCCGGCAAGATCGCCTTTCAGGGAGAACCCGGCGCCTATTCGCATCAGGCCTGCATGGACGCCCGCCCCGACATGGAGCCCTTGCCCTGCCGCGCCTTCGAGGACGTGATCGAAGCGGTGACTTCGGGGGTGGCTGAACTCGCCATGCTGCCGGTCGAAAACTCGACCTATGGCCGGGTCGCCGATATCCACCGCCTCTTGCCGGAAAGCGGCCTCCACATCGTCGATGAGGCGTTTGTCCGCGTCCATATCAGCCTGATGGCCAATCCGGGCGTCAGCATTGACGAAATCAAGATCGTCCGCGCCCATCTGGTGCTGTTGCCGCAGTCTGCGGCCTTCCTGAAAAAGCACGGCATCCAGGGCATCGCCGCCGCCGACAGCGCCGGCGCCGCCGCCGATCTGGCGAAGAACGGCCTCAGGAACGAGGGCGTGCTCGCCTCTGACCTCGCCGCCGATATCTACGGGCTGAACATCCTCGCGCGGCATATCGAGGACCGCGCCCACAACACCACGCGCTTCCTTGTCATGTCGCGCGCGCCCGACCTGACCCGGCGCGGCACCTCGGGCATGATGACCACCTTCGTCTTCGAGGTGCGCAACATCCCGGCGGCGCTTTACAAGGCAATGGGCGGTTTCGCGACCAATGGCGTGAACATGACCAAGCTTGAAAGCTACATGGTCGACGGCTCTTTCACCGCCACGCAGTTCTACGCCGACATCGAAGGCCATCCGGAGGACCCGAACGTCCGCCTCGCGCTTGAGGAACTGGAGTATTTCACCACCTCGCTGAAGGTCCTCGGCGTCTACCCCGCCGACCCCAGCCGCCACTGAGCCGTCAGGCCAAAGGCCCGCCGAACTCACCGCGTTCAAGCTTGCCCGCGAAGGATTGGACCGCCGCCTCGAAGCGGCGGGAAATGCGGGACTTGGCCAGGCGCATGGACTGAAGAAGCAGGCGGCCCGACAGGGTGCGCGGCCGGATGTCCAGCTCCACCGAAAGTCGCGCGCGCGACTTCGACAGCGCGATGAGCGTAAGCGTGAACTCCAAGTTGAAACTCTTGCTCTCGGCGGAGAAATTCATCCGTTCCGGCCGTTCGAAATCGGTCAGCCGCACCGACATCTCGCGCTTCCGGCCGCGCAGGGTAAAGCGCAGGTTCCAGCCCTGCGCCGCGCCGCCCCCAGCGCTGCGCGTCACCTCCACACCCTTCCGCCGGGCGAAACGCTCGAAAGCGCCGAAGTCGGACAGGGTGTCGAAGACCCTGCCCGCCGGTGCCTCCATATCCGCCCGCGTCGAGAATTTCATGGGTTCCGGCCTCCTGCGGCGTGTGCTGGCATCAGTCGAGGCGGTCCGCGACCCAGGCGGACATAAGGAACTCCGCAATCGCACCCCGGCGCGGCTGGCGGATCTGCCCATGCGTCCCGGCAAGCACCTCCGCCAGCTCCTCGCGGCTGATCCAGAGCGCATGTTCCAGTTCCGCCGGATCGAGCGTGATCTCGGTGCCAAGAGCATCGCCCTGGCAACCGATCATCAGCGAACTCGGGTGCGGCCAGGGCTGGCTTGCAAGATAGCGCACCGCGCCGACAAGAACGCCCGTCTCCTCCGCCACCTCGCGCCGGACCGCGGCCTCAAGCGTCTCGCCCGGCTCCATGAACCCGGCAAGGCAGGAATACATCCCCTCCGGCCAGCCCGGCGAGCGGCCAAGAAGCGTGCGGTTGCCATGCGTCACCAGCATGATGACCACCGGGTCGGTGCGCGGGAAATGCTGCGCGCCGCAGGATGGGCAGACGCGTTGCCAGCCGGCCTGAGCCACGACGCTTTGCTGCCCGCAAACCGAACAAAACCGGTGCGTCCGGTGCCAGCCGAGAACCGCCTTCGCGGTCGCGATCAGTTCCGCATCGGCGCGCGGCAGGCCGGCCATGACCGCCCGCAGTTCGGCAAACCGCCAGCCCTCGGCAATATCGGGATGGCGCTGCTCCGTCGCATCGAAAAACCCCGGCTGCGGCAGATCCGATCCCTCGGGCGGCTGCCAGCCAGACACATCGCGGGCAAAGAGCGCCACCCCGCCCGAAAGGCCAAGAAACACCGTCTCGCCCCTAGGCTCTGCCAGCAGGGGATGACCGGCAGGCAGGAAGCCGGCCCCCTCGGGCGATAGAAGCGGCTTGCCGCGCCAGACCGGCAGCACGCGCGTGCCCGGCATGGCGAAATGCCCGGCAAGCGCCGCAGCATCGCCCCTGAGCCAGGCGGCGCGGTCAATGCCGCCGCCGGCGAACGTCACCGATTCCGCGATCCGCATGTCACCTCCCCGCCGCGCCGGGATGTTCCACGGCGCGGCGGGGATTGTAAACCGAAGGAAATCGGTGGCATCCCGTCCGAATGTCAACCCATAGTTGTAAATCAGGAATTTTCTGCGCCTTACGGTGGCGCATACCGGCAGGGGCCGTTAGGGTCATTCCATTGTCATGTCAGAATAGGACCATCCCAAAACGATGAAGGGAGACCCGTTATGCCAAGCCGCACATCCGAGCATCTTTCGCGCCGCGATTTTCTCCTCACCACCGCTGCGGGAGCAAGCTTGATCACCCTCCACCCGTTTTCCGCCCGCGCCGCCGCCAATCAGGCCCATCTCAGGATCATGGAAACGACGGACGTTCACGTCCATGTCCTTCCCTACGACTATTACGCCGACAAGCCGGTGGACACGGTCGGCCTCGCCCGCACCGCCGCCTACATCAAGGACATCCGCGCCGAGGCGACGAACGCGGTGCTGCTCGACAACGGCGATTTCCTGCAAGGCAATCCGATGGGCGATTACATCGCCTATGAACGGGGCATGAAGGACGGCGACCTGCACCCGGTCATCGCCGCCCTGAACACGCTCGGGTTCGATGCCTCGACCCTTGGCAACCACGAATTCAACTATGGCCTCGATTTCCTGATGAAGTCGCTGGCGGGGGCGAATTTCCCCATCGTCTCGGCCAATGTCGTCAAGGAAACCGGCGCGGATCCGACCAAGGACACGGGCCTTGTGAAGCCCTATGTCATCCTCGACCGCAATCTGACGGACGGCGACGGCGCGGAGCACCCGATCCGCATCGGCCTCATCGGCTTCGTGCCGCCGCAGATCATGCAATGGGACCGGGGCCATCTCGAAGGCCGCGTCCAGACCCGCGACATCGTCGCCGCCGCGAAGGCCTGGGTTCCGGTGATGCGCGAGGAAGGCGCCGACATCATCGTGGCACTCAGCCATTCCGGCATCGGATCGGCCCGGCATACCGAGGGGATGGAAAACGCCTCCGTCCCCCTCGCCGCCGTCGAGGGAATCGACGCGATCCTGACCGGGCATTCCCACCTCGTCTATCCCTCGGCCACCTTCGAGGGCTTCGACATGGTGGATGCGAAAACCGGCCTCATCCACGGCAAGCCCGCCGTGATGGGCGGCTTCTGGGGCGACAACCTCGGCCTCATCGACCTCCTCCTTGAACGCGACGGCAACGAATGGCGCGTCATCTCCTCCTCGGTCGAGACGCGCCAGATCTACAAGCGGAACGACGACCGCTCGATCACCGCGCTGGTGGATTCCGTCCCCGAGGTGGAAGCCTCAGTCGCCAAGGACCACGAGGCGACCCTCGCCTATATCCGCCGCCCCGTCGGCAAGACCTCTGCCCCGCTCTACAGCTACTTCGCCCTCGTCGCCGACGATCCATCTGTCCAGGTCGTGAGCCAGGCGCAGACCTGGTACATCGCCGAGATGCTGAAGGGCTCCGAATACGAAACCCTGCCGCTCCTCTCCGCCGCCGCGCCCTTCAAGGCCGGCGGGCGTGGCGGGCCGGAGTACTACACCGATGTTCCGGCGGGCGACGTTGCGATCAAGAACGTGGCCGACCTCTACCTTTACCCCAACACGATCCGCGCGGTGAAAGTCACCGGGGCGCAGTTGAAGGACTGGCTCGAACGCTCCGCCGGCATCTTCAACCAGATCACGCCCGGCACCGCCGACCAGCTTCTCCTCAACCCCGATTTCCCCAGCTACAACTTCGACGTCATCGACGGCGTGACCTATGAGATCGACCTGAGCCAGCCGTCGAAATACGGGCCGAAGGGCGAGGATCTGAACCCCGCCGCCAGCCGCATCACCGCCCTGATGCTGAACGGCCAGCAGGTTGACCCCGCCGCCGAATTCATCATCGCCACCAACAATTACCGGGCCGAGGGCGGCGGCGATTTCCCCGGCGCCAAGGGCGACACCATCATCTTCGACGGCCCCGACACCAACCGTGACATCATCGTCCGCTTCATCATCGAGGAAGGCACCATCGACCCCGCAGCCGATGCCAACTGGCGCTTCAAGCCGCTGCCCGGCACCACCGTCCTTTTCGACACCGGACCAAAGGCCGCCTCCTACCTCTCCGAGGTCAAGGCCGTCACGATCGAGCCGGCGGGCGACGGGCCAGGCGGTTTCGCCCGCTTTCGCATCACGCTCTGACCCCGGCCTTGCCGCCAGGGCGCTGACCGGCGCATATAGGGGCAAAGCCAAGGTCGGAGACTGACATGCGTGTGTTCGTGGCCATTGTCGCCCTTCTGGCGATTCTCGCAGGTGCGGCCTGGGCCACCCGGCCCGGCGAGGCCGAGTTTGACGCAATGCTGAAACAGGCGATCGAAGAGAAGATCGCCAAGACCGATGTCGGTTCCAGCGGCGACGATGCCCTTGGCACGGTCGCACTGATCGGCTGCAAGCTCCGCCCCTCCGATTGCATGAAGCTGATCCGCGACTCGCTCGAGGTGACGGTTGAGAAGGGCGCCTTCACCACCCGGTACAAGGTCTCGGGACTGAAGCAGGAGGCGACCTGCACCGGCGCCTTCACGAAGATCTGGTGCGAGAAGGGGGCTATCGCGCCGTAGCGCCGCCCTTCGCCGCCCAGTCAAACTGATCGCCGGTCTCGACCGCGCAGGGCCGTGCGCGCCTCAGCCGCACCAGCGCCGCCTCCGGCGCTTCGCCTGCCTCGACCATCAGGCGCAAGACCGCCATGCCCGACCGTCCGCAACCGCCCATGCAGTGGAACAGCACCCGCCCGCCGTCCGTCAGAACCGTCCGCGCCTCCGCCGCCACGGCATCCCAATCTTCAGCCAGCGCCGGGCTCGCTGCCGCGAAATCCGCGACCGGCAGGTGGCGCCAGACGATCCCCTTCGCCCGAAGATCGCCCGGCAGCGCCGCCGCGCCCATCGCCAGTTCCTCCGCCACGGTCATTGACACCACCAGCGCCGGCCCCCAGCCGATCACCTTCGCCAGATCGCCGGAATAATCGCCGGACCGCCCCGGCATCGGGCAAAGCCCGATCCAGCCACCGCCGACCTCAAGTTCCGCAATTGCAAAGCCCGCCATGCCACCCCTCCCCGTTCTTGCCTTCCACCCTGCGCTCCACTATATCCGAAAGCGAGAGGTTGGCGCGGGTAAGCGCCTCGCCAACCCGGTCAGGTCCGGAAGGAAGCAGCCGTAACGAGACCCGCTTGGGTCGTTGTCCAGCCTCTCACCTCGTCACCTCCAGCCGAAGGAGCAGAACATGATGAAGCTTGTCTCCCTCCGGGCCGGGGCTGTCTGAGAACTTAGACCTGTCCCGCCCATCCCGATATCGCCCGCCCGCCGGCCAGACCGCCGGGCGCCGGAATAGGCTTATCCCAAGGACAGATCAGTGATCCCCTCCCATACCCTCGCCAGCCTCGGCTGGTCGGCAGACTTCCTCCGCCAGCTTGATGCGGACGAACTTGCCACCCTCACGCCCGCCCGCGTCACGGGCGTCCACCGCGACCGTCTCACCATCCTTGCGGTGAATGGCGCGGCCGAACTGCGCCTGCCGCCCGACATCGCCGCCGGTGACGTCGCCGTCGGCGACTGGGTGCTGGCCGACCCCGGGATAGGCCGCGTCGCCCGGCTTCTCGTCCGCCGCTCGCGGATCTTCCGCCGCGCGGCGGGCGACACCTCGCGCGAACAGCTCATCGTCGCCAATGTCGACGCGGTCTTCATCACCACCTCCTGCACCGAGGAATTCAACGAGGCGCGGCTGGAACGCTACCTCGCCCTCGCCCATGCCGGCGGCGTGCCCCCGGTCTTCGTGCTGACCAAGGCCGACAAGACCGACGACCCCGACGCCTACATGGACCGCCTGCGCGCCATCGGCCCCGCCGTGCCCGCCATCATGCTCAACGCCAAGGCGCCCGGCGCGGTCGAGACGCTTAAGGCCTGGTGCGGACCGGGCCAGACCGTCGCCTTCCTCGGCATGTCGGGCGTCGGCAAGTCCACTCTCGCCTCCGCCCTGACCGGCATCGACCTCGACACCGGCGAGGTGCGCGAGGATGACATGAAGGGCCGCCACACCACCACCGCGCGCGAGATGCACGCGATCCCCGGCGGCGGCTGGCTGATCGACACGCCCGGCATGCGCGAGCTTCGCCTGACCGACATGGCGGACGGCATCGACGGGGCTTTCGCCGAGATTGCCGCCCTCGCCGACCAATGCCGCTTCCGCGACTGCGCCCACGGGCCGGAACCGGGCTGCGCCGTGCAGGCGGCGGTCAAGGCAGGAACGGTGGACGCCGCCCGCGTCGACCGCTGGAAGAAGCTCCATGAGGAAAACGCCGGCCACACCGCCTCCGCCCTCGACCGGCGGCGCAAGGGCAAGGACCTGTCGCAGAGGGTGAAGCAGGCGAAACGGGTGAAGGGGGCGGGGTAGCCCCGCCCCTCCTGTCACGCATCCTGACCGGCAAATTCCCCGGTCATCGGAATCGGTGTGATGACGTCGATCAGCACGCCCGCCGGATCACGGGTGATGAAGTGGCGTTGCCCGAAGGCCTCTGAGCGCAAGTCCCGAAGGATCGGCAGCCCGGAGGCCTTCGCCTCGGCGTAAACCGCGTCGACATCCGCGACCTCGAAGTTAAGCAGCACGCCCGAGGCGCGACCGCGTCCGGCTTCGGGGATGGTATCGTGATCACCGTCCAGGATCGCGAGGTTGACCGTCTCGTCCTCCGCCGATTGCAGATGCGCGTACCAGTCGCTCTCGAACATCGGCTTGAAGCGGAAATGGGTCTGGTAGAAGGCGCTGATCGCGGCGACATCATCGACCATGAGGACGGGGTAATACTGCGAGGATTTCATCGCTTGCTCTCCCTTCAAAAAACATACAGTCTGTATGTGTGCCATGAAATAACATACAGACTGCATGTATGCAAGAGCGCCGTTCCAACCCCGACCGCACCCGCGACACCCGCGCCGCCCTTGTTGCCGCCGCCCGCGCGCTCTTTCTGGAAAAGGGCTTCGCCGCCACCGGCACGCCGGAGATTGCCGAAAGCGCCGGGGTGACGCGCGGCGCGCTCTACCATCACTACAAGGACAAGCAGGACATCCTGCGCGCCGTCATCGAAGCGGAAGCCACCGGGATCGCGGCAGAGATCGAGGCCGGGGCCACCGATGCAGCGACCCCGCTCGACGCCCTCATCGCCGGCGCGCAGAGTTACTTCCGCGCCATGCGCGCCCCCGGCCGCACCCGGCTGATGCTTCTCGAAGGCCCCGCCGTCCTCGGCAGCGCCGAGATGCGGCGGATCGACATGGAAACCGGTGGCCAGTCGCTCAGGCAGGGTCTTGAGGCCGCCACCGGCCCCGGCCTTTCGCCGACAGACCTCGATGCCCGCGCCGATCTTCTCTCGGCGATGTTCGACCGCGCGGCGCTGGCCATTGAAGCCGGGGGCGACCCTGCTACCTACGAAGATACGCTCGCGACTCTCCTCACCGCTCTCATCAAGCGGCCCTCGCCCTGACGCCCCCTGTCGTGACGGATTGCCATACGCTTGCCATACGCAAAACCGACGGCTGCGGCGGGTGGACGAAGGCCGCCGGCATCCTTAGGTTAGCCCAAGTCCGAATCCGGGAAATCCCATGACCGAGACCACCGGGACCCGCTATCAGGTCCTTGCCCGCAAGTATCGCCCCGAGACCTTCGCCGACCTCGTCGGGCAGGATGCGATGGTGCGCACGCTGAAGAACGCCTTCGCCGCCGACCGGATCGCGCAGGCCTTCATCATGACCGGCATCCGGGGCACGGGTAAGACGACGACCGCCCGCATCATCGCCAAGGGCATGAACTGTGTCGGTCCCGATGGCACCAGCGGCCCGACGACCGAGCCTTGCGGCAAGTGCGAGCATTGCGTGGCGATCATGGAAGGCCGCCATGTCGACGTGATGGAGATGGACGCGGCCAGCCGCACCGGCGTCGGCGACATCCGCGAAATCATTGATTCCGTTCACTATCGTGCCGCCTCGGCGCGCTACAAGATCTACATCATCGACGAAGTTCACATGCTGTCGACCAACGCCTTCAACGCGCTTCTGAAGACGCTTGAGGAGCCCCCCGCGCATGTGAAGTTCATCTTCGCCACCACCGAGATCCGCAAGGTTCCGGTGACGGTTCTCTCGCGCTGCCAGCGCTTCGACCTCCGCCGGATCGAGCCCGAGGTGA
>DJUV01000338.1:3561-4932 GCA_002440625.1 Rhodobacteraceae bacterium UBA6273 | reverse complement strand
GCCCGCTTCCCCGGCGTCGACACGATCCTCGGCCCCGAAATGCGCTCAACGGGTGAGGTCATGGGCTGGGACCGCACCTTCCCGCTCGCCTTCCTCAAGGCCGAGATGGGGGCCGGCACGATCCTGCCCGAGGCGGGCCGCGTCTTCATCTCGATCAAGGACATGGACAAGACGCCCGAGATGGCCGAAGCCGCCCGCGACCTCCTGACGCTCGGCTTCGAGATCGTCGCCACCCGCGGCACCGCCGCCTTCCTTGAAGGCCACGGCGTCGCCGCCGAGACGGTGAACAAGGTCTACGAGGGCCGGCAGGAGGGCAAACTCCACATCGTCGACCGCCTGAAGAACGGCGAGATCGCGCTTCTCTTCAACACCACCGAGGGCCAGCAGGCGGTGGACGACAGCCGCAGCATCCGCGCCGTCGCGCTCTACGACAAGATCGCCTATTTCACCACGGCAGCGGGGGCGATTGCGGCAGTGCAGGCGATGAAGGCCCGGAGCGAGGGGATCGGGGTGCGGACTCTCCAAGGCTGACCGCGCGAAATAGCAAAGCAGCCCCGGCCCTCGCGCCGGGGCCTCCCGTGTCAACGAGGTCCCGGATCAGGTTCGGGACAGCGTTGCTCTTTATGCGAAAAGGGCGGAATTCACCCGGCCCGCCCCTCCAGCCAGGCAACCGCCCGCGCCGGGTCCGCGCCTTTCCCCCGTTCCATGAAGAAATCCGCCGCCCGCGCCGCGCCGACCTTTTCGGCGAGCGCCAAGGCGATAAACTGGTTCAACGACACGCCCTCGCGCTCCGCGAAATCCTCCGCAGCCGCTTTCAGCGATTGCGGCAGGTTCAGCGAAACCCGTGCCTTTGCATGAATAGTCATGGCCCAAGCCTCCTCAAAGCCGCTGCCGGGGTCAGAACCTCGATTCCGAAACGGTCCGGCGCCGCTCCGAAATCCCGCGCGTTATGGGTAACTATGGCCTCGGCGCGCGCATTGACCGCCGTTTCCAGCACCATCTCGTCCCCGGGGTCACGCAACTGCGGTCGCCACAGAAAATGCAGATCGACCGGCGCGACCGTACTCGCGAGGTCGGTCAGGAAAACACCGATCTCATCCCGCGTTATTCCCGTTTCCAGCAAGAACTCCGCCCGGTTCAGCACGTCCTCGTACTCGTAGAAGAGCGGTACCGAACAGCACCAGCGGAACCGCCCCTTGAACCCCGCTATCAGAAGCGGATTGCTTGCCCCGGTCCTGCTACGGACGCCCGCGACAACAACATTGGTATCGAGGACAAGTCTCATGCGTCATATATAGCGTAACATTACCTTTAACGCAACTTCACCTACAAACCACCACCGCCCCACCCACAACCACCACACTCGCCGCC
>DJUV01000338.1:0-3452 GCA_002440625.1 Rhodobacteraceae bacterium UBA6273 | reverse complement strand
CCACACTCGCCGCCGCCCCCGCCAGCACCCCGGGCGCGCTCAGCGCCGCTGCCGCAGCCCCGCCCGCCTCGGCCAGTGCCCCGGCCAAGGCGCTCGCCTGACCGCTCAGCACCAAGGCCCCGGCGCTGGTCCGCGCCGACTTCACCCCCGACAAAGCCATGTCGCGGCCCATAGCGCCGATCTCCAGCGCCTCGCGCTTCGTCGCGTTGACGACCCGGCAGGCACGGGAGGGTTGGTCGCAGCGGCCATAGCCGTCGCGCGGGCCTTCGGCCACGGTGCGGTATTGCTCGGCCTCCTCGTCATAGACCGCGCAGAACATCGCCCGCGCCTCGTCGCTGAGGCCCGGCAGCATGTAGGCGATGACCACCTTGCCGGGGCAGGTCGCCCCCCGCGTCAGCCGCCGCTCGCGGAACGATGACCAGATGTCGGCCTTGTCGTCGTAGCTAAGCGCCAGGTCGATGCCGTTCAGCCGCGCGCTGCAGTCGCGCTCCTTTGCACCGGCGCCGGTGGCGAGGCTCAGGGTCACGGCTGCAAGAAGCGCGGTTATTGAGGTCGTCTGCATCATCCCCTCCGGGGTCGCGGGCCACAATGCCGATTATCCGCGCCCGGCCCCGGTCCGCAAGCCGGGCGGCGGGGTTCCGCCGGGTCAGGACCGGCGCCAGGCCTCGCGCTCCATCTCGTCGAACTCCGCCTCTCCCTCCGCAATGTCGCGCGCCACCTCCTCGCCCAAGGCGTCCACGGCGTCGGCATAGGCAGCCCCCCAGCCGGGCTTGCCGCCGTCATGGAAGTGGCGGCCGTCGCGGTAGTAATCCGTCGTCTCCGCCCCGCCGATGACCCCGGCGAGCCTGCCGTGCATCCAGACGCGCAGCACCTCGTTGATGCGCGGGCCGTAACCCTCGCCCATCGAGCGAAAGAAGCGGAGCACGTCCTCTTCAATGCGGATGGTGACGCGGCGTGTCTTGCCCCGGCCCCGGTTCCGGGCGATCTCATGCCAGCCGGTCGGCACCTTGTTCGAAAGGTGGATGGCATTGTGCAGGTCATGCTCCAGCCGCCGCATGGCATCGGCCATGTAGTGGTAATGCGGGCGCTGGGTCTTGGTCAGTTTCTGAAGGTCGGCCATGTCGGTCTCCGGTCGCTTGGCCCCCATTAAGGCCGCGCCGGGGTTAAGAAGGGCTGAGGCCGGCGTCTGCACGGGCGGTGTACGGGGGGGTGTACGCCCGGCGCGAGGGGTCTTTCCCCGCGCCGGGCGCTCCGTGGGTCATCGCATCAGCCGCCAGTCGCGCGGGACCGCGACCGGTGGCAGGCCGATGTCCCGACGCAGATGCGAAGAGAGGTCGCTTGCCTCCATCCGCGCCGGCTCGCGCCGGACGACCGCCCGAAGGGCAGCCCAAAGCACGTCGCGGCGGCCGAAATCCGCGACCAGCCGTTCGATCTCGGGGCGAAGATGCGCACCGCGAGTGGGGGTCAAAGCCTTGATCATGATGGTGTCAACCGGCGGGGATCACCCGTCCGGCTCCTCTGGAATGATGGAAACAGCGCGCGGCAAAGCCCTTCGGGGCAGCCGTCAACGCATTGTCAATGTTGAGAAAACTGGCGCAGCACCGGTATCAGGCGCGGCGCAGTCCCCAAGCCGTGGTCCGGCAGGCGGAATGATGGCCGCGCGTGGCGATGGCATGGATCGTCATTTCGGGCCTCCTTCCTTCGGGGTTGCGAATGGCGGCTTGATAGGGCGAGGGCCCCGAGTCGGCCAAGCGTCGATGTCCGGGCTGTCGAAGTTTCGGCGATATGTGGCGGTCAGGACACGGGCGCTCAGCGCGCCTCTTCCTCCAGATGCAGCTTCATTTCCAGAAGAACCCTTTGAATCGCAAGGGTTTCCTGCAAGAGCCGCTTGGATTCGTTGATGGTGATCCGGCCATCCTGGATCGACTGGTTGTACTCGCCCATCAACTGCGCAAACCGCTGCGACAGCGCCACCACATCGGAATTGACCCCGCCCGCACCGGAATTCTTGCGCTCCTGATCGTAGGACAGGGTGATGCCCCGGAGGTCCGCCAGTGCGGCGGTGACATGGGGAAACCGCGCCGCGGATTCGAGCGCCGCCACCACATCGACCGGCATGAAGCGGTCGGCATGTTCGGGATCGTCGGAATAGTAGCGGCCAAGTGTCGCCTTCGACTTGCCGCAGAGCTGCGCCGCGGCCTCGATCCCGACATCCTTGACCAGCGCCTCGGTGTGCTTCCTCAGATAACCCGCCGCCGCCTTCTGCATCGCTTCGCGCCCCGTATGCCCCAGGGCGCCAAGGCGCGGCTGGGAAAACTGCTTCCAACTTCCCATTAGTTTGCGGCGGCGGTTTTGTCATTTGTAATCCGTCCCATGGGTTCGGGATAGTACGAGTGACCGGTATCCTGAACCGGTTAGGGTGGGGCTGCCGCGCCATTGCCGCACGGGACGGCAGGGCCGGTTCGCCCGGCATCGGCGCGGCGCCCGTCCGGACGGGCTACCCGCGGGTGTGGGGGCGAAGCGAACGATAGGCCAGCTCACGGGAACACGGCAACCCCACCCGGTTTTACCCTTGCAGGACGCGCCTAAGGCGCTATTTCGGGGCGCATGGCAAAGCTCTACTTCCACTTCTCGACCATGAACGCCGGCAAGTCGACGCTGCTCTTGCAGGCGTCCTACAACTACCGTGAACGCGGCATGGCGACTTACCTCATGACCGCGCGGCTCGATGACCGCGGCGGCAGGGGGCGCATCGCCAGCCGCATCGGCATCGGCGAGGAGGCGGACACCTACGACGCGGCGACCGACCTCTTCGCCATGATCCGGGCGCGGCTCGCCATTGAGCCGGTGGCTTGCGTCTTTCTCGATGAGGCGCAGTTCCTGACCCGGGAGCAGGTCTGGCAGCTTGCCCGCGCCGTCGACGATCTCGGCGTGCCGGTGATGTGCTACGGGTTGCGGGTCGATTTCCGGGGCGAGCTCTTCCCCGGTTCGGCAGCGCTCCTCGCCCTCGCCGACGAGATGCGCGAGGTGCGGACGATCTGCCACTGCGGCAAGAAGGCGACGATGGTGGTCAGGTGCGGGCCGGACGGAAAGGCGCTGCGCGAAGGCGCGCAGGTTCAGATCGGCGGCAATGAAACCTATGTCTCGCTCTGCCGGCGCCACTGGCGGGAAGAGATCGGCGACCGCCCCGCCTGCGACCAACCCTGATCCCAAGGCGGCGCCTTGCGGCGCCATGTCTTTTCTCTCGCGGCGCGCGCCAAAGGCGCGCCCCGCTCGGGCTTCGCCTCCGGCGGGAGTATTTCGGGACAGAAAGTGAAGCAGCCCGCCCCGGATGCCGGAACGGGCTGCCACTTCCTGCCGCGGTCAACGGCTCTCCAGCCTGCACCGCAGGACCGAGACTGAGCTGACGAGGTTAAGAACCTCTTACCTTACTTTCTGTCCTGAAATACTCC
>DJUV01000038.1 GCA_002440625.1 Rhodobacteraceae bacterium UBA6273 | reverse complement strand
GCGAACACGCTTTACGCCTTCGTCTGGGGCAAGGTCTGCGACTGGTATGTCGAGTTTGCCAAGCCCCTGATGGACGGCGAGCACGCCCCGGAAACAAGGCAGACGATGGCCTGGGTCCTCGACCAGTGCTACATCCTGATGCACCCCCTGATGCCCTTCATCACCGAAGAGCTCTGGGGCCAGACCGCCACCCGCAAGGGCATGCTCGTCCATGCCGAATGGCCAAGCTACGGCCTTGAACTCATTGACGAAAACGCCGACCGGGAGATGAACTGGGTGATCTCCCTCATTGACGAGATCCGCTCCGCCCGCGCCCAGATGCATGTGCCCGCCGGCCTCAAACTCCCCATCGTCATGACCCAGATGGACGCGCGTGGCCACGCCGCCTACGCCGGCAATGAACCGATGATAACCCGCCTCGCAAGGCTCGACGGCATGACCGAAGGTACGGCCCCGAAAGGCTCGATCACGGTCGCCGTCGAAGGCGGCAGCTTCGCCATCCCGCTCGCCGGAGTCATCGACATCGCCGAGGAAAAATCACGCCTTTCCAAGACCTTGGAGAAGCTTGAAAAGGATCTGAACGGCCTCCGCGCCCGCCTCTCGAATCCCAAGTTCGTCGAAAGCGCACCCGAGGAGATCGTCGAGGAAACCCGCGAGAAGCTGGAGCTTGGCGAGGACGAAGCCGCCAAACTCCGAGCCGCGCTAAAGCGTTTGTCCGAGCTCGGCTGACCTTCACTTTCTGTCCGAAAATACTCCGGGGGTTCGGGGGCAGCGCCCCCGGCCCTCTACGACAAAAACTACGAAATATTAAGGGTTTACCCCAACCCAGGCGGCGGCAGCGGCGGCGCGTCGTCATGCGGCGGCACCGTCTGCCGCTCGATCTTGCGCCAGACCCGCGGCGGCTCGGCCCCCCGGTGCAGCGCCCGGATCGCCTCCTGCAGCGCCACATCCGCCCGCGTCCGCCGCGACAGGTGCCGGGCATATTCGACCCAGGTCGCGACATAGTATTTCTCGCTCCAAAGCTCCGGCCGCTCCAGATCGCGCAAAAGCGCCCAGCGCTGCGCCCCGTCGCGGATGCGGATGCGGCGGCGGTCCTGCATCAGGGCAAGGAAGGCTTCGGTGTCGTCATGGTCGATCTCATATTCCACCATGATGAAGATCGGCCCGCTCCGGGCACGAAGGTCGATCTTCGGTTCCGCCGCCGCAGTCAGCCCGAGAGGTGTCAGGTCGAGGTCGTCGAACTCGTTGACCTGAAAGAGTTTTCCCATGAAGGCCCCGGCCACCAGCACCGCTGCCGCCGCACCGTAGGCCGGGGTGATCCCGTAGATGTCGGCCACCGCGCCCCAGGCCCAGGCGCCGCCGGCAAGGCCGCCGAAGACCGCCGTCTGATAGAAGGACAGGGCCCGCCCGAGGACCCAGCGCGGCGTCGATAGCTGCACCGTGGTGTTGAAAAGCGACAGCGCCAGAACCCAGCACATGCCACCCAGCATCAACATGACGACGACCACCGGCACGAACGGCACCAGCGCCAGCCCGCCAAGTGCCAGCGCAAATCCGGCGAAGGCCAGTTCGACCACCCTCTCATTGCTGAGCCGCGCCCTCAGCCTTGCATTCATGAAGACGCCGCCGATGGCACCTAGGCCGAAACAGCCGAGGAACAACCCATAGGTCAGCGCCGAGCCGCCAAGCGTGTCGCGGGTATAGGCCGGCAACAGCGCCAGCAGAGCCGAAGCGCCGATGCCGAAGATCGCCGAGCGTGCCATGACCCGCATCAGCGCCGGCGACATCGCCATGTAGCGCAGACCTGCGCCCAGCGCGCGGCCCAGCTCCTCGCGCGGCAGCCGCGCCTCGTCCACCGGGCGCCGCCAGTTGAGGATGCCGATGATGAAACCGATGTAGCTCAAGGCGTTGACCGCAAAGGCCGCTGCCGCCCCTGCCGCCGCGACGATGGCGCCCCCGATCGCCGGCCCGACTGACCGTGCGAGGTTGAAGCCCATGGCGTTCAGGCTGACCGCGCCCGCAACATCGGCGCGCGGCACCATATCACCGATGGAGGCCTGCCAGGCGGGGTTGAAAAGCGCTGTGCCGCAGCCGATCAGGAAGGTGAAACCGAGAAGCAACCAGGGCGTCAGCAGACCCATCCACGCAAAAACCGCAAGCGCCGCCGACACCGCGAACATGAAGATCTGCGCCGAAAGCATGATGCGCCGGCGGTCGAGATTGTCGGCAAGCGCCCCCGAGATCAGCGAAAATACCATGACCGGCAGGGTGTTGGAGGATTGCACGAGCGCCACCATGCCGTGGCTCGGCGTCAGGCTGCCCATCATCCAGGCAGCCCCCACGGCCTGGATCAGCGAGCCGAGATTGGACACCTGGCTGGCAAGCCAGAGGTCGCGGAAACTGCGATGCGTGAGCGGCGCGAATGTCACGGGCGTGGCGATGGGATCACCCTCCGAACGGATGGCCCGCCCTTTCTGCGCCCCCCGTCCCGCTACCGCAAGTCCCCGAAGACTCTTGCCCGCAATCTGGCTTTCTGCTTCTGATCGCGCCATGACCGGACCGCGCTACACCCCGCTTGTCGACAGCCTTCCCGCCACCGTGCCCTTCGTCGGGCCTGAGACGCAGGAGCGTGCCCGTGGCCGCCGTTTCGCGGCGCGGCTTGGCGCCAATGAAAGCGTCTTCGGCCCCTCGCCCGCCGCCATCGCCGCGATGGCCCGCGCGGCGCAAGAGGTCTGGATGTACGGCGACCCCGAAAACCATGACCTCCGCGCCGCCCTTGCCGCCCATCATGGCGTGACGCCCGCGCATGTTGTCGTCGGCGAAGGCATCGACGGGCTTCTGGGCTACCTCGTCCGGCTTCTGATCGGGCCGGGCGATGCGGTCGTGACCTCGGACGGGGCCTATCCGACCTTCAACTTCCACGTCGCGGGCTTTGGCGGCACCCTCCACAAGGTTCCCTTCAAGGGCGACCATGAGGACCCCGACGCGCTGGCGGCCAAGGCGCGAGAGGTGGGCGCAAAGCTCGTCTACATCGCCAACCCCGACAACCCGATGGGGTCGTGGCATGAGGGCACTACGATTGCCGCGATGCTGGACGGGCTGCCCGATGGCGCGCTTCTGGTGCTGGACGAAGCCTATGTCGACCTGGCGCCGGAGGGTACCGCCGCGCCGGTCGAGGCCGACGATCCCCGCGTCATCCGGATGCGGACCTTCTCCAAGGCGCATGGCATGGCCGGGGCGCGGATCGGCTATGCGCTTGGCCATCCCGACCTCATCACCGCCTTCAACAAGATCCGCAACCATTTCGGCGTCAGCCGGATATCGCAGGCGGGGGCGCTGGCAGCACTTGCCGACCACGGCCACCTGAAGCTGGTCCAGCACCGCGTCGCGACCTCACGCGACGAACTGGCGCGGATCGCCCGGCTCCATGGGCTGGTGCCGCTGCCCTCGGCGACCAATTTCGTGACGATGGATTGCGGCGCGGACGGAGTTTTCGCGCGCAAGGTGCTGGCCGAACTGATCCAGCGCGACATCTTCGTGCGGATGCCCTTCGTCGCCCCGCACGACCGCTGCATCCGCATAAGCTGCGGCCTGCCGGCGCAGAACGCGCTTTTCGCCGCCGCTCTGCCTGACGCGCTGGCTGCGGCGCGCGGCTAGGCCCGCGCCACGACCTCAGCCGCCGCATCAAGCGCGCCGGCCCCGTGCGGGATGCCAAGCGCGCGCAGCCCCGCCTCCATCACCGCAAGGACGCCGAGCGTCATATGGGCGTTCACATGGCCCATATGGGCCACACGGAGGAAATCGCCATAGGCTGGGCTGTCGGGTTCCGCCATGCCAAGACCGATGCCAAGCGTCACACCCGCCTCAGCCTCGCACCAGGCGCGGAGCTGCCCCGCCCCGCCACCGCCGATCCGTGCTGCCGTGACCGAAGCGCCTCGCGCCGCCGGATCGGGGACGTTGAGTCTGATGTCGCCACCCTGCCCCCAGGCATCAAAGGCCGCCCAGACCGCGCGGGAGAGCGTCGCATGGCGCGCCCAGGCGGCCTCAAGCCCCTCTTCGCGAAGAAGCATCTTCAAGGCTTCGGCGAGGGCGAAAAGGTGATGCGTCGGCGCGGTGCCGCAGAAATGCTGGTAATACTCGGCCGGATTGGCGCGCGGTTCCCAGTCCCAATAGGGGGTCTTCAGGTCCGCCTTGGCGGTCGCCGCCCGCGCCCGTTCGGAAAACCACAGGAAGGCGAGGCCGGGCGGGGTCATCAGCCCCTTCTGGCTGGCGGCCAAAAGCACATCGACACCCCAACCGTCCATCCGCATCGGATCGCAGCCGAGCGAGGCCACGGCATCGACGGCAAGAAGGGCCGGGTGTCCCGCCGCGTCGATGGCGGCGCGGATCGCCGGGATGTCGTTGCGGACCGAGGTCGCGGTATCGACATGCGTGACCATGACGGCGCGGATGCGGCCATCCTTGTCGGCACGAAGCGCGGCTTCGATCCGGTCGGGATCGGCGGGGCTTTTCAGGCCGAAGTCCAGCGTTTCGACCTTGACGCCCACCGCCGTCGCCGAAGCCGTCCAGCCCTGACCGAAACGCCCGGTGATGGCCACAAGTGCCGTGTCGCCGCGCGAGAAGAGGTTGGCATTGGCCGCTTCCCAGGCGCCGTGACCATTGGCGATGTAGATCGCCGCATGGTCCCTTGTCCCGGCAAGCTCCCGCAGGTCGCCGAATATGCCTTGCGTCAGGTCGATCAGCTCACCCGCATAGATGTTCGGCGCCGGCCGCTGCATCGCCGCGAGCACCCGGTCGGGCATGACCGAAGGGCCCGGAATGGCAAGATAGGTCCGACCGTTTGCAAGGCTCATGCGCGACGCTCCTGTTCTTTGCCCCGAGGGGTAAAGACCGCCCCCGGGAAGGTCAATGCGGGGCCGACAGGGCTTTACCCCGCCGCGCCGGGCTGCGATGGTCGCGGTCGCGCGCAACATCCCCCCGGACCATCACATGTCAGGCGAACCCGCCCCCGACCGCAGGCTTTTCGAGATCACCGGCAAGGACCGCGAGGCCTTCCTCCAGGGGCTGGTCAGCAACGACCTTGGCCGGCTGAAGATCGGATTGGTCTATGCCGCGCTTCTGAATCCCCAAGGCAAGTATCTGGCCGATTTCTTCCTTGTGCCGCAGGGCGACCGGCTCATCCTCGACGTGAAGGCGGATATCGCCGATGCGCTGGCCCGGCGGCTGGCGATGTACCGCCTCCGCTCGGACGTGCAGATAACAGCTTCGGCGCTTCACGTATCGCGCGGGCTTGGCCCCGCGCCGGAGGGCACTTTCGCCGATCCGCGCCACCCGGCCCTTGGCTGGCGGCGCTACGGCGCGCCGGGGACGGAGGCGCCGGGCATCGACTGGGACGCGATCCGGGTCGCGCATTGCATTCCCGAGACGGGGATCGAGCTCATTCCCGACGACAGCTATATCCTCGAATCCGGGTTCGAGCGGCTGAACGGCGTCGATTTCCGCAAGGGCT
>DJUV01000145.1 GCA_002440625.1 Rhodobacteraceae bacterium UBA6273 | reverse complement strand
CATCCGACGCAAAAGCCCGAGGCGCTGCTGCACCGCGTTCTGGTCGGCACGACCAACCCCGGCGATGTCATCCTTGACCCCTTCTTCGGCACCGGCACCACCGGCGCCGTCGCCAAGATGCTGGGCCGTGAGTTCATCGGGATCGAGCGTGAGGCCGCCTATCGCGCCGCCGCCGAAAAGCGCATCGCCAAGATCCGCAAGTTCGACCGCGAGGCGTTGGAGACCAGCACATCCAAGCGGTCCGAGCCGCGCGTTCCCTTCGGCCAGGTGGTCGAGCGCGGGATGCTGCGGCCGGGCGAGGAGCTTTACTCCCCGCGCGGCGGCATCGCCAAGGTCCGCGCCGACGGCACGCTCATCGGCAATGACGTGAAGGGTTCCATCCATCAGGTCGGCGCGCATCTTGAAGGCGCGCCGTCCTGCAACGGCTGGACTTACTGGCATTTCAAGCGCGACGGCAAGCTCGTCTCCATCGACCTCCTGCGCCAGCAGATCCGGGCCGAGATGGATGAGGGCCGCCCGCACTGACATAGGTTACCGCCGGTGCCTGGGCATCTGCCCGTGGCACGAACTTGGCCCCGCCCGGATTGCACCCCCGGCGGGGCCTTTTTTCACCCTCAGAGGATCGGCGCGAAAAGCCGCGCGACCGGCGCCGCGTAGCGGATGAACCGGTGCGATATGTCGCGGAAGTTGGTCTTGTACTGCTTGGCCCGCGCCATGTCCGCTTCCAGCACCTCTGCCACCTCGGCGGCAAAGGCATTGTCGAAGATGATGGCGGTCTGTTCGAAGTTCAGCCGGCAGGAGCGGTTATCAAGGTTCAGCGTCCCGACCGAGGCCATCCAGTCATCGACGACCAGCATCTTCGAATGCATGAAGCCGCCCTGATAGCGGAATATCTTCACCCCGGCTCGGCGCACTTCGTCGAAATAGGAAAAGGCGGCAAGCCAGACCAGCCAGTGATCCCGCTTGTCAGGGACAAGGATGCGCACGTCGACGCCGCGGAGCGAGGCGAGCTTCAGCGCGTTCAGGATATCCACATCCGGCACGAAATAGGGCGTGGCGATCCAGAGCCGCTCCGCCGCCGCGTTGATCGCGTTGCAGAAATAGAGGCTGCCGGATTCGTGGCGGTCGGAAGGGCCGGTCGAAAGGATCAGGACGTCCGTTCCTCCGGCGCCGGGCGGCGGGCGCCATTCGGCCTCGATCGCTTCGCGCGTGGCCCAGTACCAGTCTTCGGCAAAGGCAAGTTGCACCTGCGCCACGACCGGCCCGTCAAGCCTCAGATGCGTGTCGCGCCAATGGCCGAAGCTTCGCGACCGGCCCATGTATTCGTCGCCGACATTCAGGCCGCCGATGAACCCGGTCACACCGTCAACCACGACGATCTTGCGATGATTGCGGAAGTTGACCTGAAAGCGGTTGCGGCTGCCGGTCTGGGCGTGAAAGTTCAGGATCTCAACCCCTGCGGCGCGCAGATCCTCGATGTAGAGCCACGGCAAACCAACGCTGCCGATCCCGTCATAAAGCACCTTCACCTTCACCCCCGCCCGCGCCCTTTCCGCCAGATGGCGGGCAAGATCGCGGCCGATCTCGTCGTCGCGGATGGTGTAGAACTGGATCAGGACGTAGTGCTCTGCCCGGTCGATGGCAGCGAAAATCTCGGCGAAAGTCGCTTCGCCATCGATAAGGAGTCGGGCCGAGTTGCCGCAGAGGACCTTGTGTTCGCTCAGCGCCTCAAACGCGGTGACGGTCTTTCGGCGATCGCCAAGCCGCGCCATATCGGCCGGTGCGTTGCGGGAGATTTCGCTGGTGACGCGGGCGATGGTCCGCCGCATCTCGCGTCGCATCGCGATGTAGCCGAAGAAGCGTTTGTGGCCGAAGAAAAGGAAGGCCGGCACCGCCGCAAAGGGTGCCGTCAGAAGGAAGACGACCCAGCCAACGGCCCCTTGCGGCGTGCGGGCATGGCGCATGGCGCGGAAGGCGAAGACGACACCGGTCGCCTGAAAGACGAGGACGATTAGGACGATTGCGGCATTCTGGAATGTCATGCGGTCATGATCCGCGCGGCATCGGGTTTGCCCCGGCGTTGTAGGCCGACCAATCCTCGATGTCGGGGTAGAACTGCCGGCGCCAGTCGCGGACGCGCGGGTTCATCCGCCGCCGCCAAAGGGGCGGGATCATGGCGAGCGCGGTCATCGCCGGATAGCCAAAGGGCAGTTGCGGTGCCTCGCCGGCTACATAGGTCTGCAGCAGCGGGAAGCGGCGGTCGGGCTTCCAGTGGTGGTCGGAATGGCGCTGCAGGTTGATGAGGAGCCAGTTCGACACCCTGTGATCGGCATTCCAGGAATGGCGAGGCTGGACATGTTCGTAGCGCCCCTCGCCAAGATGGCGGCGGGTCAGGCCGTAATGCTCGATGTAGTTGACGAGTTCGAGCTGCCAGATGGCGACGAAGGCCTGTGTGAGGAAGAGCGCAACGCCCTCCCACCCGCCGAGCGTCAGCGCCAGGGCAAGTGCGCCGGCCTGAAGCAGCATGTAGCGCCAGAACGGGTTCGACCGATGCCTTGGGTTCCGCCCCGCCCTCGCCAGCAGTTGTGTTTCCGCCCGCCAGGCCGATCCCGGCCCGTCGCGAAGGACGCGGAAGAAGGCGCGGTGGAAACCTTCGTTGTAGCGCGCCGACACCGCGTCGCGCGGGGTGCCGACATAGCGGTGATGGACCAGAAGATGCTCGGTCCGGAAATGGCTGTACATCACCGTCGCCAGGAGAAGATCGCCCAGCCAGCGCTCGACCCGGTTCTTCTGGTGCATCAGTTCATGCGAATAGTTGATGCCGACGGAGCCGGAGATCACGCCCATGCCGAAGAAGAGGCCGATCTTTTCGGCGGTCCCGAGGTGATCGGCGCGGGTGGCGTACCAGATCAACGAATAAAGGACGATGAACTGGATCGGGAACCAGATCAGGGTAATGAGCCGGTACCAGAAAAGCTCCCCGTCCGGCGTCAACGGATCGGGGTTGCCGTGGTTCTGGCCGAAGGCCGCGTCAAGAAGCGTGACGCCGATCCAGCCGTAGATCGGCAGGAGGAGAACGGTCCAGCCGCCCCGGATCGCGCCGATGGCGGCGAGAGGGATCAGGGCGAGCGACAGCCAGAACGGCAGGGCCGAGGAAAGCCGCGAGATGGGGGAAGGGGCAGACATCGGGGGCTCCTGACCGGCTGACAGGACCTTAGCGGCGGAACAGGCGCGCCTCAACCGGGCGGGTGGCATCGAAGACCTTGCGCATGACGGTGGGCAGGCTGGCGGGGCGGAAAGCCGCGCGCGGATGGAAGCTGCCGCGGTCTGGCGCTATGTCGTCGGGAACTGTCGCGGTCATCACCCGAAGCGTCAGGTGGAAGTGGGTGAAGGTATGCCGCACCGGCACCGGCGCTTCGCTCCAGTCGGCGGCAAGGGGTGGAGCGGGGGCGGGTTCAGGCTCAGCCCAAGCGGTGCCGGGCCAGCCGAGCATGCCGCCGAGAAGCCCGGAGTCGGGCCGCCGCTCAAGGAGAACCGCCCCGTCCGACCGGATCGCGACATAGGCGATGCCCCGGCGTTCGGGCTTCGCGGGTTTCGGCGCCTTTCGCGGCACGCTCGCGGCGACCCCGGCGGCCCTGCCCTGACAATCGGCGACAAGTGGGCAGATGCCGCAGGCAGGCGATCTTGGCGTGCAGATCGTGGCGCCAAGGTCCATCATCGCCTGCGCATGGTCGCCGGGTCGCTCAGCCGGCGTCAGGCGCGTGGCAAGTTCGGTGAGCCGCGGCTTCACGCCCGGCAATGGCTCTTCCACCGCGAAAAGCCGGGCCACCACCCTTTCGACATTGCCGTCAACCACGGTCGCCGCCTCGTCAAAGGCGATGGCGGCAATGGCGGCGGCTGTATAGGGGCCAATGCCGGGCAAGGTGCGGAGGGCGGCGGAGGTTTCCGGGAAGCGGCCATGATGGTCGCTGACCACCGCGCGGGCGCATTTCAGAAGGTTCCGCGCCCTTGCGTAATAGCCAAGCCCGGCCCATTCGGCCATCACCTCGGCATCCTCGGCGGCGGCAAGATCGGCGACACCGGGCCAGCGCGCGGTGAAGCGGCGGAAGTATTTCTGGACCGCCGCCACGGTGGTCTGTTGCAGCATCACCTCGGAAAGCCAGATGCGATAGGGGTCGGGACGGACGCCCGCGCGCCGCTCTGCCGGGCCGACACGCCAGGGCATCACCCGCGCATTGGCGTCATACCAGTCAAGCAACCTTTCGCTGACTTCGGCGTCACGCAATCTTTATTCCCTCCGCCCCGTATCCCCCGTGGGCAAAGCCCGCCACCGCCGGTAACATAGAGGCCGGAACGGGAAAGGACAGGGATGAGCGAGGGCGCCGAAAAGTTTCGCCGGCACAGCCGCGGGTTCGAGCCTGCTTCAGGGCTTCTGAAGGACCGTATCCGCACGGCGGGCGAGGCGCGCGGTTTTGCCGTGGCGCGGCTGCTGACCCATTGGGCCGAGGTGGTCGGCACGGATATCGCCGCGATGGCCCTGCCGGTGAAGATCGGCTACGGGCGCGACGGTTTCGGCGCCTCACTGACGCTTCTGACCACCGGCGCTTCGGCACCGCTTCTTCAGATGCAACTGCCGAAGATCCGCGAAAAGGTGAATGCCTGCTACGGCTATAGCGCCATCTCGAAGGTCATCGTCACCCAGACCGCCCCCACAGGCTTTGCCGAAGGCCAGGTCGCCTTCACCCCGGCGCCGAAACCGGCTCCCGCGCCCGTTTCCCCCGCAATCCATCAACAAGCAAGCGACACCGCCGAAGGCGTGCGCGATCCCGGCCTTCGCGCCGCGCTTGAAGCTTTGGGCGAAAAAGTGTTGTCTCGCCCCCGAAATACGAAAGGCTGATCCATGAAACGCAATTCTCTTCTCGCCGGTGTCGCGGCGCTGGCCGTTCTTGGCGGGTTCTGGGCGATGACGCGCGGCACGGAGGATCCCGTCACCGCGCTCGCCACGCCCGCTCTGGCGCAGGAAGCCGCCGCCACCTCCGAGGCCTCGCGGGTGCCGGACATGGTGCTTGGCAAGCAGGATGCGCCGGTGACGGTGGTGGAATATGCCTCGTTCACCTGCCCGCACTGCGCGAATTTCCACGCCACGGTCTTTGACAAGATGAAGGCCGACTACGTCGACACCGGCAAGGTCCGCTTCGTCTACCGCGAGGTCTATTTCGACCGCTACGGCCTTCTGGCCGCGATGATCGCCCGTCAGGGCGGGCCGGAGAAGTACTTCGCCATTTCCGCCGTCCTCTATGACACGCAGAAGGACTGGCTCGCCTCGGGTGAGGATGCAGTGATCATCGAGAACCTGAAGAAGATCGGCCTCAAGGCCGGGCTCGATCAGGCCAGGGTGGACGCCACCGTCAAGGACTTCGAGACCTGCACCGCCGACCTCAACGCCTGCATGGCGACCGACAATATCGCCGGCGCGATGGTCGCGACCTATCAGACCAACGCGCAGAAGGACGGGGTCCAAAGTACGCCGACCTTCATCATCAACGGCGACAAGCAGTCTGGCGCAATGAGCTATGACGAATTCGCCAAGCTTATCGACGCCAAGCTCGGCGGCTGAGAGATGCATCCCCTTTCGGGCGTGAAAGTCGTCGAACTGGCGCGGATTCTGGCCGGCCCCTGGGCCGGGCAGACGCTGGCCGATCTTGGCGCCGAGGTCATCAAGGTCGAGGCGCCCGAGGGCGACGATACAAGGCGCTGGGGTCCGCCCTTCATCGAGCGGGACGGCGACCGCTCGGCGGCATACTTCCACGCCACGAACCGGGGCAAGAAGTCGGTCATCGCCGATTTCCGCAAGGCCGAGGATCAGGCCTTTGTCCGCGACCTTGTGAAGGATGCCGACATCCTGATCGAGAACTTCAAGCTTGGCGGGCTGGCGAAGTACGGGCTCGACTACGCGAGCCTTGCGAAGATCAACCCGCGCCTCATCTACTGTTCGATCACCGGCTTCGGTCAGGACGGACCCTATGCCCACCGCGCCGGCTACGACTATATCATCCAGGGCATGTCCGGGTTGATGAGCGTCACCGGCGAACCGACGAGCCAGCCGCAGAAGGTCGGCGTCGCGGTGACGGACGTCTTCACCGGCGTCTATGCGGCGACGGCCATTCTTGCGGCGCTGTTGCAGCGGGGCACGACCGGCAAGGGCCAGCATATCGACATGGCGCTTTTCGACGTGGCGACGGCGATCATGGCCAACCAGTCGATGAACTATCTCGCCTCCGGCAAGGCGCCCGAGCGCATGGGCAATGCCCATCCCAACATCGTGCCCTATTCGGTCTTCGACTGCGCCGATGGCTGGATCATCATCGCCACCGGCAATGACGGCCAGTACCGGCGGCTTTGCAAGGTCCTGGGGGTCGAGGCCTTGGCCGAGGCGCCGGAATACCTGACCAACGCCGACCGCATCGCCAACCGCGCTGCAATCACGGCGGCGCTGACCGAAAAGACGAAGCTCTGGCAGAAGGCCGATCTATTGGCGGCTTGCGAGGCCGAAGGCGTCCCCGCCGGGCCGATCAACGACATGGCCGAGGTCTTCGCCGATCCGCAGATCATCGCGCGCGGCATGAAGATCGACTGCGACGGGGTGCCGGGCGTCAGGGCGCCGATGACGTTTTCGGATGCAAAGCTCGCGGCGGGGAAGCCGTCGCCCAAGTTGGGCGAGCATGATGCGGAAATCCGCAAGGGAATCGGCCGCAACTAAAGCCCCAGCCCCGCCAGCCGTTCGTCAAACGCCGCCCAGTCGTCAAGCTGCAACCTGACCGGAACGCTCAGCACGTTCCGCCGCATGGTTTCGGGCAGGCGCACCGCATCCTTTTCGGTGGTGACAAGCTGCGCGCCGCGCAGGGTGGCCTCGGCTTCGAGCCGGTGAAGAAGTGCGGGCGTCAGCGGTTGATGGTCATCAAGCGGCACGGCGCGCAGGATCTCCGCGCCAAGGTCGCGGAGGGTGCGGAAGAATTTCTGCGGGTGGCCAATCCCGGCGAAAGCCAGCACCTTGAGGCCCTGCCAGTCCATGCCGGTCGGCAGCGGTCGCAGCGCGCCGGTCAGGCGGGGGACGGGCACCCCAGCCCCCCATAGCTTCGTGAAACGCTCCTGCGCCTCGGCGTCGCCGATGGTCAGGCAGAAATCGGCCCGGCCCATGCCCACACCGACCGGCTCGCGCAGCGGGCCGGCGGGGATGCAAAGCCCGTTGCCGAAGCCGCGTTCGGCGTCGGCGACGATGATCGACAGGTCCTTGGCAAGGGCGGGGTTCTGGAAACCGTCATCCATCAGGATCACGCGGGCGCCCGCGGCAACGGCGGCCCGCGCCCCCGCCGCCCGGTCACGGGCGATCCATGTGGGCGTGAACCCCGCCAGCAGCATCGGCTCATCGCCGCATTCTGCCGCGCTGTGCCTGCGCTCATCGACCCGCACCGGGCCTTCAAGCGACCCGCCATGACCCCGGCTGACCACATGTGCCTCGACCCCGCGCCCAGCCAGACGCTGCGCGAGGGCGATGACGGTCGGGGTCTTGCCGGTGCCGCCGGCATTGAGGTTGCCGACGCAGATCACCGGCACGCCGGGCCGGAACGGCTGCCCTGCCGCCAGCCGCCGTGCCGTCGCCCGTGCATAGAGACGGCCAAGCGGCGCAAGGGCCGAAGCGACAAGGCCGGGTCGGTCGGGCGGATTGTCCCAGAAGCGCGGCGGTCTCATGGCGCCTCCAGGATAGCCGGCACAGCGTCGCCCTGCATGAGGTCGAGGATGATCTGCATCACCCGTTCTGTCACCTCCGCCCCGCCGGAAGAGGCCGCCCAGGCGTTGTGGGCCAGAAGTGCTGCCTTGTCGGGGGCGATGAGGTCGGCCACCGCCTCGGCCAGGGCGTCCGCATCCTTGACGGGCCGGGTGGCCTTCGCCTCATCAAGCCGGGCATAGGCTTCGGGATAGGGGCCGAAATGCGGGCCGCGCAGGATCGCCGAGCCAAGGGCGGCGGGTTCGTAAGGGTTGCGACCCGATCCGCCGGGCAGAAGCGTTCCGCCCATGTAGGTCACGGGGGCGAGCCGGTACCAGAGGCCCATCTCCGCCTCGCCCTCGGTCAGGAAAAGCTGCACGTCGGGCTCGGGTTCCTGTTCCAGCGCCCGCTGCGCGACGATCCAGCCATCGCGCTCACAGCGTTCAGCCAGCGCCGCCGTGCGGGCGCCATCGGCGGGCGACAGGATCAGGAGCATCCGGTGCGCGAGCCTCAGGACATGGGCATGGGCGGCCAGAACCGCATCCTCCTCCCCCTCCGGGCAGGCGACGGCGAACCAGACCGGGCGGGTATGGAGAAGCTCGGCGAGGGCCGCGCGCTCCGGCTCGCTGCATTTCGGCGGATCGCTGGTTTCCTCGATCCGGCCGGCGACCTCGACCGTCACATGGCGGCCACCGATGGCCGTCAGCCGGCGGGCGGAATCCGGGTCCTGCGCCAGTATCCGGCGAAAGCGGGAAAGAAGTGCTGCCGCCATGCCGCGCCGGAAAAGCCCCAGCAGGTCGCGCTGGCGCGGCACCCGCACATCGACCAAGAGCGCCGGGATGCCATGTTCCCCGACCTCGACGATCATCGCGGGCGGCAGCGAAGCCCCGGCAAGGACGAAGAGGTCTGGCTGCCAGTGGCCGAGAAAGCCCCGGATGTCACCGCGGCTGTCCTCTGGCGTCGGTTCGAAGATCGTCGCGGCGGGAAAGGTCTTCGGATCGACCGGCTCGGCGCAATCCGCGGTCACGACGACGGCGATCCCCGGTTCGGCCCGGGCCAGCCGGGTCAGTAGCTGGCCGAGGCTTTTCGGCGTCGCCCCGCCGCCGGCATGGAGCCACAGAAGCCGGCCCGGCGGCCGGTCAGGGCGCGGCGCGACAGATACGCCACCGCCGCGCGCCGCGACCAGAAGGTAGAGCGCAAGGAAAAGCGACCGCTTCATCGCCGGATTTTGTCAGTCACCGGCGCCCTCAGACGCCCCGCCCTTCGCGGTTTCTTCGGGCAGGCGATGAAGTTCGGCGATGAAATAGCGCGTATGGGCATCATCGACGGTCCGCTGCGCCTCGGCCTTCCAGGCATTGTAGGCGGCGGCATAGTTCGGGAACACGCCGACGACATGGATTTTTGATGGGTCCTTGAAGCCGATCTTGTTCGGTGTCTCAAGCTCGCCGCCATAGACCAGATGCAGGCGCTGGGTCATTCGTCCCTCCGGGCTTTGCCTGTTGCGGGCGTCACCCTAAGCCAAGCGCCCCGGTGCCTCAAGGTTGCGCACATACGGTGGGCACGGAAATCAAACGCTTTTTCCGCAACTTCAACTTCCGCTCCCGGCGTCGGCGAGCTGCGATCTCAAATCCTGCCAAAGCCGGGGACCGGCGGCGATGACGCCATCGGCGCGCGGATCGGGGCGGTTGAAGACCAGCGCAGCACCGGTCCGGTCGCTGACCATCGCCCCGGCCTGCCGCGCGATAAGGTCGCCCGCCGCGATGTCCCATTCCCAGCTTGGCCTAAGCGTCAGCGCAGCGTCGTAACGCCCCTCGGCGACAAGGCACAGACGCCAGGCGAAAGAGGCGCGGAAGACCCGCTGCACCGGCGGCACCGCGCCTTTCCAGTTCTGCGGCGCCATCGTCGCCGATGAGGTCAGGACCGTCGCGCCTTCGGCTTGCGCGGGGTTGGTCGCGCTGATCGGCTGTCCGTTCAGTGTCGCCGGGCGATCCTCGGTCGCAGCATAAAGCGCATCCTTTTCCGGCAGATAGACGACGCCGGCTGTCACCCGGCCACGCTCGGCCACCGCAAGCGCATGGGCAAAGCTGGTGTCGCCCTCGATGAAGGCGCGGGTGCCGTCGATCGGATCGATGATGAAGCAGCGGTCATGCGCCAGACGCGCCGGATCGTCGGGGGTTTCCTCCGAAAGCCAACCATAGTCGGGGCGCGCGGCGCGAAGTTCAGCCTTCAGCATCGCGTCGATGGCAAGGTCGGCTTCCGTCACCGGCCCGGCATCGCCGGGCTTTACCCATGTCTCGGGCTTATTGCGCCAGAACCGGCGGGCAATGCGCCCGGCCTCTTCGGCCGCGCCGATCAGGAGGTCACGGTCAGGCGCCGGCAAGCGTCAGACCTTCCACCAGAAGACTGGGCACGACATGCGACAGATAGGGCCGCGCGTCATTCGCCGGTGTGATCCGCATCAGCATGTCGCGGAGGTTCCCGGCAATGGTGCATTCGTTGACCGGATGGGTGATCACGCCCTTCTCGACCCAGAAGCCGCCCGCGCCGCGCGAATAGTCCCCTGTCGTCGAATTGATCGACGCGCCGATGAGCGAAGTCACGAGAAGCCCCGTCCCCATCCGCTCGATGAGGTCGTTCCGGGTCAGCACACCCTCGGTCAGCGCGATGTTCGAATTGGAGGGCGACGGCGGCGACGTGACCCCGCGCGAGGCGGAGGCGGTGGATTTCAGCCCGAGCTTCCGCGCCGTGCCGAGGTCGAGAGTCCAGCCCATCAGGATGCCGTTCTCGACGATGTTGCGCCGCGCGGTCGGCAGGCCTTCGGCGTCGAAGGGACGGGAGCCTGCGATGCGGGTGCGGTGCGGGTCTTCGGTGATGGAGAGGCCGGAGGGCAGAACCTGCTCGCCCATGCGGTCCATCAGCCAGGACGATCCGCGCGACACGGCGGCTCCGTTCACCGCGCCAAGAAGGTGGGCGATGAGGCTTGAGGACACCCGCTCGTCGAAGAGAACCGGGAAGGCGCCGGTGCGCGGCTTTTGCGCGCCTAGCCGTTCAACCGCCCTTTCTCCGGCCAGCGTGCCGATGCTTTCCGCACCGGGCACGTCGTCCTGATAGATGCGGGACTCGGCAGCCCAGTCGCGTTCCATCCCCAGCCCTTCGCCGGCGATGGCGACCGCTGAAGTGGAGCGGGCGCTGCGCAGATAACCGCCGGAAAAGCCGTTCGAGGCGGCAAGGTGGACCATCTTCCGCGAGTAGCTGGCCGATGCCGCCTGGCACTGCGACACGCCTTTGACGGCGAGGGCCGCAGCCTCAGCGCGGCGGGCGTCATCCTCAAGCGCTGCCGCGCCGGGTTCGGGGGCCGGGTCGTAAAGGTCGAAGGCCGCCGGGTCCCAGCCGGTGATAAGTTCGGCAGCATCGGCAAGGCCGATGGTCGGGTCTTCGGGCGCCTCGCGCGCCATGGCGACCGCGCGTTCGGCCATTTCGGCGATGGTCCGTTCGGAGATGTCGGAGGCCGAGACACAGGCCTGCCGCTTGCCGATCAGCACGCGCAGGCCGATCTCGATGCCTTCGGAGCGCTCGGCCTGCTCAAGCTTGCCGCCACGCACATCGACGCTGATCGCGGTCCCCGATACGGCAATCGCGTCGGCGGCATCGGCCCCGGCCTTGCGGGCGGTTTCAATGAGCGCCTCGGTCAGCGGTTGAAGGCGGTCATCGGTCATGGATCGGTCCCTTCTGGGGTGCCGGCAACAGGTAGTCCGCCTGCTGCCCGCGCTCAAGCCCTAAGGGTCACTTCCGGCCTTGGGAAACTTGTAAAGCACCTGCCCGTTAACGCGGACATTGCCCTCGGCATCGGATTCGATCCGCGATTTTGCGCTGTCCTCGCCCGTGGGAACGGTGAAAAGCGCAAGGCTCATCCTCAGGCCCATCGCCTGTTCCTGCGGCAGAAGGCCCATGTCGGCCAGCTTGCCGATCAGGCCGCCGAGGCCCTTCATGTCGACATCTGCCGTGCCAATGGGGACAGGTTGCCCGCTGCTGCCGTCGATGGTCGCCGCGCCCTTGCCCGTCACCTCGGCCCCAAGCGCGGACAGCCTCAGTTCATTCAGACTGACGGCTTCGACCTCGGCGGGCAGCTTGCCGCCCTCCTCATCCGCCTCCGCAAGCAAGCTGCCGTAGAGACGCATCCGGCCCGAGACATCGACAATCGCCGTCATCGGATCGCGCGGCAGGTCTGCGGTCGGATCGAACATGGCCCAGACGCCTTCCGACAAGGTGAGATCGCTGAGCTTGAAGAGCGTGGCAAAGGGCTTCGCCTCCGTCTCCGGTGCGACCGGCATCGACAGGGAGAGACGGGTTTCCGCAAAGCCAGCCTCGGCCGGGACCGGCAGTTCCGGCATCTGCAGAACGGCATGCGAAGCGCCGGTCCTGAGCGCGAGGACCACCCCGTCGCGCCCGAGCACCGCACTCACCTCGCCATCGGCAAGCCCGGCCTGGAGGTTCGAAATGTCGGCCCCGTCCCGGATGTCCGCATTGACGTTGCCCGAGGCGAAGCGCAGCCGGCTTTCCTCCTTGTAGCCGGCGGCAAGGGCCGCTGGCATGTCTTCCGGGCTGGTCCCGGCGGGGAGGAGGAGGCCGCGGGTGTGCTTCACCCCGTTCAGGGTGCCTGTGACGTGAACCGGCGCTTCGGCATCCCCCGCGTCGTTGCCAGTGCCGGTCACGTCGAAGCGCAGCGTGGCGAAGTCAGCCGCGGTATCTGCGGTGAATGTGGAAGTTCCGGTGATGCGGACCTTCCCCTTGCCCTCGGTCAGGGTCACAGTGACGCGCACCGGCAGGGTCCGGCCGGCCATCTGGCTCGCCGACGTGGCCACGGTCATTTCCGGGGCGTCGAAGTCGAAAGCCATATCACCCGTCGAGCCGGAGACGATGGCCTTGCCCCCGGTCTTGGTGAGGTCGAGCCGCGTGCCGGCGGCATACCTGCCGTCTACCGGCGATTTCACCGTCGCGGTGATCCGGTCGGAGGCAGATATCTCCACCCGCCCGTCGCCCAGTTCCCGCAGCCGAAGCTCCGGTACTTCCATGCGAAGCAACGCCACCTCGCGCGGGGCGCCGAATCTGGCGCCGGTGATGATGAGCGTGTCGCCTTCCTGCCGCTGGCCTGCCGAGGTCAGGCTCCGGCCCTGTGCCGCGTAGAAATCGGTCATCACCTGCCAGACTTCCGCCGCTGTGACTTTGGCCCGCGCGCCCGGCGCGCCGAGCAGCAGGACCAAGAGCGCTGCGCCGAGGGTCCGGGCCAGGAGTTTCATCGCGCTCGCCTCATCCTTGTCGCCCTGCCAGCGCCGGTCCGCTGGCACTTCCCGCACCGATGCTGCTAGACCTGAGGGACAAGGCAAGACATCGGCGAGGGGTCATGATCAACGTCGCACGGAATGACGGAGTGTGGAAGATCACGCTCGACCGGCCCGACAAGGCGAATTCGCTGACGCGGGCCATGCTTTCGGACCTGCGCGACGCGGCGCGGGAGGCTGCGGGCTCGGCCCGCGTGCTGATCCTGACCGGGACCGGCAAGGTCTTTTCCGCCGGGGCCGATCTTGACGAGGCGCGCGCCGGCCTTGCCACCGACCCGGTCTGGGAGGAGCTTTCGGGCGCCATCGCCACCCTGCCCTGCCTGACCATCGCCGCCCTCAACGGCACGCTCGCGGGCGGGGCGTTCGGCATGGCGCTGGCCTGTGACCTCCGGCTTGCGGTGCCGGAGGCGCGGTTTTTCTACCCGGTGATGCGGCTCGGCTTCCTGCCGCAACCCTCCGATCCGGCGCGGCTTTCGGCGCTTGCCGGGCCAGCGCGGGCGAAAATGATCCTGATGGCCGGCCAGAAGATCGGCGCGGAAGAGGCCCTCGCCTGGGGTCTTGTGGATCGGCTCGTGTCGGCAGCGGACCTCATGGCGGCGGCAGAGGCGCTGGCCGCCGATGCGCTGGCCGCGCCCAATGGTCACGCCGGGCGCATCAAGGCCCTGATCCCCGGCTGACGCGGCCTTACCCGCGTTAACCAAAAAGAAACAATGCCCCAAAGTTGCCCCAAACGTTCCGCATCTAGGCCCGAATGCAGGGCAATAACGGCCCTGTAGCTGCAAAGGCTTCCCTCGGCGCCGCGTTCAACAGCCCCCACCCATTGCGCGGCGCCGAGGACTTTTCTTTCCCCCGACATCTGCCTAGCCTCTCTCCGTTGAACGGAGGAACAGATGCGCGATTTCCATTTTCCCGGCAGGTCCGAAGTCCTTGCCACGAACGGCATGGCCGCGACCTCGCATCCCTTGGCGGCGAAGGTCGCCATCGACATCCTCGAACAGGGCGGCAATGCAGTTGATGCGGCGATTGCCGGGGCGGTGCTTCTGGGCATCGCCGAACCACAGTCCTGCGGCATCGGCGGCGATTGCTTCGTCCTTCTGAAGCCTGTGGGCAGCGAAGAGGTGATCGCGCTCAACGGTTCCGGCCGCGCGCCAGCCGGCATGTCGGCCGAGGCGCTGAGGGCGAAAGGCACCGACCGGATTGGCACCGAAAGCATCGATGCCGTCACCATCCCCGGCGCCATCGACGCGCTCTGCCGGCTGTCGGCGGATCACGGGCGGATCGGTCTTGACGCCTGCCTCGCCCCTTCTATCCGCTATGCCGAAGACGGCGTGCCGGTCGCCGCGCGGGTGGCCTTCGACTGGGAAGAAGGCGCGCACCGTTTGCAGGGGGCGGGGTGCAAACACTACCTTTTCGACGGCAAGCCGCCGAAGGTCGGCGAGACCTTCCGCTCCCCGGCCCATGCAGAGGCGCTGCGCCAGATCGCCCGCCACGGCCGCGCCGGGTTCTACGAAGGCCCGGTAGCCGAGGATATGGTCGCCACTCTCCGCGCCGCCGGCGGCTGCCACACGCTTGAGGATTTCGCCGGGGCGCGCTCTGACTACGGCAAGCCCATTTCCACCCGCTTCATGGGTCACGAGATCCTTGAACATGCGCCCAACGGTCAGGGTGCAACAGCGCTTCTGATGCTGAACATCCTATCCCGCTTCGATCTGGCGCGGCTCGATCCCTTCGGCGTGGAGCGTACCCATATCGAGGCCGAGGCGGCGAAGCTCGCCTATGACGCCCGCGACCGATTCATCGCCGATCCGGCCAGCATGACCCGCCTGAACCACATGCTCTCCGAGGACACCGCCGAGAGGCTGGCGGCGCTCATCGACCCCGCAGCCGCGATGCCTTCGGCCCGGAGGGCAAGCGAGGCGGTCCACCGCGACACGGTCTACATCACGGTCGTCGACCGCGACCGGATGGCGGTTTCGCTGATCTACTCGACCTACTGGAGCTTTGGCGTGGGTCTCGCCTCCGACCGCTACGCGATCCTCATGCAGAACCGGGGCGCGGGTTTCAGCCTTGAACCCGGCCACCCGAACGAGGCCGGGCCGGGCAAGCGGCCGATGCACACGATCATTCCGGGGATGCTGGCGCGCGAGGGCCGGGTCATCATGCCCTTCGGCGTCATGGGCGGCGGCTACCAACCGAACGGTCACGCCCGCTTCATCACCAACATGCTGGCCTATGGCATGTCCCCGCAGGCCGCCATCGACGCGCCGCGCAGCTTTGCCACCTTGGGCGATCTGCAACTGGAACGCGGCTATCCGCCTGGGGTAGCCGAAGCGCTGGCGCGGCTCGGCCATCGCATCACCCGGCCCGAGGCACCACTTGGCGGTGCGCAGGCGATCCTGATCGACCATGAAGGGGGCGTGCTGATCGGCGCGTCGGACCCGCGCAAGGACGGCTGCGCGCTTGGCTGCTGACGGATCAGTTCAGCTGGAAATGCAGGGGGTAGCGGCCATCCTCGAAATCGCCAAAGAGGTCGGACAGATCGGGGTGGTCCACCGGCTCCCCCGACTGGTCGGCGACGAGGTTCTGTTCCGAGACATAGGCGACGTAGTAACTGTCCTCATTCTCGGCGAGGAGGTGATAGAAAGGCTGGTCTTTCGACGGGCGGCTATCTTCAGGGATGGCGGCATACCATTCGTCGGTGTTGGAGAAGATCGCATCGACATCGAAGACAACACCGCGGAACGGGTGCTTGCGGTGCCGCACCACCTGGCCGAGATGATATTTTGCGTGCGTCTTCAGCATCTGAGCCTTAGTCCCTGTTTTCATTAGTAAACCCTGAGGCCATATCCTGTCCATCCTTGAAGCGGGAAGGGGTGGAAACAGTCTGTGATGCACCGCCCGACAGTGCGCTGTCGTGCGGCTACAAATGAAGGTCAATACCCTCGCGCCATGATTGTGCGGCGTCCCGGCAACGCTGCGACAGCTTTGTGATTTCCTCATCCGGCAAAACCCGGTAAAATGCCCGAAAAACAATATCTGAGAGGCAGTATGGGCAAGGTTCTGCGGCTGGGTGTGCTGCTGCTCCTGGTGTCGTGTGGCGGCAACTACTCCGCGCCCCGCAACCTGGAGAATGCATGCGACATTCTCGATGAGCGTCCGAAATATCATGATGCGATGGTTCGCACCGAACAACGCTGGGGCATACCGATCCACGTCCAGATGGCGACGATCTACCAGGAGAGCAAGTTCATCGGCAATGCGCGCACGCCGCGCAGGTTCGCACTTGGAATCATTCCGATGGGGCGGCAAAGCTCGGCCTACGGCTATTCGCAGGCGCTCGACGGCACCTGGGATGACTACCGCGACGCCACCGGGCAACGCGGCGCCCGGCGCAACCAGATCGACGATGCGACGGACTTCATGGGCTGGTACATGGACGGAACGGAAAGGAAGCTCGGCATTTCGAAATGGGACGCGGAAAATCAATATCTTGCGTACCATGAGGGCCGGACCGGCTATCAGCGCGGCAGCCATCAGGAAAAGGCCTGGCTTCTCAGGGTCGCGGCCGAAGTTGGTCAGAGGGCCAAGCTATACCAGAACCAGTTGGCGGCGTGCGGCAAGCTTTAGCGGTTTTTCTTCTTCTGCGCCGCTTCGATGGAGAAGAAGTTCATCGGATAGGTCTTGCCGGTTTCGAGCGGCCCAAGCTTCACCGTCGTCTGGGCGCCGGTGCCGTCGGTCACGATCCATTGCCGCAAGGCTATGGGATCGCTGGAGAAAAAGAGGGTGATCTGGCCGTATTCCGGGTTCTTCGGGTCCTGGGCGGTCACGTAGGTCATGCCCTCGGCCTCGCCATGATCTACGACCATCTTCTGCCGCGAAAGATCGACCTTCGGCGTCAGGATCAGGCTCAGCGGGGTCTTGGAGATCGGGTATTGTTCCGCCGAACTGTTTGATTTTCCATCGAAAATTGCCACGCTTCCGGCGGCGGCAAGGACCAGCGTCTTGTCGGGCGGGGCGTATTCGAAGCGCATCCGGTGCGGGCGCTTGAGCCAGAGCTTGCCGGACGAGGTCGTGCCGTCGGGGTTGATCTGGGTAAAGGGCGCCTCGACCGATCCCAGCCCGTTGATATAGCTGGACAATGCCGAAAGCGGCAGCTTTTCCGCAAGGGCGGGAACAACCATCAGGGCGAGAAGGACGGGGGCGAGGAGGATGCGTTTCATCATGCAACCTATCTAGGGCAGGCCCCGGCGTTATGCCATAACCGGCCCGCCGATCGGCGTCCCGCCGCCGTCACTTTTGCGTAGGCTTTCCGTCCCGACAGACGTCGGGCGTCCGCACGGTTAAGACCCTTCAGGACCGCGACGGAATCTTCAGGCCACGCTCCACAGCCGGACGCGCCAGGAAGCGGTCGAGCCAGGCGAGAACGTTCGCCATTTCCGTCAGGCCGGTTTCCTCGCCCGCGTGATAGCCGTCGCGCAGGTTGCGGACCCAGGGGCAGAGGGCGATGTCGGCGATGGAATAGTCGCCGGCGATCCAGTCGCGGCCGGCCAGCCTCTGGTCAAGCACCCCAAGCAGGCGCCGCGACTCGTTGAAGTAGCGGGTGCGGGGGCGCGGGTCCTCGATCTCTTTCCCGGCGAAGTGGTGGAAATAGCCGACCTGCCCGAACATCGGGCCGACGCCGCCCATC
>DJUV01000150.1 GCA_002440625.1 Rhodobacteraceae bacterium UBA6273 | reverse complement strand
CCCATATCGACACCGATGCCGCGAAAGGGCGCGGCATCGCCGTGACCAACACCCCCGACGTCCTGTCGGAATGCACCGCTGACATCGCCATGACCCTCCTCCTCATGGTGGCGCGGCGGGCGGGCGAGGGCGAGCGGGAGCTGCGCGAAGGCCGCTGGACCGGCTGGTGCCCGACCCACATGATCGGCACAAGGGTTTCCGGCGCGACCCTGGGCATCATCGGCTTCGGCCGGATCGGCCAGGCCATGGCGCAGCGCGCGCATTTCGGCTTCGGCATGAAGATCCTCGTGCAGAACCGCTCCCCCGTCCCTGCCGAGGTGCTGGCCCGCTACAACGCGTTACAGGTTCCGACGGCCGAGGACCTCTTGCCTGAATGCGATTTCGTGTCGCTGCACTGTCCCGGCGGCAAGGCCAACCGGCATCTCATCAACAGCCGCCGGCTTGACCTGATGCGGCCGGATGCCATCCTCATCAACACCGCGCGCGGCGAAGTCGTCGATGAACATGCGCTGGCGCAGGCGCTGTGGTTCGGCACCATCGGCGGCGCGGGGCTGGATGTCTTCGAACGCGAACCGCAGGTTCCCGAGGCGCTTCTTGGCGCCGACAATCTCGTCCTGCTGCCGCATCTCGGATCGGCAACTCGGCAGACGCGCGAAGCGATGGGGTTTCGCGTGCTTGAAAACCTCACCGATTTCTTCGACGGTCGCCAGCCGCGCGACCGGGTGGCCTGACCGATGGCCGGGGCGCTGCAGGTGTCGGACCCCGGCGGCCTTGCCCCCGACGACTATGCCGCAGCGCTTCACGACGAACTTCGCCGTCTCTGGCGCCGCGTGATCGAACGGCGCGCGCCGCAGGTCCTGGACCTCGTGCTGGACGAAGGTGCTGCGATCCCGGCGGGCGAGGCGGCGACGCCCTGCCTTCAGGCGATCAGCATCTGGTTCCAGCTTACCCGCATCATTGACGAAAACACCGCCGTCCGCGCCCGCCGTCTGGTCGAGGCGAGCCTCGGGCCTGCGGCTGTCGAGGGCAGCTTTGACCGGGCGCTGGCCGAACTTGACCCGAAAATGACTGCGGCGGAGTTTTCCGACCTGACCCGGCTTCTCTCGGTCGGTCCGACGCTGACGGCGCATCCGACCGAGGCCAAGCGCGTAACGGTGCTGGAGATCCACCGTCGCATCTACCGCCATCTCGTGGCGCTTGAGACCCATCGCTGGACCCCGCGCGAGCGTGAGGACATCCTTCTGGACATCGAGGCCGAGATCGACCTTCTGTGGATGACGGGCGAACTCAGGATCGAACGGCCGAGCCTGCGCGACGAAGTGGAATGGGGCCTCCAGTTCTTCCGCGATGCGATCTATGACGCGGTGCCGCAGCTTTTCGAACGCTTCATCTCTGCCGGGCGGGACCGCTTTGGCGAGGGGCTTGAGGTCACGCCCTGCGTCCGGTTTCATTCCTGGATCGGCGGCGACCGGGACGGCAACCCGAACGTCACCGCCGCCGTGACGCGCGAGGCATTGGCCCGGGCGCGGCGCTCGATCCTGCTGCGCTACCGCGACGATGTCGCGACCGCCGCCGCACGGATCAGCATCACCTCGCGGATCGTGCCGCTGCCCCCTGACACCGAGGCCGCGATCCGCGCCATCATCGCCCGGATCTCCGAGGCCGAGACCCTGTCCTCCCGCAATCCCGGCGAGGTCTTCCGGCAGGCGCTGACGGCGATCGGTGCCCGGCTTGGCGCCATGTTCGACGGGCCGGGGCAGGGCTATCAGACCGTGGGCCAGTTCATAGCGGACCTCAACGTGCTCGAAACTGGACTTCGCGCCATCGGCGCCGACCGGCTCGCCACCCGCTTCCTGTCGCCGCTGCGCTGGCAGGCCGAAACCTTCGGCTTTCGTACCGCGACGCTGGACATCCGCCAGAATTCCACCGTTGTCACCGCCGTCCTTGCCGAGCTTTGGGGGCTTTCCGGCCCGGTGCCCGTCCCCGGCAGCGATGGCTGGTCGCGCCGCCTGCGCGCGGAACTGGGCCGCCCGGACCTTGCCCATGCCGACAGGAGCCGCCTTGGCCCGGAGGCGCGCGAGCTTCTCGACCTGCTGGCGCTGATGCGCGCGGCGCATATGTCGGACGATCCTTTGTCGATCGGCCCCTTCATCCTGTCGATGACCCGCTCGGCGGACGACCTTCTCGGTGTCTTTCTTTTGGCGCGTCATGCCGGGTTCGGGGCGGAAAAGCTTGATCTGCGCGTCGTACCGCTTTTCGAGACCATCGACGATCTCAGGCGTGCGCCCGAGGTCTTCGACGACCTTCTGAAAGTGCCGCTTGCCGAGCGGAGCCTCCGGTCGCGCGACAAGACGCTTGAGGTGATGCTCGGCTATTCCGACAGCAACAAGGACGGCGGTTTCCTGTGCTCGACCTATGAGCTTGACCGGGCGCAGCGCAGGCTGACCGAAAGCCTCGGGCGTCACGGCATTCGCCCGGTCTTCTTCCACGGGCGCGGCGGATCGGTCAGCCGGGGCGGCGCGCCGACCGGGCGTGCCATCGCCGCCCAGCCGGTCGGAACCGTGCAGGGTCGCCTCAGGATCACCGAACAGGGCGAGGTCGTATCCTCGAAATACGCCAACCGGGGCACCGCGCTCAACCAGCTTGAGCTTCTGGCCTCCTCCGTGCTTTGCCACTTGCCGGTGCGGGTGAAGCCGGTCGCCGACCCCGAAAGCAGCGACGCGCTCGAAGCGCTCGCCGGGCTCTCGCAGACCGCCTACTCCACGCTGATGTCGCGGCCCGGCTTCATCGACTATTTCCAGAAGGCGAGCCCGGTGGAAGAGCTTGCGATGCTGAAGATCGGCTCGCGTCCGGCGCGCCGCTTTGGCGCCCGGTCGCTGGCTGACCTCAGGGCAATCCCCTGGGTTTTCGCCTGGTCGCAGAACCGGCACATGATCAGCGGCTGGTACGGGTTCGGCAGCGCGGTCCAGTCCTTCCGGCAGGTGCGTGGGCCTGCTGGCGGACGCCTCTTGGCCGAGATGTTCGAAGGGCACAGGCTTTTCCGGCTGATGGTTGATGAGGTCGAGAAATCGCTGATGCTGACCGACATGGAGATTGCCGCCGCCTATGCGGGGCTGGTTGACGATGCCAGCGTGCGCGAGACGATCTTTGGCGAGGTGCAGCGCGAACATGCCGCCTCGGTCCGGGCGCTGCGTGATCTGACCGGATCGGCGGTCCTTGGCGCGCGTTTCCCCAACATGCACGCCCGGTTCAGCGCCCTCCGCCCGCAGCTTGACCGGATCAACCGGCTTCAGGTGGCGCTGCTGCGCCGGTCACGGAGTGACACCGGCACGCGCGCAAACCTGCCGCTGATGCAGACCATGAACTGCATCGCCGCCGGTCTGGGCTGGACCGGCTGACCAACGCGGCTTCGCCCACCAGAGACCCATGGCGAAAACGGAGGGCTTGCTGGCGCGACCCGGCCCCGCAGGCCAGCTACGACATCATCATCGTCGTCGTCGGCGGGCATGGGCTGGCGACGGCCTGTTATCTGGCCAAGGAGTTCGGTCAGAAGCGGATCGCGGTCCTTGAGAAGGGCTGTCTTGGTGGCGGCAATGTCGGCCGCAACACCACAATCATCCGCTCGAACTACCTTCTGGACGGGAACGAACCCTTCTACGAATTTTCGCTGAAACTCTGGGAGGGGCTTGAGCAGGACCTGAACTACAACGCCATGGTCAGCCAGCGCGGGATCATGAACCTGATCCACACCGACGCGCAGCGCGACGCCATCACCCGGCGCGGCAACGCGATGATCCTGAACGGTGCGGATGCGGAGTTTCTGGACCGGGAGCAGGTCCGCGCGATCTATCCCTGGCGCAACTTCGACAATGCCCGCTTTCCGATCAAGGGCGCGCTGGCGCAACGGCGGGGCGGCACGGTGCGGCATGACGCGGTAGCCTGGGGCTATGCGCGCGCGGTCGACATTCGGGGCGTCGACCTGATCCAGAACAGCGAAGTCACCGGAATGCGGATCGAGAATGGCCGTATCCTCGGGGTCGAAACCTCGCGCGGGTTCATCGGCGCCAAGAAGGTGGGCGTCGCGGTCGCGGTGTTGTCGTCGCGGGTCATGGCCCATGCCGGGATGCGGTTGCCGATGGAAAGCGGCCTTCGTCTCGGAAGGGCTGAAGCCCTTGATCGACGGGGTGATGACCTTTGGCGCCCGGCATTTCTACGTCAGCCAGTCCGACAAGGGCGGCCCCGTCTTCGGCGGCGATATCGACGGCGACAACTCCTATGCGCAGCGCGGCAACCTGCCGGTGATCGAGGATGTGGCCGAGGGCGGCATGGCGCTGATGCCGGCGATCGGGCGGGCGCGGCTGCTGCGCACCTGGGGCGGGATCATCGACCGCACGCCTTTCGACGGGCTCCATTTCAATGGCAGCTGGTGCTATGGCGGCTTCAA
>DJUV01000312.1 GCA_002440625.1 Rhodobacteraceae bacterium UBA6273 | reverse complement strand
AGCGCACGATCTGGCCGCCGATGAGGAAGGTGTCGCCGGGGACGAGGGTTGAGGCGAAGGCTTCCTCGACCTCGCCCAGGGGCGCACCGCCGAAGCGGTTCTGCCAGCGGACCTTGACCATCTCCGCATCGGTGATGGTGCCGATGTTCATGCGGATATCGCGGGTGGCGCGGGGGTCGCGAAGGGTCCAGAGGCCTTCACGCAGCATCAGCCGCTGCCAGCGGTCATAGGCGCGGAGCGCGTAGCCCCCCGTGGCGCAGAATTCGAGGCAGGCGTCGAATTCGGTGCGGCTCAGCGCGGCATATGGGCCGGCGGTGTTGACCTCCCGGTAAAGGTCGCCGGCATCGAAGGGGCCGCTGCAGGCGCGGATCAGGATATGCTGGCAGAGGACATCGCGTGGCCCCGGTCCGCGCGGGTCGCCGTCGAGGTCGTGATCCCTGACCGCATCGAGCGCGGCCTGGCATTCGACCACCTCCCAGCGGTTCGCCGGAACGAGGATCGCCTTCGACGGCGCGTTGTAGCGGTGGTTGGCGCGGCCGATGCGCTGGACCAGCCGCTTGACGTTCTTGGGCGCGCCGACCTGGATCACGAGGTCCACATCGCCCCAGTCGATGCCGAGGTCCAGCGAGCCGGTGCAGACGACCGCGCGCAATTCGCCCCGGACCATCGCAGCCTCCACCCGTTCCCGCGCGTCGCGGGCGAGGGAGCCGTGGTGGATGCCGATCGGCAGACCGTCTTCGTTGGCAAGCCAGAGGTCGCGGAAGAACAACTCCGCCTGCGCCCGGGTGTTGTGGAAGATGAGCGTGGTGCGGTGGCGGCGCACCTCGGCGAGAATATCGGGGATGGCATAGCGCCCGCCGCCACCGGCCCAAGGGGGTGGCGTCTCGGTTGAGAGCATGGAGATGTCGGGATCGGGGCCGGGATCGGCATTCAGGATCTCGCAATGGTCCGGATGGCGGGCGAGGAAGCGGGCGATGGCCTCGGGGTCTTCGACCGTGGCGGAGAGGCCGACGCGGCGCAGGCCGGGGCAGAGGGCGGAAAGCCGCGACAGGCTCAGCATCAGCTGATCGCCGCGCTTCGATTCCGCCAGCGCGTGGATCTCGTCGACGATGACGCGGCTGAGGCCGGCGAAGATGCGCGGCGCATCCTCGTAGCTGAGGAGGAGGGCAAGGCTTTCCGGCGTCGTCAGCAGGATATGCGGCGGATCGGCGCGCTGGCGCTGGCGGCGGCTGTAGCTGGTGTCGCCGGTGCGATCCTCGACCCGGATCGGCAGGGCCATCTCGGTGATCGGCGTCGTCAGGTTGCGGCGGATATCGGCGGCAAGCGCCTTCAGGGGCGAGATGTAAAGCGTGTGGAGGCAGGGGCGGCTGTCCTCGGCCAGTTCAAGAAGCGTCGGCAGGAACCCGGCGAGCGTCTTGCCGCCGCCGGTTGGCGCCACCAGAAGAAGCGCCGGGGCATCGGCGCGGGCGAGCATGTCCATCTGGTGCGGATGGACCGTCCATCCGCGCGCGGCAAACCAGTCGGGAAAGGGCGGAGGCAGGGGGCGCATCGCCGCAGTCTAGGCGGCGGCGCCCCTTGCGCAAGTCAGTGCAGGTGGCGCGCCTTGGAATTGCGCATTGCATCCTCGAAGGCGCGCGGCGGGGTCAGGTGCGCCCCGGCAAGCGCCGAGTCGAAGGCGTGTTCGACCTCGGTCACCAGCATGGTGATGCTTTCCTCGGTCTGCTGGCCGATCGGGCAGAAGGTCGGCATGTCTTCCGGCCTGTCGTTGCCTTCGCCGCCGCGTCCCGCAAGCTCAACAATCCGCGCCTCCTCGATGCCCTGCGCCTCGGCCCAGTCGAGCGCGATGCGCGTCACGGCGGTCGTCGTCGCGGCGAGGAAGTCGTTCATCACCTTGGCGGCCATCGCGGCACCGAAGCTGCCCATGCGGATGGTCTTGCGGGCAATCGGTGCAAAGACAGGCGCGAGCGCCTCGATCCGGTCCTGCGGCCCGCCGAGGAAAAGCGTCAGCCGGCCTTCATCCGCCGCGCGGCCGTTGCCGACCACGGGCGCGTCTATGAGGACGATCCGCGCGTCGATGCGGCCACGGAGCGCACGCACGTAGCGCGGCGACAGCGTGGCGGCGATGACGAGGGTTGTCAGCGACTTCGCGTCGCGGGCGAAGCGCTGCTCCTCGAAGAGAAGCGCCTCGGTCTCGGCGATGTCGGCGGGGACGAGGATGAGCGTCCTCAGTCCCGCGGAAAAGCGCTGCGCGGCCCGCGCGCTGCGGTCGCCCGCGCCGTCGCCGGCAGTGAGGCCGAAGGTTGCCACGTTGAAACCCGCCTCGGTCAAGCGAGCAGTGAGGGAGCGCGCGATCCGCCCCGATCCAGCGATGCCGATCCCGTCCATCAGTGTATAATCTTCTCATCGCGGACGAACATGTTCGCCCAGGCCCGGTCGATAAGTTCTGGCGTCATCTGATAAGCGATGCCCTCGAAATTACAGATCGCGATCATCTGGTCGATCAGGAAGA
>DJUV01000151.1:2786-10746 GCA_002440625.1 Rhodobacteraceae bacterium UBA6273 | reverse complement strand
CCTTGCCGACATAGTCGTTGGCATCGCCCGAAACCTCGATCTTCAACCCCGGTGCCGCAAAAGCGCCGAGCGACTGGCCGCAGGAGCCGGAGAGCTTCACCGTCAGATGGTCGGGCTGCAGCTTGTTCCGCATCCCGAACTTCTTGACGATATGGCTTGATGCGCGCGTGCCGATGGTGCGGTGGGTGTTCCGCACCGCATAGGAAAGCTGCATCTTCTCGCCGTCCTCGAAGAAGCGCGCGCCATCGCGGATGATCTCGGCATCGAGCGTATCGGGCACGACGTTCCTGGGCTTCGAGCGGTCGTAGACGATCCGGTCCGACCCGTCGACCTGAATGAGCAGCGGGTTGAGGTCGAGGTCGTCAAGATCGGCATGGCCGCGCGACACCTGGGTCAGCAGGTCGGCCCGCCCGATCACCTCATCGAGCGACCTTGCGCCGATCTGGCTCAGGATTTCGCGAACTTCCTGCGCATAGAAGGTGATGAGGTTCACCACCTTGTCGGCCGATCCGGTGAACTTCTGGCGCAAGCGCTCGTCTTGCGTGCAGACGCCCACCGGGCAGGTGTTCGACTGGCACTGGCGCACCATGATGCAGCCCATGGCGATCAGTGCGGCGGTGCCGATGCCGAACTCCTCCGCCCCCATCATCGCCGCCATGACGATGTCGCGCCCGGTACGAAGCCCGCCATCAGTGCGCAAAGTGATCCGGTCGCGCAGCTTGTTCATCGCCAGAACCTGATGCGCCTCGGTCAGGCCCATTTCCCACGGCAGGCCCGCGTATTTGATCGACGTGCCCGGAGAGGCGCCGGTGCCGCCGTTGTGGCCCGAAATCAGGATCACATCGGCCTTGGCCTTGGCGACACCGGCGGCGATCGTGCCGACGCCGGACATCGCCACCAGCTTCACCGTCACCTTGGCGCGCGGGTTGATCTGCTTCAGGTCGTAGATCAGCTGCGCCAGATCCTCGATCGAATAGATGTCGTGGTGCGGCGGCGGTGAAATCAGCGTCACCCCCGGCGTCGCATGGCGAAGCCGCGCGATCAGTTTCGTCACCTTCAGGCCGGGCAACTGCCCGCCCTCGCCGGGTTTCGCGCCCTGCGCAACCTTGATCTCCAGCTCCTCGCAGGCGTTGAGGTATTCCGCCGTCACGCCGAACCGGCCCGAGGCGACCTGCTTGATCTTGGCCGAAGGATTGTCGCCATTCGGTTCCGGCAGGAAATGCGCCGGGTCCTCGCCGCCTTCGCCCGAGTCGGACTTCGCGCCGATGCGGTTCATCGCGATGTTCAGGGTCTTGTGCGCCTCGGGGCTGAGCGCGCCCAAGGACATGCCCGGCGTCACGAAACGCTTCCGGATCGAGGTGATCGATTCCACTTCCTCGATCGGCACCGCGCGGCCCAACGCCTTGATATCGAGAAGATCGCGCAGGTGAATCGGCGGGTTCGCCCGCATCGCCGCCGAATACTGCTTCCAGAGGTCATAGGACGCCCGGTCGCAGGCCGCCTGCAGAAGGTGCATGGTCTGCGCTTCCCAGGCGTGCTTTTCGCCCGACCGCCGCGCCTTGTAAAATCCGCCGATGGGCAGGACATCCGCTCCGGCCTTCCAGCCCTTGGCATGGACCTCCTCAAGCTTGATCTGGATACCGGCCAGACCGATGCCCGAGATCCGGCTGTGCATGCCGGGGAAGTATTCGGCGACCATGGCGCGCGAAAGCCCCACCGCCTCGAAGTTCAGCCCGCCGCGATAGGAAGAGATCACCGAAATCCCCATCTTCGACATGATCTTCAAAAGGCCGGAGTCGATGGCATCGCGGTAGCGCCGCATGGCATCGACGAGGCTCCCCTCGATCAGCCCACGGCGGATGCGGTCGGCGATGGAATCCTGCGCGAGGTAGGCGTTGACCGTGGTGGCGCCACAGCCGATCAGCACCGCGAAGTAATGCGGGTCGATGCATTCGGCGGCGCGCACATTGACCGAACAGAAGGTCCGAAGGCCCTTGCGCGTCAGCCAGCTATGCACCGCACTGGTGGCAAGGATCATCGGCATGGCGACCTTCGCCTCGCCCTGATGCTCATCGGTCAGGACGATATGCCCCGCCCCGGAGCGCACCGCATCCTCGGCTTCCGCGCGGATACGCTCAAGGCCCAGCCGCAGGGCATCCTGCCCGCCGCTTTCGGGGAAGGTGCAGTCGATCATCGCGACATGGGCCCCGAACTGGCGCACCATCTCCTCAAACTCCGCATTCGCGATGAACGGGCTTTCAAGGACAAGGATTTCCGTCTGCGAACTGTCCTCATCCAGCACGTTCTTGAGGTTGCCGAAGCGGGTCTTGAGGCTCATCACCCGGCTTTCGCGCAAGCTGTCGATGGGCGGGTTGGTGACCTGGCTGAAGTTCTGCCGGAAGAAGTGGCTGAGCGGCCGGTACTGGTTCGACAGCACCGCCGCCGGGGTGTCATCGCCCATCGAGGCGATCATCTCTTTCCCGTCCTCGGCCATCGGCGCGAGAACCTGCTCCAATTCCTCAAGCGTATAGCCCGCCGCGATCTGCCGGCGGCGGAGTGCGGCCCCCTCAAACAGGGTCTTTTCCGGCACATCCCGCATGATCGCGTTCAGATCGACGACCTTCTCGATCCAGTCCGCATAGGGCTGCGCGGCGGCGAGTTTGTCCTTGATCTGGGCGTCGTGGTAAAGCCTGCCCTCTTTCATATCGACGGCGATCATCTGCCCCGGCCCCAGCGCGCCCTTTTCGCGCACCACGGCCTCATCGACCGGCACCATCCCGGCCTCGGACCCGGCGATCAGCAAGCCGTCGCCCGTCACGACATAACGGAGCGGTCGCAGCCCGTTCCGGTCAAGCCCGCCGCAGACCCAGCGGCCATCGGTCATGGCCAGCGCCGCCGGCCCGTCCCAGGGCTCCATCACCGCGTTGCAATAGGCATACATGTCCTGCCAGGCCTGCGGCATCTCCACCGCCGACTTGGACCAGGCTTCCGGCACCAGCATGGTCTTGGCCATCGGCGCCGAACGCCCGGCCCTGACCAGCACCTCGAACACCGCATCCAAAGCCGCCGAATCCGAAGACCCCTGGGGCACGATCGGCTTGATATCGCCCGCCTGATCCCCGAACGTGCCGGATGCCATGCGGATCTCGTGGCTCTTCATCCAATTGAGGTTGCCCTTCAGCGTGTTGATCTCGCCGTTATGGGCCAGCATGCGGAAGGGCTGCGCCAGCCACCACTGCGGGAAGGTGTTGGTCGAATAGCGCTGGTGATAGATCGCAAAGGCGCTCTCAAACCGCTCATCCTTCAGGTCCGGATAGAACTCCGCCACCTGCTCGGCCAGCATCATGCCCTTGTAGATGATCGACCGGCAGGACAGCGTGCAGAGATACATCCCTGCAATACCCGCCGCCTGCGCCGCCTTCTCGATCCGGCGGCGGATGACGTAAAGCTCGCGCTCAAACGTCTCCTCGTCGGTGCCCTTTGAGTTCTTGATCAGGATCTGCTCGATCTCGGGTCGCGTCGCATTGGCCTTCTCGCCCAGCACTTCGGTATTCACCGGAACGTGGCGCCAGCCATAGATGTAATAGCCCATGCGGAGGACTTCGGTTTCCACGATGGTCCGGCAGGTTTCCTGCGCGCCGAAATCCGTGCGCGGCAGGAAAACCTGGCCGACGGCAATCAGCGCCTTGGTATCGGGCTCATGCCCGGTGCGGCGGATCTGGTCGTAGAAGAACTTGACCGGGATCTGCACATGGATGCCCGCGCCGTCGCCGGTCTTGCCATCGGCATCGACCGCGCCCCGGTGCCAGACCGCTTTCAGGGCGTCGATCCCGTTCGCCACCACCTTGCGCGAGGGCTTGCCGTTGATCGACACGACAAGGCCGACGCCGCAGGACGAATGCTCATCCTCGGCCTTGTAGAGGCTGTTTTCAGCCATCCAGTCGCGCTTGGCTTCCTCGGCACGCGCCCAAGTTGCATCGAAGTTGGTCATGGCAGGTCTCCCGTCACATGGGCGTTCTTGGCTTCATATTCGTCCCGCGTCGCCCGCCGGTGGTCGCCCTCAAGGCGAAGCGCGGCATAGGCGCGGTCGGTGTAAATCTCGCTGCGCAGCGGCCAGTCGGCGGCTTCGTCGAAAAGGCCGGGCATCAGGTTGTAGGCGGCATCGCCCGCAGTCGTATCGCGCATCCAGAGATGCGAGCCGCAGATGCCGCAGAATCCGCGCTCGGCAAACTCCGAGGATTTGTAGCGCACCACCGGCCCTTCGACCTGCACCCCGCCCGCCTTGGCGTCAAAGCAGAGGAACAACCCGCCCGACCAGCGCTGGCACATGCGGCAATGGCAGGCGCCGATGCGCGGATCGTGGTCCGTAACCTCAAGCCGCACTGCGCCGCAGAGGCAATGGCCCTCGATCATGGCGCCCGCCCGATTTCAAGGCGCGCGGGAATGATGTCCCGCAGCCAGTCGCCGGTCATCATCGCGTCGCAGTCATACTCCGGCTTCGCGGCCAGAAACCCCTTGTCGCCCGGCCCGGCGAACGTGACCGGCGTTTCGGTCACATCGGCCTTGTCGCCGAAGCTGTTCTCAAAGCCTTCCTTGTCTGCAAAGAAGATGCGCCAGTCGCGCTGGACAAGCTGCTGGCCAGTCCGCTGCCAGAGCATCTGCCCATCCGCGCCGCTCGCCGTCAGTTCAAAGCGCGTGCGTTCCAGCATCACCCCGTCGATCACCACCGTCTCGCCAGTCAGCTCGTCATAGCCGGCATAACGGCGGACCTCGCCGTTGCTGCTTGTCGTGGTGAAATCATAGGTGTCGCGCCCCGTCTCCAGCAGAGTGCTGAAGGAGGCCGGATCGGTCTCTTTGGCAATCCTGTCCTCCTCGCCGGTGGTCAGGTCGAAGCTCTCCATCCAGCGCGTCTCGGCGTCGATCCGGCTCATGTAGAAGGGGCCGTTGGCGTCAAGATAGACCGACCACTGGTCGCCCGCCGCATCGCCCTCGCAGCGGTAATGCTGCGACAGCTGGCAGCCCCGCATCTGCACGGTCTGGTAGACGGTGCAGCCCTTGGGGGCGGCGAATTTCGATGCGGCAAGGCCGGGCACGGCGGAAAGAAGCGCGAAGGCGCTGGCCGTCAGGATGATCCTCATATCGTTCATCTTCAGACTTCCTTCATTCTCCGGGTCAGCCCTGCTGACCTTTCCCTTCCGTTGCGGCTCCGCGCGTGCCCGACGCTTGTCGGGACGGATGTCCGACGCGTGGGGTACAGATACCAGCCCCTATTCCGCCGCCACCGCCTGCGCCGTGGCGAGGTAGTCGAGAACGCTTCCCGCCGCCTCGCGCCCGTCCCGGATCGCCCAGACCACAAGGCTCGCGCCCCGCACGATGTCGCCCACGGCATAGACGCCTGGCAGGCTGGTGGCATGGCTGGCGAAATCGGCCTTCACCGTGCCCCAGCGGGTCACGGCAAGCTCCTCGACACCCCAGAGCTTCGGCAACTCCTCTGGCTCAAAACCCAGCGCCTTGATGACCAGATCGGCCTCTTCGACGTAATCCGCGCCCTCTATGATCTCCGGCGCCTGACGCCCCGTCGCATCGGGCGCACCAAGCCGCATCTTCTCGACCAGCACGCCCTCAACCGCCGCGCCGCCGGAAAAGCCCTTGGGCGCGGTCAGCCAGACGAAATCGACGCCCTCTTCTTCGGCATTCGCCACCTCGCGCTGCGACCCCGGCATGTTGGCCCGGTCGCGGCGGTACAGGCACTTCACCGATTGCGCGCCCTGGCGGATCGCTGTGCGCACACAGTCCATCGCCGTATCGCCGCCGCCGACGACGACGACACGCTTGCCGGCGGCGTTCAGCTCGCCCGAGTCGTATTCGGGGACATCGTCGCCAAAGCTCTTGCGGTTCGAGGCGGTCAGGTAGTCGATGGCCCGGACGATGCCCTGCGCCCCCGCCCCCGGCCCGCCCAGATCGCGGCTCTTGTAGACGCCGGTGGCGATGACCACGGCGTCATGCTTGCCCCGGATCGCATCAAAGGTGATGTCCTCGCCGACGTTGCAGTTCAGCACGAACTGCACGCCGCCCTGCTCCAGTTGGGCGATGCGCTGCATCACCACGTCCTTTTCCAGTTTGAAGCCGGGAATGCCGTAGGTCAGCAGCCCGCCCGCGCGGTCATAGCGGTCATAGACCGTGACCTGCACGCCCGCGCGGCGCAGCACATCGGCGGCGGCCAGCCCGCCCGGCCCCGCGCCGATGATGGCGACGCTTTCGGCCCTTTCCTGCACCGGCTTGATCGGCTTGACCCAGCCATTGTCCCAGGCGGTATCGGTGATGAACTTCTCGACCGCGCCGATGGTGACGGTGCCGTGGCCCGACTGCTCGATCACGCAGTTGCCTTCGCAAAGCCGGTCCTGCGGGCAGATGCGGCCGCAGATTTCCGGGAAGGTATTGGTCGACTGGCTAAGCTCATAGGCTTCCTGAAGCCGGCCCTCGGCGGTCATCCGAAGCCAGTCTGGGATGTTGTTGTGCAGGGGGCAGTGCGACTGGCAATAGGGCACGCCGCACTGGCTGCACCGGCTTGCCTGCTCCTCAGCCTTGGCAATCGCGAACTCGCGGTAAATCTCGTTGAAATCCTGAGCGCGGACACTGGCCTCGCGCTTTTCCGGCATCTCCTTGGAGAGCGTCACGAATTTCAGCATGCGTTGCGTAGCCATGTGTCGTCATCCCGCGCGAGCTATCTGGGTGCGCATTGCTACCGCCAACAGGGGCAGAATAAAAGTCAGTAGAGTTTACCTATTTGTAGAAAATTCTGCCGAGGGTCGAGCTGTCGGTCGTGATTTCCCTGGAAATTAGGACCGACATGATACCTATCTTTCAGAAGCCCGCCCAAAGTGCTGCCAAAGCCGCCGTTCCGACGATGATTCGCCACCAGCCGAAGACGGCGTAGCCCCGCCGGCTGACGTAGCCGAGCAGCCACCGCGCCACGAGCATCGCGGTAACGAAAGCCGCCGCGAAACCAAGCGCAATCTCGCCCATCGCCGACCAGTCGAGCACGTCGCGGTTCTTGTAGAGGTCATAGCCGAAGGCCCCGGCCATCGTCGGGATCGACAGGAAGAAGGAAAACTCCGCCGCCGTCCGCTTGTCCGCGCCAAGAGCGAGCGCGCCGACGATGGTGGCGCCTGACCGCGAAACACCGGGGATCATGGCGAGACACTGGATAAGGCCGATGCCGAAGGCCACCTTCAAGGGCAGGCCATCAGCCTCGTGGTAGCGCGGCCGCAAGGGCATCCGGTCAACCGCCAGAAGGACCACGCCGCCAAGGATCAGCATGGTCGCGATCAGCCGCGGGCTTTCGAACAGAACGTCCTTGATGAGGTCATGGGCCAGAACCCCGATCACCACCGCCGGCAGGAAGGCCAGCAGCACCGACCCGGCAAAGCGCCGCGCCTTGGGGTCGGTCGGCAGATCGGCAACGGTCCGCGCGATCTTGCCGGCATAAAGAACGATCAGCGCCAAGACCGCGCCTAGCTGGATCACCACCTCGAAGGTCTTGCCCGCGCTCTGGAAGCCAAGAAAATGCCCCGCGAGCAGCAGGTGCCCGGTGGAGGACACCGGAATGAATTCCGTCAGGCCCTCGAGAATTCCCAAGGATAGCGAGATCAGCGTGGTGTCCGTCATTTCTGGAAGTACCTGTCGAGCCGGGATTCGCGGCGGACACTAGGTGTGCCCCGCTAAGGTGGCAAGGCCCCGAGATTCCTTATCCGGCAACCTTCGCCCCGGCCAATCGCCCCGGCCGCGCCGGACTGCCGGACGGGGGGCCAGGCGGAAGCGCCGGCCAGTTCAGGTCTTGCGCAATCATCGCGGCGAGCATCCGGTTGCTTTCGTCGAACCGGCCGGTGAACTGCCGGTCGACCTGATCCGACACCGGACGGAAATGCTTGAACAGCGCCGGGAACGGCGGCCGCCGCAT
>DJUV01000151.1:0-2672 GCA_002440625.1 Rhodobacteraceae bacterium UBA6273 | reverse complement strand
ACGCATCCCGGCACCGACCAGCCGGTAAAGGCCGCGCGGCGTCCTGCCGACACCAAACACCGGCGCGGGTGTCAGCACGCTTTTCTGGAACTTGTTGATGCGCCGCAGGATCGGCACCGCATATTCGGGATAGCTCGGCGCATAGACGGCGCGGTGGGTCGGCAGCACCTTCTCGAATCTCAGGTTCCCGGCAAAGCGCGCAACCGCGAGCGACACCCCGTCCATGTCCCGGGCAAGGCTCTCCTGCGACAGGACATGGACGTTCTCGGCGCCAAAGAGCCGCTGGTAGAGCGCCACGAGGCGATGATATTCGAAATTCTCGGGCCTGAAGCCGTAAAAGCCGAGGTCGGGGTCGCCGGCGAAGAAGGTTGCCGGGCTCATGGTGCCGCCGCGCGACAGGTACTGCATGTAGACCGAAGTCAGCATCTTGCGTTGATGGCGCACCGAAATGAGGATGCGCGCATCGGGCGCGATCTCTTTCAGCCGTTCGGCGAAAACATCGCTCGACATGCCGCCGTAGAAGGGATGGCCGGAGAGGATCTCGGACGAGACGACCGGAACCTCCCCCTCCCTGAGTTCGGCCGTGCCCTCAGCGATCGCGTCCCGCATGTTCTTGGGGTCAAAGAGCAGCCCATGCACACCGACGACATGTTTCCAGGCCTCGGCATGACGGGCCACCTGCCGGAAGCCATGCTCCGGCACGAACAACCGCTGCTGCATCCAGGTCGTGGCCGTCTTGTGGTATCCGACGTGCAACAAAAGCTGCTCAACCATCCCTGAACCTTTTCAAGTGCTCGAAACCGCAAAAAGCCTGAGCCGATTGGCGCAGAAGGTCAACCGGACGTGCTGCGCCGCAGCGGAGCCGGGAAACAATTCCCGAAAGCTGCATCATTTGTCGGCAACCGAACGCGGCGGGCCGAAGGCTTTCAGCCGTGCGGGCGCAGGTTCTTGGCCGAGGCCTTGATCGCATCATACTGGCCCGAGGGCCGGAACCGCCAAAGGTAATCGGGGATGATGGCAGCCGCCGGCGTCGGCGCGATGCCAAGGTCCTGAAGCCCCTTCGCACCCTTGGCAACGACATTGTCGACCTTGAGCGACTTGACCTGATCGCGGGTTACGAGGCGGTTCGAAATGTTGCGGCCGGTGAGGACCGAACCGAAATCGAGAACCGCGCCCATGATCGAGCCGATCCAGAACGGCAGGTTGACGACCAGGCGGCGGCGGTGGATGACCGAAAGCATCCCCTTCATCAGATCGCGGAAGGTCGCGACGTCGGGTCCGCCAAGTTCATAGACGCCGGACGCACGGCCCTCGATCCCGGCGACCGCCGCCTCGGCGACGTTATCGACGTAAACCGGCTGAAAGCGGGTTTCGCCGCCGAAAAGCGGCAGGATCGGCCCGAACCGCGCCATCGAGGCGAAGCGGTTGTAGAAGCCGTCCTCCTGCCCGAACATGACCGATGGCCGAAGGATCATGGCGCCGGGGAAGGATGCGAGGACCGCGGCCTCACCCTCGGCCTTAGTGCGGGCATAGTCGCTTTCGGCTTCGGCATCGGCGCCGACGGCAGATACATGAACCAGCGTCGCCACGCCCTCGGCCGCTGCGATCCGCGCGATGCGCGCCGCGCCTTCGGCCTGCACCGCCTTAAAATTGTTGGCGCCGCCCCTGTCGAAGGTGCCAACGCAGTTCACCACGGCATCCGCCCCCTGCATCGCCGCTCGCACCGAGGCATCGTCGCGGATGTTGCAGAACACCGGCTCAAGCTGGCCGACCGCACCGTAGGGCTTGACGAACAGCGCCTCGTTCGGGCGCCGCACCGCAACCCGCACGCGCCAGCCCTTCTTGGCCATCCGCCGGGCGATGTAGCGCCCAAGAAAACCCGAACCGCCGTAGATGGTCACGAGTTTCGACATTGCTGGCCTCCGGCTTGGATGATTGCGACCTGATTAGCGCCAAGACCGTTTCGGAACAAGGCGGAATGAGTTTCCGGCGCTTTCGTCGCGCACCCCGTTGACACGCCCCGCAGCCGAAGCTACATCCCGCCGCGACACCTGCCCAGGTGGCGGAATTGGTAGACGCGCACGGTTCAGGTCCGTGTGCCGCAAGGCGTGGAGGTTCGAGTCCTCTTCTGGGCACCAGTCGTCCTTCCCGTAGCTGCTCATAACCTACCAAAACAGATGGTTTTTCAGCAGCTTATCGGGTACACTCTCCTCATAACGGAACATACGTCATGTTGACAAATGGCGGAGCCATAGGCGGATCGACGTTATGTCGATGAAGCCAAGGGAGCTTTCAGCCGTCTTGTCGTAACGTGTGGCGACGCGCCGAGCGTTTTTCAGTTTATTGAAGCACCGCTCGACGAGGTTCCGCAGTCGGTAGAGCTTGCGGTCGACGGCAACGCGCAGCTTGCGGGATTTTCGCATCGGGATCACCGGCACGACGTTGCGAGCCTCCATGGTTTTGCGAACATTGTCAGAGTTATGGCCGCGATCCGCCGGCAGAACGACCGGCTCGGGCATGGTGTCGTCCATGACGAGGTCGAAGCCCAGATAGTCTGACGTTTGCCCCGGCGTGAGGTCCGAACCTCATGGGCAGGCCTGCACCATTGACGCGGAGGTGGATCTTGGTCGTGAAGTGGAAGGAGGATCAAAAAACGATCCGGTGGATCGTTT
>DJUV01000146.1 GCA_002440625.1 Rhodobacteraceae bacterium UBA6273 | reverse complement strand
AACCGCAACTTCGCGGATTTCGCGGCACTGCATCGCACGCAGATGGGCAAGGCCAAGCCGCAACTCCCTTGGGGACAGGAGATCACGCTCTTCCCCACCCCCGAACAGGGCGCCTATCGCTTTTCCTATCACGAGCGCGGCGCACCCGTCAGGGAGCCGACCAGCGGCCATACGCTGATCCTCGGCCGTCCGGGTTCGGGCAAATCGGTGCTTTCGGCCTTCCTGATGACCCAGGCCCGCCGAGTGGGCGCGCGGATCTTCGTCTTCGACTACAGGCTCGGCATGGAAATGGCGGTGCGCGCCAATGGCGGGCGCTATGCAAGCGTCAAGCCCGGCCAGCCGACCGGCCTCAATCCGCTCTGGACCGAGACTGATACCGGCGGCATCGCCTGGCTCTCGGACTGGCTGGCAACGCTCCTCCACCGGCCCGACAAGCCGCTGACACCTTCCCAGACCAACCGGATTCAGGAAGTCGTGCGGCAGAATGCCGGGGCGGCCAATCCGGCACTTCGCAACTGGGCGGATTTTGCTTCGCTTTTCGTTTCCACCGATGATCACGGCGATCTGCATGAGCGGCTCTTCGAATGGACCGCCGATGGCCGCTATGGCTGGATCTTCGGCCAGGGACTCGAGGATACATTCTCGCTCGAGGGCGATGTGGTTGGTTTCGACCTGACCGGAATACTGGACTCAGAGAGCGAGAAGGAGCGCATGGCGGTCCTCTCCTATCTCTTCCGCCGCATCGAGCGGAAGATCGAGGATCGCCACCCGACGATCATCGTCATCGACGAGGCCTGGAAGGCGCTCGACAATCCCTATTTTGCCGAACGGTTGTCCAATTGGCTGGTGACGGCACGCAAGCAGAACACCGTCGCGGTGATGATGACGCAATATGCCAGCCAATTGGAGCGCACCCGCACCGGCAAGACCATCGTCGAGGCGGTGCCGACGCAAATCCTCTTGCCGAACATCCGCGCCAATGCCGCCGATTACGCCATGCTGGGCCTTGGCGAGAAGGAGTTGGATGTGCTTCTGAACACCGGCAGCGACAGCCGGCTGGCGCTCATCCGCGACGACCTGGGCTCCATCGTCGTCGATGCCGATCTTTCGGCGCTCGGGCCGCTTCTGACCATTCTTGGCGGCATGGAAAAGGGCGAGGCGCTGGCGGGGGCAGACTACCGCAGCAGGCCTGATTTCTGGAGGGGACTATGAGCGCGCGCCTGTTCCTCCTCTTTGCCCTCGGTTTGCTCGCCGCCTGTGCGAGCCACCGCGAACCCAAGGCGAACTGCTTCAACTTCGTCACGCGTGGTCCCGTCGGCGATTGCAGCTTCACGCCGCTGGACGGCGCCGCACCACAGGACGACAGTCGTGGTTAGGCGGGTCGGCCTTGCCCTCCTTCTCACCCTTGCCGCCGGCGGCGCTGCCGCCGCGCAAGGCGTGCCCAGCAATGATGGCGGGCTAACCGCGCGCGACATCACCATGACCGCCAGTCGCGAGGCCGATCTTGCCCGCCAGCGCGAGAAACAGGCGGTCCGGGATCTGCTGGCCCAGATCGAGGCCGAACAGCTTGCCACCCTCCGCAGCATTTTGGAGGCCCAGACCAGCCTCGGCGGCATCGGTACCCGCGATATGATCGCGGACCTCGAGTCCGGGTCCGGCAATGCCGACCGCGCCGCCGATGTGGTCTATGGGACTGGTGAGATCGATCCCAATCCCGGCGCCCCGCAACTTTTCGGCGATGCTGCGGAGAATGTCGAACAACTGATCATCCGTGTTGCCAAGGAAACCCATGGCCGGCCCGGCGTCGGCCGCGCAGGTCTCTCGGTTGTGCAATGGCGCGCCCTTCTGCAGGCGCTGATCTGGCAGGAAAGCCGGTTTTCCATCAGCGCGCGATCACCCGCAGGGGCCTTCGGCCTCACACAGATCATGCCGGCGACCGCCACGGACCTCGGCATCAACCCGGAATATTACGACAGCCCCTATCTTCAGGTCGAAGGTGGTGCGCGCTATCTCGCGGCGCAGCTCGACACTTTCGGCGGCAATATCGTCAATGCATTGGCCGCCTATAACGCCGGGCCCGGCCGGGTCATCGAATATGGCGGCGTGCCGCCCTTTGCGGAAACGCAACACTATGTGACGGTGATCCCGGAACGCTACAACCATTACCTCGCACGAATCGGCGGAATCGAAGCGCTTGGCACCATCGACCCGGTGCTGCTGGCGAGCTCCAACCTTTCCGTTACCGGCTCCGGGGCCGCCTTCTACGGCAATAACGCGCCTGAAGCGATCCGGCAGGCCGCGCTTCGCATCGAGGATATCGTCACCCGAATCGGCCGGACCACGGATGTGCAGGAAAGCATCGCACTCAATACCTATGCCCGCGCCGAACTTGTCCGGCTGATGGCGGCGCAGATCAAGCTCAAGGCCGCGCGCAGCAGCGTTTCAAGTGCCGCCGAACTCGCCCAAGCCGCCGCCCGCATGGCCGAGGGCAGTTTCATGGAATTCACCCTGGAGGATCCACGATGAAATCAAGCATGTCTGACGCCGCGCGCTGGCCGCGCTCGGTCGCAATTGGCCCGGCGGCATTCGCCATCGTCCTGGCACTCATCGGTCCGCTCATGCCAGGCGCCGCCCGCGCCCAAGGCGTGCCGGTGGTCGACACCCAGAACATCGCCCAAAGCATCCAGCAGCTGCGCCAGATGATCGCCGACGAGATCCTGCAAAACGAGCAGCTGGTGCAACTCCGCGACCAACTGGCGACGCTGATGAACCAGCTTGCCGAATTGCAGAAGACCTATCAGGCGCTGACCCGCATCGCCGAACTGCCCGAAATCATCCAGACAAGGATGGAGTCCGAGTTGAACGGGCTTCTCGATCAGGAGTTCGGTGATATCCAGGCCACGATCCGCGCCATCCGCACCGGCGATTTCTCGGGGCTCGCCGGCTCCGGCGCCAGCGAGATCGAAACCCAGATGGACCGGGTGCTCTCGGACCTCGGCTTCGACGAGGATACGCTTGCGGAAATGGCCCGCAGTGGCAGCCCGGGTGCCGTCCGCGTGGCAACTGAAGCAACGACCGGCGCGCTTGTCTCGGCCGCAGCCCAGAACAGCTATGACGATGCGGGGGCATCCTTGCAGCGCGTCGACCGGCTTGTCGGGTTGATCGACGACATGGACGAGTTGAAGGAAAGCGTCGATCTCAACACCCGCGTCACAGCCGAACTGGCAATTGCCATGGTCGCCATGTGGCAGCTCGAGGCGGTGCAGACCGTCGGCGATGGCACCGGCGGCGTCATCGATGCCGCGACCATTGCAGAAGAGGCGCGTTTCATGGAATTCAGCCTGCCCGACCTTGAAGCCGAGTGACGGAGGCCCGGGTTTGGAGGAGGAAGCGGCGATCATCGAGGAGGAGTTGATCTATGGCGCGCTCCGGCGCGAGCGGCTCTGGCAACGCCTTGCCCTCATGGGCCTGATCTTCGGCATGCTTGGCTGCCTGGCCGCAGCGGTTGTGGCGATCCTAGACACCGATCCGCCCCCCGTGGTGGTGCCCTATGATCCCGCGACCGGCTTTGCGCTGCCGGAGGCTTCGGTCGGTGCCACCACCGTCACCGAAAACCAGGCCATCGTCGAGGCCGAGGTTTTCCGCTATGTGACTGCCCGCGAGACCTATGACCAGCTCGACAACGACCTGCGCATCCGTCGCGTCCTGCAGCATTCCGACGGTGCGGCGGCAGCCTCCTTGCGCCGGATCTGGGATTCCGCCAATCCCGACTATCCGCCGACGGTCTACGGGCCAAATGCCAGGCTCGAAGTCGAGATTCTCAGCATCAGCCTCATCGGCAAGACCCGCGCGACGGTACGGATCAGAAAGCGCCTGACCTCGCTCAAGGGTGTGCAGGCCGGGCTCTTTACCGCGACGCTACTCTTCACCTTCCGCCCCGAGACAAGCCGCAGCATCGACGAGGTCTGGACCAATCCCTTCGGCTTCACCGTCACCGAATATGCCATCCGCTCTGACCGGCAGGAGAACTAAAATGCGACAAGCTCTCTGCGCCAGCCTCCGTTCCCGCCTTCTTTCGGCCCTCATCCTTCTCGGCACGGTTTCACTTGCCGGTGCCGAGGCAGTCCCGGCCAGTGGCACCAATGACCGTCGCGTGCGCGTGGCAAAGTTTCTGGAGGGGCAGGTCTACAAGCTCAGCACCTCGCTCACCCATGTGACTTCGGTGGAATTCGGGGAAGGCGAGAGCATCCGTTCGATTCTTGCCGGCGATACCGAGGGTTTCGAGATCGATGGCGTGCCGGGCGGGCGCGCCTTCGCGCTCAAGCCCCTCGCACGCGGGGTCCGCACCAATATCACCGTCTATACCGACCGTCGGAGCTATTATTTCAGCGTCGAGGAGACATCCAACCCGACCTTCTATGTCGTGCAGTTCCGCTACCCGGACGAGTCCCGACCCGCTGGAGTCATCGCAGCCCCTGCCCCGAACTATCGCTATGGCGCCAGCGCCGAGAGCGAATTCTCCCCCACACAGGTCTGGGACGACGGAACCTTCACCTATTTCAAATTCCCGCGAAACGCACCCGTTCCGGCGATCTTCCGCTACGCAGGCGGGCGCGAACGCACGGTCAACTCCTCCTCCGCCGGCGATGGCGTGATCCGGGTCTCCGGCGTCAGCCGACAATGGGTGCTGCGGATCGGCGAGGAGACAATCTGCATCTCTGCCCTTGCGCCAGAGAGACCTGGATCATGAGCGACACTTCCGCATCCGAACTCGAACGGCGTCTGAAGGCGCTCGAGCAAAACGATCCGCGCCGCAAGCCTGCCCCCCGGCGGCGCACGCCGCTCCTCGCTATCCTGATCACCGCTCTGGTCCTACTTGCCGGCGCGGTGCTTTGGCTCATGTCGGGAAGCGAAGACGACACCGCCTTGCCGACCGCGACGCCAGACGAATTCCAGATCGAGGGCGAGGGTTTTGGCGCCATCGAACCCGTCGTGCCGCCTCCTGCCCCGGTCCCGAAGGTTGTCGAGGCGACCCCGCCGCCCGCGACCGATGCCGCGCTTCTGGCCGAGATCGACGCGCTCAAGGCCGAAATCGAGGCATTGAAACGCACCCCTGCACCGGCGGGCGGCAATGATCCTTCCGCAACCGCAGCCATCGAGGCGCTCACCGCCCGGATCGCGAGCCTGCAAACCGCCTCGGAAGAAGCCCAGAAGCAATTCCAGGAAGCTCTCGCCGCCCGCGACCGCGAGTTGAAACAGTTGCGCGCCGATCTCGATCTGGCGCTGATCGAGGCTCAGAACTCCGCCCTTACCCCGCCGGACAAATCCGACGCGGACCATCTTGCCCGCGAGGAGGAAGCCCGGCGCCTGGCCGAACTGGCGTCCCGCGCCGAGGAAGCTCGCGCCTTCGAGGCCCGCCGTATCGCATCGCCCCTGATCGCCTTTGGCGGCGCGGGCGTTGCGGATGCGAACAAGACGGAACTTTCCGAACGCCGGTTTGATGCGGCCACGGAATTCGTGATGGCAGACGCGCGGCCGAGCGAGGTCACCCGGGCCGAAGTGATCGCTAATCCGGCCAATACCGTGATCCAGGGCACGATGATCCAGGCCGTGATGGAAACCGCACTCGACAGTTCGCTCCCCGGCCAGACCCGCGCCATCGTCTCGGAAGATGTCTTCGGCTTCGACGGCAGCCGCTTGCTGATCCCGCGCGGCGCGCGGCTGATCGGTCGCTATCGCTCTGGCGTGAAACTCGCCGACCGCCGCATCACCATCGCCTGGGACCGGATCGTGCTGCCCTCCGGCCAGACGGTGCGCATCTCATCCTTCGGCGGCGACGATCTTGGTCGCTCGGGCGTCACCGGCCGTGTCGATACCCGCTTTGGCGCCCGTTTCGGCTCGGCGGCCCTCATCTCGGTCATCTCCGCCGCCCCCGGCATCGCCGCCGGACAAGTCGGGGACGAGGAGGCCGCCGATGTGCTGGAAGATGTCGGCGGCGATCTGGCCGATGCGACCGACAGCGTGGTCGGCGACTATCTCGCCATCGGCCCGGTGATCCATGTCGCGCAAGGCGCCCGCGTCACCGTCATGGTCGACCGCGACCTGGAGATCTACTGAGATGGGCCTGAGCTACCTTCAGGCCTCGCTCGACCGGCTGAAAGAGGCCGCGCGCGAGGATGTCATCGAGATCTGCATCAACCCCGACGGCTCTGCCTGGGGCGAATTCCAGGGCGATCATTTCATGACGGCTTTGGAGGTGCGGCTCACTCCCACCGAATTGCGCGATCTCGGCAACCAGATCGCCTCTGCGGCCAATATTCCGATGAGTCGCGAACGGCCGATCGTCTCGGTCTCGATCATCTATCGCGCCCGGCCGGTCCGCGCCCAGGTCATCACTCCACCGGCCGTGGTCTCGGGCATGTCGATCTCGCTGCGCTTCTTCTCCAGCCTGCCGCTCGATCGGGTGGAGCTCTCTTATCTCTACGGCTCCGAGCGCCGGCTCGAGGAAATCCGCCGGGAAAAGGCCCGCGCCCTACGCGCCGTCGTGGCCGCAGGCGATATCCATGCGGCAATCAGCTTCTGCGCCAAGGGCAAGCTCAACATGATCGTCTCGGGCGGCACCTCGACCGGCAAGACCCTCGCCGCAAGAAAAATCCTCGCCTGCGTGCCTACTGAGGAACGGATCGTCACCATAGAAGACGCCGCAGAGCTTCTTCCAACCCAGCCTAACACCGTCACCCTGATCGCCAATCGCGATGCAGAGTTCCAGACGGCCGATGTGCTTTTGACCGCCGCATTGCGCATGCGCCCCGACCGGATCATCCTAGGCGAGGTGCGCGGGCGCGAGGCCATGACCTTCCTCGAGGCGATCAACACCGGCCATGGCGGCTCGATGACTACGCTTCATGCCGAAACCCCGGAACTCGCCGTCCAGCGTCTCGCCATCGCTGCGCTGAAGACCGGGGTGCCGATGACCTGGCGCGACATGACCTCCTACATCGAGGCCTCGATCGACGTCATCATTCAGGCCGGCCGCGAGGAAGGGCGCCGCGGCATCACCGAGTTCTACCTGCCGGGAAACGAACATCACGGAGGATATGCAGATGAAGCGGTTTGAGTATGACATCCTCTTCTTCGAGATAAAGAAGCGCGGCGACTATGACACGATGCGCCGGATCCTGAACGAACACGGCGCCAGGGGCTGGGAAGTCATTTCGGCCGAGGCCGGGGATTATGGCTATACCGCCTTCCTCAAGCGCGAAACGCCCGCCTCGTCCGAAGGGCTCGGCGCATGAGGCGCGCGATGCTCTTCGCTCTGCTGGCAATCGGCGTCAGCATGGCAGCGCCCGCAGGCGCGGAACAAAACCCTGATCCCGCGCGCGGCATTGTGCCTGTAGCCTGTCCCGATCAGCCAGAGCCACAATGGATGCAAGGCATCGATCCGCGCGATGCCCACAAGCGGCTTCTCGTCCAGCAGATTTATCGTGCGGCAAGCATGCAGCGCATCCTCGATGCCGGAAGCTGCACCTGTGACACCCGCTATCCACCCTGGGATGCGGCCGAGGCGGTCTTTTTCGAGGGTTTCGTCGCCGCCGACTATCAGGACATTGTCGAGGCGACCGAGGAATACCGATGGCAAGCGAACCGGCTGCGGCTGAACGCCATGCCGATCTGCGAAGCAGCCGGGTCCTGGTAGGCGAGGGCGGCGGGGCATGAGTGTTGTTGCCTATTTCGTGGAAACCGCCGACCAATATCTCGATCGCGCGGCGGAGACCCAGTTCGGCGCCGTGGCGGCAACGGTCGGCACCCTGATCGCCCTTGGCGCAACGCTGGCGGTGGCGCTGGTTTTCGTCAACATGATCTTCCAATACCGCGCCATGGACAGCCGGACAGCCTTCTGGCTGGCGGTGAAACTTGGCCTCATCGGGATGTTCGCAACCAATTGGGTGCAGTTCAACACTCTCTCAAGCGCGATCCTCAATGGCATCGACAGCATTGCCGGCGCCCTCATCGCCTCGGTCGGCGGCGGCGCGCCCGGGCCCTCCGGCACTTTCGCTGAAGAATTCGACCAATTGATCGCTGCGCTCGGCGATTATCTGAACGCCGCCGGATCGGAACTGAACTGGATGGTGGGCGCGATGCTCGACACATTGGGGGTGCTGCTCCTTTCGATCCTCGGCGGGCTGGCCGCCTTCATTGTCATCGCCTCGCGGCTGATGATCGCCCTTCTGATCGGCATTGCCCCGGTGATGATCTTCCTGACCCTTTTCGAGGCCACCAAGGATTACTTCGCACGCTGGTTGTCGGCGCTGATCTCCTTCGCCCTCTACCCGATCGTGATCGCCGGAGTCTTCGCCACCATCACCGGCGTGTCGCGCGCCCTTCTGGCCGAACTGGGCGATCCGGAAAGCGCCTCGAACATCGGCGCGCTGATCCCGTTCTTCATGCTGGTACTGATGGCCAAGGGTTTCATCATCGCAACCCCTTTCATCGTCCGTACCATCTCCGGCAATATCATGATGCCGGCTCTGTCAGCGGGCCTTGGCGGCAGCTACGCCTTCGCGCGCGGTTTTGCCGGCAGCCAACAGGTCTACAACCGCTACGCCATCGGCGGCGCTACGGCGGCGGAATATGCCGCAATCCGCGCGCGGCAGTTCATCGGCTTGCAGGCCGTGCCGGGGCGACCGGGTTCGGCGGGCGGGGTGGGAGCTGCGCCGCCGGGGGCTTCGATTGGGGCCGGGGCGCGGATGATGGAGCAGTTGGCGCGGCTGCGGAGGTTGGGGAAGAGGTGATGGCGGGGGCTGCAACCGATGCGGCGCCTAGCCCGAAACTGAAGGCATGGGCGCATCGCAAGCTTGCAGAATGATAGGACAGGCCATCGCCTGCCCTGCCTGCCGCGGGAGAACTCTCTGGATCCCTGCACATGAAAATCACCCTGCTTCATCGCATCTATCTTGCCGGCTATTCTGGCTGGGTCATGCCGCGTTGGCTTCGGGCAGTGCTGGCCGGATCGGAGGTTCATCGGGCGTGGCTTCTCGGATCGAAAGGGATCTTTGTGGAACAGCGCGTTCGCCATGGACCGGCAAACCCTTATCCGGCCGCAGTTTTCTTCGAGGACGCCGATTGAAACGGGCAATTGGAGTCTGCAGCTAGGCAGCACGCAGACTGGCTTTGATGATGTGACCGCCCCCTGACGGCATCGATGTGCCAAGGTGGGTCTGTATCGGCAGCCAGTAGAGGCAGCTTCGCCATACACTTCGCGGCATGCGGACAGACCTTGGGCCGCGCGCGGGCCAGAATGTCGTCGAGGGCGGTAAGGGGTCGCATCGGTTTCACCCCATCAATGCCCCGATTGCAATCGCGGTGGCAAGTGCGATGAGCTGTCACATGCGGTGCCGGGCGAACTTGGGATTGCAGCCCCGAACAAGCTGATTCCGCGTTCGCCGAGAACAACCCCAAATCCGACCCTTGATTTGTACGTTACTTTACCGTACATAGGCCGAAAGGAGAAATTCGATCATGGCGCAGCCCCAGACGCGATCTGAACGTATCGAGGCCCGCACCACGCCGGATACTCTGGCGATCGTGCGGCGTGCGGCCGAGATTCAGGGGCGCTCGGTCAGCGAATTCGTGGTGTCGGCCGCCGAACAAGCGGCCCGCAAGACGCTGGAGGAAGAGCAGATCATCCGGCTTTCTGCCACGGAACAGGTCCGCTTTGTGGAAGCCCTGCTGAATCCGGCCCCGGCGACCCCGGCCATGCTGCGCGCCTTTGAACATCGTCGCCGTCTGATTGGCGAGCCGTGACACCGGGCTCTTTCCGGATTCTTCCTCTCGACGGGCGGGATCGGTCAGGTTTTGACTGTGCCAGCGAGGCTCTGTCCCGCTACTTTCATGCGCAGGTCACACAGGATGTCCGGCGGCGGATCGCTGCCTCCTATATCGCATTGCACCAGGCCGCCGATACCATCGCAGGTTTCTACACGCTGTCTGCGGCGGATATTCTGCTGACCGAATTGCCCGCCGAGCTGACCAGGCGCCTGCCCAGGTATCCCACGCTGCCCGCCGCGCGGTTGGGGCGCCTGGCGATAGATCACCGCTTCACCGGGCAGAAACTGGGAGCAACCCTGCTCGCCGACGCCATCCTTCGCGCGGCGGGCAGCGAAGTTGCGGTCTTCGCCATGGTCGTTGACGCCAAGGATGCCCAGGCGGAGGCCTTCTATCGGCACCATGGGTTTGCGGCCTATTCCTCGGCGCCGGGCAGGCTGGTGGCGCCGCTGGCCAGTCTGCTTCCCCGAGCATAGCGTTCCGGAACGGGTTTTCGGGCGGCTCGGAAACGACACCAATTGCTCACCCTGACACCAGCCTCTCGCCTCTGCCGACCGTTTCTGCCACATCCCCTGCGTCCAGCATCTCCCCTTCCAGCCGGTCGAGATCGCTCAGTACGTCCTCGACCCGGGCCTTGTCGTCGCCTGACGCATTCTCCACCTCCAGCCCAGGCCCGCTCGCAAAATCCATCTCGATCTGGCGCCGATCTGCAGCAAGCACGGCGGCGCGTCGCGTCCGTCGCGGAGCGGGTTCCGGCGTTTCATCCAGCGCCTCCCCGCCGGCCACAACCCGCACCACCCGTCCATCCACCGCCTTCACCTCGGCATCAGTTTCCCCACCGCCCGCCCCTTCCGGCCTCGGCGCGGTCGGCGTCGCGCGAACGCTGAGCGGCAGGCCTGCACCATCATCCGGGGCATCCCGGCTTGGCGGGCCCGGCAGTTCGCCTTCCTGCGCGGCGTGGATATTCTTGAAGAACGCATCCTCGAAATAGACCACCCGTTTTGCCCGGATCGGCATCTGCGCATCGACCACGACGACGATCTCGTCCAGTGGCAAGCGGCGGGCCTCGTCTTCGGGCAGGAGCGGGGTTTCCTCGGTGCGCACAGACTGGCTGCGCCCCTCGAAGGGGTTGCGACCAAGGGAACGGGAGCGGGTGACCACGGTTTTGGTGGTCTTGCCGACGGCCTTGCTCAGCTCCTCGACCGTCTTTTCATCCGAGGGCGTGAGGTAGAGCTTCACCCCGGCATTGCCCTGCAGCGCCCGGCGGGTGTTTTCGCCATAGATTTCGTCAATTGCGGGGATGGTCTGGGTGACGACGGCGAGATGGCCGCGATAATGGCGCAAGACCTCGATGCTTTCCGAAACGATCGGCATCTTCCCCAGGCGGTTGAACTCGTCGAGCATGATCATCACCGGCCAGGGCTCGTCCGGGCCTGGTTCGCGGTCCTGCAAGGCGGAAAGGAGGTCGGAGAAGAAGAGCCGGATCAAGGGCGCCAGCGGCTTCACCATCAGAGGCTGGACGACCAGATAGACGCTGAAGGGCTTACGCCGGATCGTGCGGAAGTCGAAATCCGACACCGCCGTCGCGGCATCAATCGCCGGGTTCTGCCATTGATCGAGGCCCGAGGTCATCAGGAGCGAGACGTAGGAGGTGAGCGTGTCGTTGTTGGTGGAGGCGAGGCGAATAAAGATGAGCCGCGCCGCCGGGTTCAGCGCCTCGTGCGCGCGGGCGAGATATTCCTTCTGTTTCTGCCCGCCCGAGGCGGCGATGCGGTAAATCTCGCCCAAGGTGGGCCGACCGCGCTGGAACGCGAGAAGCCCCGCAGCGACGAAAAGATCGATCCCGCCTTTCAGCAGCCCCTGCACCCGGTCATTGTCGTTTTGCAGGAAGAGCGTCGCCAAGAGGAGAAGTTCCATCTGCTGTCGCGCCGGATCCGTCAGGGCGAAGATGCGCAGAAGCGGGTTGTAGCGATGCGTCCGCTTGCCTTCCCAATCGGTCGGCGCAAAGCGATAGACCTTGTCGCCCTGCGCGGCGCGATGCCGGGCGGTGGCTGTATAGCATTCGCCCTTCACGTCGAGCGTGACCGCCGAGCCCTGCCAGGTCAGCAGGTTCGGAATGACGAAGCCGGTGGTCTTGCCGCGCCCGGTCGGGGCAACGATCAGCGCATGGGGGAAGGTTTTCGAGCAGAGGAAGGGCGCGCGCTTGCCGGGCGGCCCGAGCTTGCCGATGATGAAGCCGGTGCCCGGCGCGCCGAAGAAGCCGTTGCGCTTCATCTCGCGCCTCGTCTGCCAATGGGTGAGGCCAAAGCGGGTCAGCGCCGAGCCGGACATCGCGATGCTGGCCAGAAGCCCCGCCAGACCGGCCCCGCCAACGATCAGATTGATCAGCCGGAAATCCTCGGGACGGGCGGCGCGAAGCGCGAGGTAGTTCCGAGCGATGAAGCCGAAGTCGATCGCCCCCTGAAACCCCTGCCCCTTCCAGGTCATGACTGCCGAGGCCAGGACATAGCCGATGCCGGCGGCGGTCAGGATGACGAGGAAGATGCCGATGGCGAGCCGGCCCCGGGCCAATGCGCCGGTCAATGGACCTCTCCCCTCTCGCTCTCGCCGTCATTCAGCCCAAGGCGGTCACGCTCATATTCCCGCTCGGCGATCTCCTCGACCACGGCCCTCGTCGCATCGCTGTTCGCTGTCGCCGCATCAGATTGCAGCCAGACCTTCGCGACATGGAGCCGGTCGAGCCGGTCACCGATCCGGTCTTTCAGCACATCGGCATCGCCGGCGCGCAGACGGTCGAGCTGGCCCGCATCCAACCCGCGTTCCACTGCGGCGCGGAAACTGTCGCGCTCGCGGGCATCGGCGAAGGGTTCGGACCGATCGCCCTCCCGGCCCTGCGTGATAGTGCGCTGGATCTCGGGGGATAGGTGATCGGTTCGCATTTCCCGCGCGCGGCGATCCGCATCGATGCCTTGCGGCGCATCACCCGTGCCGGAGCTGGTACCAAGCGCTTCGCGCAACTCCCTTTCGCGACGGATTTCGTTGATTGCCTCGTTGTCCTTCACTTCGACGACGGCTGCATAGGTCGCGCCCAGGCCCCGAGCGAGATGGGCGGGCATGTCGGGATAGCGTGTCCGGAAATGTTCCGCGACCGCCTCAGTCACCGGCATCGGCACCCTGTCCCCGCGCGCCGCCAGCAGCCGATCGACCTCGCGGGCGATCTCGCCAGCCCTGCCCTCATCGGTGATGTGCTCGCGGTAGGGCTGCGACCGGTCGATGACCTCGCCCGGGCTTTGCAGAATCTCGGGATGGCCCGCGAGCCAGGCGCGCTGTTCGGCCTCGATTCGGCGCTCGGCCCGGGCGATCACCTCGCCGTCGCGATCCTCGATCTCGTCATCGGTCAGGCCCTCAAGCCGCATTTCCCGCCGGATCGCGGCACTAGCGTCTTCCACTGCTTCCGCATGGAAATGGAACCGTTCGGTGACAGATTCCTCCTCCACCCCGTCCTGTCGCAAGACGCCCGCGCGTTCCAGCGCCTGCCCGAGTGCGACATGCGCGCGGTTCAAGACCTCGCGCGCCCGCTCCAGATCTGCCCGCCGCTCGAGGTTCAGCCCGTCCCGCGTCGCGACCTGCTTGAGATCATCGGCGATCCATTGCCGTTCAAGCGCGGCATTCGGCGCGCCCGCTTCCATCCGCGCGATCACCATCGAGCTGCTGATCCCCGTCCCCTTGAGCGCGATCTCGACCTCAGTCCTAACCTCCGGCGCGCGCAGCCGGTCGAGATGCGCGGCATCGATATTGGCCTCGGAATAGACCCCGCCCTCGGAGGGCCGTTCGGTCAGTGTCATCGAGCGCAGACCCAGGGGCTGCATATGGGCCAGCCGCGCCTGGATGACGTTCAGGCTTTTCTCCAGCCTTGGCCGCTCGGCCTCGGGCTTTTCCGCGATCATCCCCTGAATGCGGGCGACCTGTTCGACATAGCGGGATTTCAGATCGTCGAAGGACTGCTCCTCGGCCATATAGACGTCTCCCTTCAGATCAAGCCGCCCGCCCCGTGCCAGCATCTCACCGGCCCGGAACAGCGCATCGGCAATGTCGCTGCGATTGTCGCGCGAGGCCTCGGCCGCCAGCGACTGATAGACCGCCCTCGTGTTCGCGATCTCGGCCAGCGCCCGGATCAGGTCGGCGCCGACACGGGCGCGTGGTGCCGGGTCGCGCCCCTCTTCCTTCGCGGCATAGACCTCGCGGGTGCGCGCAGGATAATGCACCTCGCCGCGTTCCAGTCGCCGCGTCGCCTCCAGCCGCACGCCATATCTTTCAGCGGCCTCGACCATGGCGAGGCGGAAATCGTCATAGTTGAAGCGGTGATCGCGCCCGAGATAGAAGGTCTCGCCCTCCTGCGAGCGGCGGTTCAGCACCAGATGCGCATGGGGATGATCGCGGTCCTCATGCACGGCGATGATATAGTCGAAATGCCCGGCTTCGGTCTGGAAGAACCTCTCGGCCACATCCGAGGCGATGTCGCGCACATCCTCGCCCCGCGTGCCGATGGGGAAGGACATCAGGAGATGCGTGGTCTGGCCGAGCTTGAGATTGGTGCCGGCCTCCCACCTTTTGGCGAAACGCTCGGTCAGGCTCGTAATCTCCTTGCCCTCGAGCTGCGCCTTGCCGTCGAGAAAGCCGCTCGAGTCGACGATATGGCTCGACTTGGTCGTCAGGTACTCGAGCTGGCTCGCGAGCTGCGCCTTGGAGAACGTGCCGCCACCCTGGATCGCCTTGAAGACCGCCGGCCGATGCCCGGCGGCGGCGCGCACCAGTTGTCGCTGCCGGCGGGTATCGAGACCCTGCATCGAGCCGCGGATACGGCTCCAGCCCTCGCGGAAGATCTCGCCGGTGACGGCGCTGACCGCATCATTCCGCGGCATGGGCGAACTCCCTCAGCGTAGCCGTGGCCTCCAGCTGCATCGCTTCCCGGCGGCGGCGGATCAGGAGGTCGATCTCGTCACCCGCATCGAGAACGAAGCGCGCCAACCCGCGCATCTGCGCCAGCCGAAGTTCGGAGAACACAGCCTCCGCCCCCTGCCCCGCCCGGTTCGCCTGCGCCATCTGTTTGGCGATCTGCGCGACACTGTTGCCGACATCATTCAACGACGCCCGAGTGCGCGCCATCGCCGCCGCCAGTTGCGCATCCGGCACGAAGACCCCACCCGCCGCCTGGATCAGCCGCCGGATGCCGTCCGTCCGGGTCGCGATTCCGGCCGAGGCGAGCATGACATCAAGCGCGGCCAACTCGCCCGGCGTGAGCTTCACCGTCACCGCCACCACCGCCACGCCAGTGTCACGCTGGCGATCTCGATCCGCCTGCAATGTGTAGCGCACCGCGCGCGGCGTGACCCCGAAGCGAATGGCCAGCACGGAGGTTGAAACCCCTTCCGCTGCGGCGCGGAGGATCTCCATCCTCTCCTGTTCGATCAGACGTTTCGCGCGGGTCATGCGGAAGAAAGCCTCCCTATTTCCTGCCAGCTTCTTACCCTTCCCACTATCGCCAATCCTATAGCATCGTGTCAATGCTATAGTTTTGTATAGCGCAAAGGATGGCAGGTTTATTGCGCGGCCTGAACGGAACCCCTGGTCGGCCGCTCGACCCATCGGCACCGTGGGCAAAGGCGGCCCCTCGTTTCCGGGCCGCCCCGCCGGATCAGTATTCCTCGGGCAGGCAGAGAGTCAGGATACGGATGGTCTGCGCGGGATCGGATTCATCCTCCGGCCCCATGATGCCGTCATTGGCGCAAAGGTCGATCTTCCAATAGATGCGGAAGCTGTCGCCCTCATGGGCAATCTCGGGCATCCCGAAACTGCGCGAACCATAGCGGCTGTGATCGTCGGCGAAACTCTCATCCTCGCGGACCACTGCCAGAGCCGCGGCGACGAACGCGGTTCCCATCTCGCGGATGCCACGGGTCGCGACAATCCTGCCGCGAAGCTCTTGTCCGTCATGCAAGGTCGGACCAAGGGCCTTGCGGAAAGCGTCATTCTGCGCGCCGATGACCGTCGCCTCGGCGCGGGTCGCCTCGTAGCGGTCCAGATCGAAGACCGGCCCGCCGCAGCGGGAACAGGCTTTCAGGCAGAGATCGGTGACGGTCTCGACGGCTTCGCAGGTGAGGCATTGATAACGTGCCATGAGGAAACCCCTTTCAAAGTGGCGATCCCTTCCGGCTTGGCCCGCCTGCCAAAATGGGGGCTGTCCGGGAAGGTGAGCCGCGCCTCTTGCGCGTCTCTCCTTCCCGGATTGCCCCTCGGCGAGAGCAGGAGGGGGGCCCGTCAATCGCAAAATCAAGGACCGAGGGTCGGGGGCCCCGTCTGCACAAGCTGCCTCTTCTTGAGAAGAATCGTGATTTCGGCCTTTGCCGAAATCTCTCTCGAACAGGCGGCGCGGAAGACGGGGGTGCCCCCTTGGGCCGCAGCATTTTGCGATTGATGGGGGAACCGGCGGTTCCCGGAACGGACGCGCTTGCGCGGCCCAAGGATGCAGGGGGCGTTCGGGCAATGCCCGAATCCCCCCTGCCCCTCGATCCCGCCCTTCGCGGGATCTCATGCGATCTTTCTGTCGCCGAAAGCCGGGCAAGACCATCCCGAGAATATCCCGCCCGGGCGGGCCAATGACCTGGGTGGAAGTCGACAACCATGACAGCGGCTCGATCGCGCTTTCACGGCTTCCGATCCCGAAACGGTAAAGGGAGGCGCCTATTGGCGCCTCCCGTCTTTGCTTCAAGTAGTGCCACCGTCGCCGTGAAACGATGCGACCGCATAGCCGCCGATCCAGGTCCGTCGTTGCGCAACGAGGATGCACACTGCAGTCGGATTTGCCTTTATCGCGCGGATCGCCTTGTCCAAGGCTTCATAGGGGCCAAGGTTCTCGACAGGAATGACATCGCCGTGCCCGTCATATCCGCCGTGCAGATACATCGGCGCCTCGGCCACGCGTTTCGCGGCACGCTCGGCCTCGCGGATAAGCGCAAACGCCTCCCGGCGCGCGTGCCAGTAGTCTTCGCTGCCAGCGTCGATACGGATAATCTCCCGTTCAGTCATGTCATGCTCCTTTCGCTTTCTGACGGAAGGAGACGGCACCGTTGCCGCGAGGGGTCAGGGATCGCGAAAGCCGACCGCCAGCGGCGGCGAGCGGGGGTGCCGGTTTTCCGACACCGCCATGGGCGGCGACGGAAAATCGGGGGGACCGCTCGTCCTTGACGCCGGAGCGGCTGGTGCAAAATCCGAAGTCAGAGAGAGAGAAGAGCCCGCGGGCCCGACCAGGGTCCGCGACAATATTATGCATGGGACGGAACAGGGGCGGTGGATCGACCCACAGCATCGGCGATATCCTTGGCCGCGCAATGCCCCGCCCGGAATTCTCCGGGCGGGGCGGTGGTATGGCGGGTCAGTTGGCATCGCGGCGCTGCGGGCGGGTCCAGACCAGGCTGTGGGTCTC
>DJUV01000147.1 GCA_002440625.1 Rhodobacteraceae bacterium UBA6273 | reverse complement strand
TCATCGCCTCGGTCTGGTCATGGGTGACGTAGATCATCGAGGCCGACAACTGCCGGTGCAGGTTCGCGATCTCGATCCGCGTGTTCATCCGCAGCGCCGCGTCGAGGTTCGACAAGGGTTCGTCGAACAGAAACAGCTTCGGCTGGCGCACGATGGCCCGCCCGATGGCGACCCGCTGGCGCTGGCCGCCCGAAAGCTCCGCCGGCGTCCGGTCAAGCAGCGGCGTCAGGCCGAGGATACCTGCCGCCTCATCGACGCGTTTCGCAATGGCCTCAGGGGTTTCGCCTGCGATCTTCAGGCCGAAGCCCAGGTTTTCCCGGACGTTCATGTGCGGGTAAAGCGCATAGTTCTGGAACACCATCGAGATGTTGCGCTTCCTTGGCGGCAGGTCGTTCACCACCCGCTCACCGATCCTGACGATGCCGCCAGAGATGTCCTCCAGCCCCGCGATCATTCGAAGCGTGGTGGACTTTCCGCAGCCCGAAGGCCCGACCAGCACCACGAATTCCTCATGCGCGATCTTCAGGTCGATGCCGTGGACGACATTCGCCGCGCCGTATTTCTTGACGACCTTGTCGAGCGTGATCTCAGCCATGTTCTATCCTTTCACGCCGCCGAAGGTCAGACCGGCGATCAGATGTTTCTGCACGAGGAAGGTCAGGATCAGCGCGGGGATGATGATGATCACCGCCATGGCGCACATGCCCGCCCAGTCGATTGTGAATTGCGCCGTGAAATCCAAAAGGCCCACCGGCAGGGTTTTCGAAGTGGTGGAGCGGGTAAGCTGGCTCGCCAGCGCGAATTCGTTCCACGAGGTCAGGAAGGCAAAGACCCCCGCCGCCGCGATGCCGGAGCGGGCCAGCGGAAACTCGATCTTCCAGAAGGCCTGCCAGCGGGTGCAGCCATCGACCTGCGCGGCTTCGGATAAAGACAGCGGGATCTGGCGGAAGAAGCCGTCGATCAGCCAGATGGTGAAGGGGACGTTGAGGCTGACATAGACGATGATGAGGCCAAGCTTGGTGTCGATGATGCTCATCTTGCTCCAGAGGATGAACACCGGCAGCGACAGCGCGATCCCCGGCACGGCGCGGAAGAGCATCAGGCCAAGGAAGATGCCACCCTTGCCCCGGAAGCGGTAGCGCGCGAAGGCGTAGCCCCCCGCCATGCCGATGGCGAGCGCGATGACCGTCGAGGTCAGCGCGATGATCAGCGAATTCATGAAGTAGCTGCCGACCGGGATCGCCACCTGATCGGTGCCAAGGCCGAAGATCTTGCGGAAGTTGTCGAAGGTCGGCGCTTCCGGCACCCAGACCGGCGGCTTGGCGAGAATCTCGCCATTCGGGCGGAAGGCTGAAAGGACGACCCAGAGGCCCGGCACACACATCACGACCATCAGAAGGAAGGTCAGCGCGGTCAGACCGGCGCGTTTCAGCTGCTTCGAGGTCTGGCTTTCGACGGCAAGGCTCATTGCGCACCCCCCATGTAGCGGCGGGCCGCGACCAGCTTGCGGTAGAAGTACCAGGTGAAGAGGATCGAAAGGATGGTGGAGACATAGGCCATCGCATTGGCCATCCCCATCCGCGAATTGTCGTAGCCGACCCGCGCGATCAGGGTCCAGAGAAGCTCGGTCCGGCCAGCCGGCCCGCCGTCGGTCATCACCGTCACGATGTCATAGGCGCGGGCGACGTCGAGCGAGCGGATCGCCATGGCGATATAGGCGAAGGGCATCAGGAACGGCAGCGTGATATGGCGGAAGGTCTGCCACGGGTTGCAGCCGTCGACCTTCGCCGCCTCCAAGGGGTCGCGCGGCATGGCGAAAAGCCCGGCAAGAAGCAGGATCGCAAAGACCGAGGTCGACATCCATATCTCGGCAATGGCGATCGAGAAGAAGGCGAGCTTCGCGTCAACCAGCCAGGCGATGGCGCCATCGGACAGGCCAAGCGACTGAAGCGCGTTGTTCACGATGCCGATGTTGTCGTTGAAGAGGAACTTGAACTGGAAGCCGACGAGGATCGGCGAGAACATCATCGGAAACATCATGATGGTCCTGAGCGTCCGCTGACCCCAGGTGATCCGGTTGATGAGAAGCGCGATCCCGAGGCCGAGCAGGAATTCGAGGTTCAGCACGATGGTCAGGAACAGGACGGTGCGGCCGAAAGGCACCCAGAAATCCCAGTCCGACAGGATGCGGGCATAGTTGCGGAACCCAACCCAGTCATAAAGGCTGTCCGGCTTGACCAGCCGGTAGCCGGTAAAGCTCGTATACATCGAAAAAATCAGCGGGACGATCACCACGAAAGCCATGGTGAGCATTGCCGGCGTCAGCAAAAGAAAGGGTGTTGCGCTTTCGCGTCTCCAGAACGGCATCGCTCCCCCTTCGCGGGTGTGGTGCAGGGACAGGTTGGCGGACGGGGCGGCATAGGCCGCCCCGTCCCTATCGGATCACTTGATGTAGCCGGCGTCTTCCATGATGACCTTGGCCTTTTCGGCGGCGTCATCCAGCGCGGCCTGGGGATCCATCTCGCCGAGAATGCCCTTTTGAAGGTTCGGCCAGATCACGTTCGAAACCTCGATCCAGGGCTCGATCAGCGGCGGGGTGAAGGCGTCTTCGGCCATCGACTGGCTGTAGGTGTTGAACACCTCGACCATGAACGGATTGCCCGCCGCCTCGAACTCTGCCGTGATGTCCTTCCAGACCTGGGTGCGGGTCGGCAGCAGGCCCTGCCGCGCCTCGATCATCTGGTTGTCGTGATCGGTCAGGAAGGTGAGGAGGGATACCGCCGCCGCCTGATTGTCGCAGGTCGTGGTGATCGAGAAGCTGTGGCTCCCGGACCAGCCCGACCGCTTGCCGCCATCACCCTTCGGCGCGCGGACAAGGCCGATGTCGCCCGCGACCTTCGAATTCTTCGGGTCGTTGAAGAACGCGGCCCAGCCGGCCCAGTCGAGGTCCATCGCCACCGTGCCCGAGGCAAAGCCCATGCCGGTATCGTCCCAGAGATAGTTCAGCGACCCGGCCGGCACGGCCTTGGCGTCATAAAGCTCCTTGAACCACATCAGCGACTTGACGCCTGCGGCCGAGTTGAAGGTCGGGTTCCAGTTTTCATCGAACAGCGCGCCGCCGTTGGCGACCAGCATCTCGTAGAACCGGCCGGTGATCGCCTCGTCCTTGCCGACGAACTGGGTGCCGTAGAAATCGGGCGCCTTGGCGAAGAAGATCGCCTGATCCTTGAACTGGTCGAAGGTTTCCGGCGGGGCGAGGTCATAGCCGTACTTGGCCTTGAACGCGTCCTTGTTGGCCTGATCCGCGTAGAGCGACTTCTTGTAGAACAAGTTCGAGATGTCGGAATGGCGCGGAAGTTGCACCAGCTTGCCGTTCACCGTGGCGTTCTTCAGCGCCAGCGGGTCGAACTCGGCCAGAACCTCGGGTTTGATCGCGGTGTTCAGGTCGATGTAGATGTCACCATACTGCGGCGCGAAGGAGGTGTGGTTCGAGGCGACGCAATAGTCGATCGTGTTCGCCGCGATGTCCTGCTTGATTTCCTTGTCGAGCTCGAAGTGGTTCTTGCGGCTGACGATCTCCACCTTGGCGCCGGTCGCCGCCTCCCATTTCGGAATCTCGGCATAAAGCTTCTCGTATTGCGCGCCGCCGATCAGCTTCACGCGCAGCGTATAGCCGGGATAGTCGCCCCAGGTCTCGTCGGCCGAAGCCATGCCCGTGACGGCCACAAGGGCCGTGCCGAGCATCAGTGCCGTGATCTTTCTCATTGTCGTCCTCCCGTTTTGGCGCGGTCGCGCCGATTGGTTCACGCCGCCGGGGGCGGCGGCGTGCCTTCAGTGCGGGAACCGGCGGTCAGGCCGAATTCCCGGATGATCCTGTCGCGCCCCTCGCCCAGCGCCGGGGCGGCGCGGTCGTGGCAAAGCGCCTTGCCGTCGATACGAAGCGGCCCCCGCAATGTGTCGAGCGACGCGCCGGGGCCCGCGATGTGCTGGACCATACCGAGCCGGCGGAACGCCTCGGAACTCATCAGCGCCGGCCAGTCGAGCACTTCGGCGCACCAGATGTCGACCGGTTGCAGGATGGCGAGCCAATGCGCCGTGGTTTCCAGCGCCACGGCTTTTGCGATGCGGGCCTTGATCGTATCGCGATGGGTCATCGCGGCGGAGGCATCGCCGTAGAAGCCCTCAAGCCCGCCGATCCCCATCAGCCCCGCCAGCCGCTCCAGCGAGGGCGTCATGGCAAGTGCCAGCCATGCGTCCTTTGTCCGGTAGACGCCGTAGGGCGCGCCGAGATAGGCATGGGCGCCATTGACCGCCGCACGCTCCGGCACGCGGTTGCCATCGTTCAGATAGGTGGTCAGCACCTCGAACTGGAAATCGAGAAGCGCCTCGATCAGCGAGGTTTCGACCTTGGCCCCCTGCCCCGTCCGCGCCTTCCTGACCAGCGCGGCCAGAATGCCCTGCGCCAGCGCATTGCCCGCCATCATGTCGGCGACGGCAAGGCCCATCGGCATCGGCGGATCGTCGCGGCTGCCGGTCAGCCAGAGAAGCCCCGACCGCGCCTGAGCCAGAAGGTCCTGCCCCGGCAGGTCGACCCACGGCCCGTCCTCGCCATAGCCCGAGATCGAGCCGTAGACGACGCCGGGGTTGAGGGCGCGCACATCCTCATAGCCAAAACCCTGACGCTCGATCACGCCGGGGCGGAAGTTCTGCATCACCACATCGGCCCTCGCGACAAGCGCTGTCAGCATCGCCCGGTCGCCGGGGTCGCGCAGGTCGGCGGTGAAGCTTTCCTTGTTGCGGTTGATCGCGTGGAAAAGACTGTTGGCGCCGCCGATGTCGGTGTCCGACAGATACAGCGTGCGGCACAGGTCGCCGGTGCCGGGCCGCTCGATCTTGATCACCCGCGCGCCAAGGTCGGCCAGCCGCAGCGCGCAAAGGGGGCCGGACAGGAACTGGCTGAAATCGACGACAAGGATGCCCTCCAGCGGCAGCGTCATGCGCGGCTCTCCCGGTAGGCGGCATCCAGGGCACGAATGGTCTCGGGAACCGTGGCCGCGCCGGTCAGGCAGCGGTGGACGATGCTGCCGGCGCGGTCCTGCAAGGCCATGTAGCCGTCATAGCGGGGCCGCAGCCAGGCGGTTTCAAGCGTGCGGCGCGTACCCCGGAAGAAGTTGCGCGTCATCGCGTTGCAGGCCTCATCCTCCCACGCCGCGGCATGGGCAGGCTGGCCGCCGCTTTCGGTGAACAGGCCCTTCTGGCAGTCGGCCCCCGCGATCCGGAAGGCATAGTCGATGGCGACCTCGGGGTGCTTCGTAAAGGCCGAAACCGCGATGCCGGTGCCGCCAAGGACGGTGCCGGTCGGATCGGGACGCTCGACACCCGGCGCATCGTGGAAGGTCAGCGGGAAGGGGCAGAAACCGGCGCGGGAATAGTTGGTGTAGCCATAGCCGAAGGGCGAATACTGCGGCCCGTCCTCATTCCGCCCCATCCATTCATAGATGCCGATCGGGTCCAGCGTCAGGCAGCGCTTGTCCATCAGCGCGACAACCTCGCGCATCAGGTCCAGAACATGGGCGGCCTCATCTGAAGCCATCAGCCGGTCGGGCGACTCGGCAATCTCATAGCCAAGGTTCCGGGCCATGCCGAAGTAGGTCATCAGTGCGTTGATCGGGATCAGCGCGAAGCCCACCCGCCCCTTGCGGGCCAGCGTCAGAACCTCGCTCCAGACCTTCGGCGCGGCTTCCAGCCGGTCGGGGCGCATGGCGGCCACCGGCGTCGCCGTGTCGATGGCCAGCGCCCATTGCCGCCCGGCGAATGCGTAGGACGGATGCGACAGCCCGACCGAGCCCGCCGCCAGCGCCGCCATCTCGGCCTCGCGCAAGCCGTCCAGCGGCAGCAGGTTGCCTTGCTTGGCCACCTCGCCGACATGCGGATGGTCGATCACCATCAGGTCATAGGTCTCGGCCATCTCGGAAATCGGCCGGTCGGCGAAAGCCTGAAGCGAGCGGCGTTCCCAGCTGATCGTCACGCCGGGATGCGCCTTGGCATAGGCGGCAGAAGTCGCGGCCATCGGATCGAAGCCGCGGGCGTGGTCCCAGGTCATGCCGCGAAGGGTGACGTCAGCCACGGGCCTGCTCCTTCGCGGCCAGCTTTGCCGCCGCCTCTTCGCTGAATTTCGCGGGATCGCGGTAGAGCGCCGTCAGAAGGTGTTCGGCGTAAAGCACCAGGTCGCCCGGCGCCTTGTAGACGGAATAGCTGACGCGGAGCTTGCCCATCCTGTCGTTGTGAACCTCTTTCGAAAGGTTCTCGCGGATGGTGTAGATCGTGTCGCCGATGAAGACCGGCTTGATGAAGCGCAGCCGGTCATAGCCGTAGCTGAACGAGTTCAGGCAGTTGGTCGCGGCAAGCCCCAGCCCGAGTGAAAACACGAAGGCCCCGGCGACAAGGCGGCGGCCGAACACCCCGTCCTGAACCGCGAAAAGATCATCGCTGACGTAAGGGTGGTGGTCCATCACCAGGCTGTTGAACTGCATCGATTCGCCCTCGGCGATGGTCCGGCGGATCGAGCGGATACGGTCGCCGACAGTGAAATCCTCGAAATACCAGTCCTCGGCGTTCCAGACGGGAATCGCCGCGTGGTCATCCGGCAGACCCGGCAACCCCCGTGCGTGAACCCCGACCTCGGCCATTCGTCCCCCCTGCCGCTGTCCGCAGCCTCGGGCCGCAAATTCGATCAATTCTTTTCATTTGTCAAAATATTTTTTATGAAAGAAAATGCATGCAGGCCAGGAGCGGGAGGAACAGGTGGAGCAGGAGCAATTCTTCGAGGATTACACGCCGGGCTCGACACGGCAGACCCTTGGCCGCACGATCACCGAGACCGACATCGTCTTTCACGCCGGGCATTCGGGCGATTTCTTCCCCCATCACATGGATGCCGAGTTCTGCAAGGGTCAGCCCTTCCAGCACCGCATCGCCCACGGCACCATGACCTTCGCCATCGGCATCGGCCTGACCGCGACGATCATCAACCCGCGCGCGATGACTTACGGCTATGAACGGCTGCGCTTTCCCAATCCGGTCTTTGCCGGTGACACGATCCGCACCACAGTGACCATCGGGCGGAAGTCGGACGATCCGAAGCGGCCGAACCACGGCCAGGTGGTCGAAATCTGCGAAACCAGGAACCAGGACGGCAAGACGGTGATGTATTGTGAACACATCCTGCTGGTCGAAAAGCGCGAGGCGGCGAAATGATCGAGGATTTTGCCCAGGACTGGCCCGCTCCGACCAACCCGCTGCCGATCGTCCTGATCGGCGCCGGCGGCATCGTCCGCGATGCCCACCTGCCCGCCTATGCCAAGGCCGGGCTAACGGTGGCGGCGGTGGCCGAGATCGACGCCGACCGTCGCGCCGCCCTTGCCCGCGACTTCGCCATCCCCGCGACCTACGCGACGGTGGTCGAGGCGGTGGCGGTACATGGCAATTCGGCCGTCTATGACGTGGCGGTGCCGCCCTCCGCCATCCTGCCGATCCTGCGTGATCTGCCCGATGCCGCTGCCGTGCTGATCCAGAAACCGATGGGCAGCGATCTGGCCAATGCGAAAGAGATCCGCGCGATCTGCCGCGCGAAGGGGCTGAAGGCCGCCGTGAACTTCCAGCTCCGCTTCTCGCCGATGATGATGGCGGCGCGGCAGGCGGTCGAGTCCGGGCTGATCGGTGATCCCTTGGAGATCGAGGTTCATCTCAACATCTTCACGCCCTGGACTCTGTTCCCCTTCCTCCTACCGATGAGGCGGGTCGAAATCCTCGTCCACTCGATCCATTACCTCGATTCGATCCGCGCGCTCTTCGGCACCCCGAAGGCCGCCTTTGCCCGGTCGCTCGGCGATCCGCGCGCGCCCGGTTTCGCCCAGACCCGGACCACGGCGATCCTCGACTGGGGTGACCTCCGGCGCGGAGTGATGAGCATCAACCACAACCATCAGGGCGGGCGGAAATTCCAGTCGGCCTGGTTCCGCATCGAAGGCACCAAGGGCGCAATGATGGTCAAGCTTGGCGTCGATTTCGACTATCCACGCGGTGAGTCGGATGAACTGTGGTTCTGCGAGAACGGCGGCGAATGGCGGCAGGTGGCCCTGACCGGAAGCTGGTTCGTCGAGGCCTTCATGGGGCCGATGCGCAACCTTCAGCGGTTTGCGGCAGGCGAGGACGACCGGCTCTTTTCCGGCGTCGAGGATGCTTACGAGACGATGGCGCTGGTCGAGGCCTGCTTTGTCGCGATGGAGACGCCGGCGGTGCCGCTGGATTTGGGGTAGCGGGATGAAGTACCGATTGAACCGCCCCCAGCTTGAGCGGGAAAAGACGACGCCACTGGCGTCGGCCCCGATCACACGGAAACGGTGCCGCAAGACCGTATCAGCACGAGACCACTGAGGTCAGCGCCTGACCCGGCGGGCGAGAAGCGCCTGCCGGGGGCAGGGCAGGCGCTGACCGGTGGCTTTGGGCCACCGGTCGTTCAAGCGGAACCGCTGCGACGCGGCAGGGGCGATGGCCCCCGCCGTTGCTTTGGGGGTTCACTCACTCCCGCCCGGCCACACCACCACCAAGGCTCCGCGTCAGCTTGCTGGCGATGTCGATGGCCTGAATGCAGCAGTCGGCAAGGCCCACGGTATCGCCGATGCGCTCGATATGCGGCACGGTCAGGGCGGCGACGGCATGGCCGGTATGGTCGATGATCGGGACCGAGATGTTCACCACGCCCTTGACGACGAAACTGTCCACAACCTCATGACCCCGCTTGCGGATCTCGATGAGATCGGCCCTGAGCCGCCCCTGGTCGACCCCTTCGGGCAACGGCGCACGGCGGAGCATGTCGGCAAGCTCCTCCTCACTCTGATAGGCCATGATGACACGGCCCGACGAGGCACGCCACATGTCGACGCGGGTGCCAAGCCGCACGCTCATCACATGGCGCGCGGGCGGGTCGACCTGGCCGACGATCAGCACCGTGTCGTCGGAGATGACACCCATATGCACCGACTGGTTGGTCTGGTGGGCCAGATCGCGCATCAGGGGCGCAGCCACCGTCGTCAGGCGGCGGATCATCGGCGTCCGGTGTGCGACCTCGAAGAGCAAGGTCGTCAGGACGTATTTGTCCGAACCGGGGTCCTGCGCGATATAGCCGCGCTGCTGCAGCACGACGAGCATTCGGAAGATCTCGGACACCGAGCGGCCAAGAACGCGGGCGATCTCGCTGAGTGAGAGGCCGGCATCGGTCGAGGACAGAAGCTCAAGGATATCGAGCCCCTTTTCCAGCGCAGGTGCCGTATATTTCTGGGGTTTCGCGTCGGTCATCGGTCCTGTTGCCTCGTGACGGCATCCCGCCTATGGCGCGGAATCTTATGGCCCGGGCGCCTCTTGTTCAATGCGCGTCAATCCCCCTGGGGCAAGATCGGCGCCTCCCGACCCTCTTTGCAGAGCCTTGTAGAGTTCTCCGGTCACGGCAGGCATCCGACCAAAGGATGAGGGCTTACGACCATTTCAGAGTCGCTTGAAAAGCGTCGATGGTGCAACATCCCATAGCGGCCGCCCACCTTGCGGCCGACTATGAGGAGGAAATCATGGCCTGGACGAAACCCGTGATCCGCGAAATCGAATGCGGCATGGAAATCAACATGTACGGCCCGTCGGAAGACGAGGGCGGCGTACTGTTCTGAGGGCGCGACAGGCCGGCATGGGCTTTCGCGCGCGAATTCTTGGGGCAGCTGCCGGTGGCGGTCTGCCCCAATGGAACTGCGGATGCCAGAACTGCCGGCTTGCCCGCGACGGGGCGATCCCGTCGCTGACGCAATCCTCGCTTGCCGTCACGGCGAACGGCAGGGACTGGGCGGTTCTGAATGCCTCGCCCGACATCAGGGCGCAACTGACAGCCAGCCGCGCCCTTGCGCCGACGGGGTTGCGTGAGGTTCCGATCCGGTCGGTGCTGTTGACGAACGGCGATGTCGACCACGTGGCCGGCCTGCTTACTTTACGTGAGATGCAGTCCTTCTCGCTGCTCGCGACGGCGGGCATCCATGCGGTGCTCAACGCCAATCCGATCTTCACGGCGCTGAACCCTGCGGTGGTGACAAGGGCGGAAGTCGCGCTCGACGAGCCTTTCGCGCTGGTGCCGGGACTTGTGGCAACCCTTTTCGCCGTGCCGGGCAAGGTGCCGCTTTATCTTGAGGGGGAGACAGTGGAGACGCAGCTCATCGGCGAACAGACCGTCGGCGTGAGGCTTGAGGCCGATGGCCGGACCGCCTTCTACATCCCCGGCTGCGCTGCGCTGACCGGCGACCTCGCCGCCCGGCTGGATGGCGCGGAAGCGGTCTTCTTCGACGGTACACTCTGGACGGATGACGAGATGCTGCGGCTCGGGCTTGGCACCAAGACCGGCGCCCGCATGGGCCATATGTCGATGAGCGGGCCGGAGGGGTCGATCACCGCCTTCGCGGGGCTCAACATTGCGCAAAAGGTCTATGTGCACATGAACAACACCAACCCCGTCCTCCGCCCCGGTTCCCCTGAGCGGGCCGAAGCCGAGGCGGCAGGCTGGATCATCGGTGCGGACGGGCTGGAGATCACGCCATGACGGATGAGCCGCAAAGCCGCGAGGCATTCGAAGCCCGCCTGCGCCAGATCGGGGCGGAGCGCTACCATGACCGCCACCCGTTCCATCACCTTCTGCATGGCGGCGGCTGCACCCCCGATCAAGTCCGCGCCTGGGTCATCAACCGCTATTATTACCAGCACTCGATTCCGATGAAGGACGCGGCCTTCATGTCGCGCGTCGAAGACCCCGCGCTCCGCCGCGCCTGGCGCAAGCGGATCGAGGATCACGACGGCACCGATGTGAATGAGGGCGGCATCCGCCGCTGGCTGAGGCTTGCCGAGGCGGTGGGGCTTGATCCCGACTACGTCGCCTCCTGCCGGGGCGTGATGCCGGCGACGCGCTTTGCCGTCGATGCCTATGTCCGCTTCGTCCGCGACAAGACCCTGCTTGAGGCGGTCGCCGCCTCGCTGACCGAGCTTTTCGCCCCGGCGATCCATGCCAACCGGATCGAGGGGCTCTTGAAGCATTACCCCTTCGCCAATGACGCCTCGCTCAGCTACTTCCGCAAGCGGCTGACCGAAGCGCCCGATGATGTGGCCTTCGGGTTGAAATGGGTGCTCGACCATGCCGATACGGCCGAAAAGCAGGACATGGCCGCCGCCGCCCTGACCTTCAAGACCGACGTCCTCTGGGCGCAACTTGACGCCCTTCATTCGGCCTATGTCGAACCCGGCCGCATCCCGCCGGGGGCATGGGTGCCGGGCGAGGGCCTCCTTCTGGCGAGGGCGTCGTGATCGCCCCCGGTGCCATCCCCGCCCTGCCCCGTGGCGTGCGCATCCACTTCGACAAGCTGCGCGATACCTGGGTGCTCTTGGCGCCGGAGCGGACGGTGACGCTTGACCCGGTGGCCCATGCGATCCTCTCAGAAGTCGACGGTAAAAGCAGCTTTGGCGAGATCACCGCCCGGCTCGCCGACCGCTATGCCGCCCCTCAGGACCAGATCGCCGCCGACAGCGCCGGCTTCCTCGGCGCGCTCCGCGACCGGCTTTTCCTGGACCTTGCGCCATGACCATCCGCCCGCCCATCGCCATGCTCGCGGAACTGACGCACCGCTGCCCGCTCTCCTGCCCCTATTGCTCCAACCCCCTGGAACTCGCCCGCGCCGAGACGGAGCTTCCGACCGAAGACTGGGTACGGGTCTTCCGCGAGGCGGCTGAACTTGGCGTCCTGCAACTGCACCTTTCGGGCGGCGAACCCGCCTCGCGCCGCGATCTGCCGGAGCTTGTAAGGGCCGCGCGTCAGATAGGGCTTTACACCAACCTCATCACCTCCGGCATCGGCCTGACCGAAGCGCGGCTCGGTGAGCTCGACGCAGCGGGGCTCGACCATGTCCAGTTGTCGCTTCAGGGCACGGATGCGGAAATGGCCGATGCGATCGGGGGTTACAGGGGCGGCTTCACACGGAAGATGCAGGTCGCCGGATGGATCAAGGCCATCGGCTTTCCGCTGACGCTGAACACCGTCCTTCATCGCCGCAACCTCCACCAACTCCCGCGCGCCTTGGAGATGGCCGAAGAGATGGGCGCGCGTCGGATCGAGGTGGCAACGGTCCAGTTCCACGGCTGGGCGCTGAAGAACCGCGACGCGCTGATGCCGACGCGCGAGCAGGCGAAGGAGGCGACCCGCATCGTCGCCGAGGCGCGGGCGCGGCTGAAGGGGCGGCTCGTCGTGGACTACGTGCCGGCGGACTACCATTCCGACTATCCCAAGCGCTGCATGGGCGGCTGGGGCACGACCGGCCTCAACGTGGCACCGGACGGCACCGTCCTGCCCTGCCATGCCGCGCAGACCATCCCGCACCTGACATTCGAGAACGTCCGCGACAAGCCGCTCTCTGACATCTGGTATCAGTCCTCTGCCTTCAACGCCTATCGCGGCACCGGCTGGATGCCGGAACCCTGCCAGAGCTGCGACCGGCGCGAGGCGGATTTCGGCGGCTGCCGCTGCCAGGCGATGGCGCTTGCAGGCGATGCCGGGGCGACCGATCCGGTCTGCATCAAGTCCCCCCATCACGCTGCGCTGCAGGCCCGCGCCGCAGCTTATGCCGCAGGCCCGGATGCGCTGATTTACCGCACGGCGCCGGGCAAGCCTCTGCCCCATATTGGCAATGCCACGACAGGCCCCGAGAGTCGGTCCGCAGAGAGAATCACTGCCGGAAACGGTTAATACAGGGTGAAAACCTGCCTCCGGGCGCCGCCGATCCGTGGCGATGGCCAAACCCACTGTTCAGCGATTCGACACGATTCTGGTGTTCTCCGGCAATCGGACACTCTCCGGGCGCGTTATTCCGCCTATCGCACAATCGCCCGCGTTTCGCCCCATGCTTTGCCCCAATTTTGCCGCATGTGCCCCGCAGAGCATCTTGGTGCGCAGTGTGTCTGACGGCTGGGCAATTGTTGTGAAGGGGTATTCGATGACCGACTATTCTATCGTAGCCAGCGATCAAGCAGCTAGTTCCCGGCCCCGCGGCCGCTTTCGGCGTCTCGACCATTTCCGGCGCGAGGAAGACGGCTCGCTGCTGATCTTCGGCCTCTTCTGCTTTGTCATCATGCTGCTTCTCAGCGGTATCGCGCTTGACGTGATGCGGGCAGAGGAACGGCGCACCCTGCAAATGAACACCATCGACCGCGCAGCACTTGCCGCCGCCGACCTGCAGCAGACGCTGCCGGCGAAGGATGTGGTAAAGGATTACTTCGTCAAGGCAGGCCTGAAGCCGCCGACCGACGACCAGATCACGGTGGTGCAGGGCGCCTTTGGCGATTCCCGCCGCGTCAGCATCGCGGTCAAGGAATCCGTGCCGACCTGGTTCATGAGCATGGTCGGGATCAAGAGCCTGTCGGTCCCCGCCGCGTCGACGGCCGAGGAAAGCGTGGGTGAGATCGAAATCTCGCTCGTCCTCGACATTTCCGGGTCAATGGGTGGCAGCCGGATCAACAACCTCAGGCCCGCCGCCAAGTCCTTCGTCGACCAGATCTTCGATTCAACCGAGGCCGGCAACGTCTCGATCTCGATCATCCCCTATTCGACGCAAGTCGCGTTGAGCCCCAACCTCATCAGCTACTTCAACGTCACCAACGAACAGTCCCTGTCGAACTGCATCGAGTTCGATCCGGCCGAGGGCGATTTTACCAGCACGGCGATGTCCTTCGGCACGGGTCCCTTCGACCGCGTGTATCAGCGCAACGGGCACTTCGACCCCTTCTACAAGGCAAGCCCGCCGCAGCTTTTCAACTGCTCGCCCAACCCGAAGAACCAGATCCTGCCGTTCTCGGACGACCGCGCAAAGCTCAAGGCCTTCATCGACAACCTCCAGGCGGATGGCAACACCTCCATCGACCTCGGGATGAAATGGGGTACGGCACTTCTGGACCCGTCCATGCGTCCGGTCGTGACCAACATGATCGCCAATGGAAAGCTCAACGCCAACGTCGCCGGCCGGCCCTTCAACTATGACAACGGCAAGTCGCTGAAGGTCATCGTCCTGATGACGGATGGTGAAAACACCACCGAGTACAAGCTGCGCAACACTGCCAACGGCGGGCCGTACAACAAGGGTGCGAGCCGCCTCTACCGGAACCTCTACTACACGCAGAATGCCAGCCTGACCGACGATTACTCGGTCAACCAGTACTCGCTCTACGACGCGGGCAAGAAGCAGTGGTACTCCGTCGAGACCGGCCTCTGGCTTGATCATGCCTGGGGCGACGGATCCCGCTCGGTGACGACCTGCGGCAAGAAAAGCTGCTCGACCACCACCGTCAACGACACCGGCTACACGGGCACCCCCCGCGCGCAGCAGATGACCTGGCCCGAAGTCTGGGCGACGATGGGCATCTACTATCTGTCGGACAACATCATCTATCCGGCCTACAACAGCAGCAGCACCCGCAACCTGTGGCGCCCCTCTTCGGTGTCCAGCCCGCAGGTCAATACCTACGTCGCGAACACCAAGGACAGCCAGACCCTGTCGCTCTGCGATGCCGCGAAGGCGAAGGGCAAGGACGTGCGCATCTACACGATCGCCTTCGAGGCGCCGACCCGCGGCCAGCAACTGCTGTCGGACTGCGCAAGCGCCGGGTACTATCAGGTCGAAGGCACGGACATTCAGGACGCCTTCTCGGGCATCGTCCAGTCGATCAACAAGCTGAGGCTGACCCACTGATGGCAACCCTCATGTCACGCCTGAAGCTGCGGTTCGCGCGCGCAGCGCGGGAAGAGGATGGTGCCGCAACCATTCCGTTCCTCCTCTTCCTGCCGTTCTTCATGATGCTGGTCATCTCTTCGCTGGAAATGGGCGTCCTGATGCTGCGTCACGTGATGCTGGAACGCTCGCTTGACCTGTCGGTGCGCGACCTGAGACTCGGAACCTTCACCGGCACCTATACCGACTTCAAGCGCCTGATCTGCAACCGCGCCGGGATCATCCCCAACTGCATGACCACGGTCGTCATCGAGTTGCGCCCGGTCTCGACCGTGACCTGGGCGCCGCTTTCCTCGGGCGCAATCTGCGTCGACCGCGCCAATCCGCTGGTGCCGCTTGGCAACCCGTTCGAAAAGGGCGCGGGAGACGAGCTGATGCTGGTCCGCGCCTGCGCCAAGTTCGATCCGATCGTGCCCACGACGGGTATGGGGTTCCAGCTGCCCAAGGACAACACCGGCGCCTACGCCCTGATTTCCACGACTGCATTCGTCAACGAACCCGAGCCGGGGACCTGAACATGACATTCCTTTCGCATCTGAGGGTGATCGGCCGGCGCTTCACCGCCAGCGAGACAGGTTCGATGCCGGTCGAGGGCGTGCTCGCCAGCACCTTCCTGATCTGGTGGTACATCGCGTCGTTCCAGTTCTTCGATGCCTTCCGGCAGAAGAACGTGAACCAGAAGGGCGCCTATACGATCGCCGACCTGGTTTCCCGCGAAGCCGACCCGATCGACGCCAACTACATCGAGGGGATGAACAAGCTCTTCGACTACATCACCTTTTCGCGCAAGCCGACAACGATCCGCGTCTCAAGCGTGTTCTGGGATGACGACAAGAAAATGAACAAGATCGCCTGGTCCTATGCCACCGGCGCCACCGGCGGCATGACCACGGAGCAACTGCAGGCCAATGCGAACCGCATTCCGAAGATGGCCACGGGCGACTACCTTGTCGTGGTCGAGACGTTCATGGCCTATGAGCCGATTTTCAACATCGGCCTCAACGCCCAATGGTTCAAGCAGTTCATCACCACCCGCCCCCGTTTCACCGGCTGCATACTGTGGAAAAAGCCCGGCACAATCCCGGCCTGCATCTACGACACCGACATCGACCCCTCCGACAACGTCAGTGACGATGGCACGACGGACGCCACGGTCGGAAGCTGATCCGGGCAGTCCGGAAATCTGATCCGCGCTTTCGCGCCCCGGCCTCATCGCCGGGGCGTTTCGCTCTCAGCCACCTCAGGCGGCGACGGACCTGCGCACCATGTCCCAGTAAAGATCGCCGACGGCGGCGCGGCTCAGCCGCCCGCCCTCGCGGTACCATGTGTTGACGCCGGTCAGCATCGCGATGATGGCAAAGGCCGCGATCTTGGCATCCTGGAGCGCGAAGACGCCTGCCGCCGCGCCCTCGCTCAGGATGCTCTCAAGCCGGGTCTCATAGTCGCGGCGCAAAATCTCGATGGCGGCGAAGTTCTCTGCCCCGAGGTTGCGAAGCTCCATGTAGGACAGGAAGACCGCGTCGGCGCGTTCGAGATTGAAGCGGATATGGAAGCGCACGAAGGCTTCGAGCCGCGCCGCCGGCGCGCCGCCGGGATCGGCGGAGACCCAGTCGGCGATGAGGTCGTCCATATGCGTCTTGAGGAGGTCAAGGAGCAGGGTCTCCTTGTCGGGCGTGTAAAGGTAAAGCGCCCCGGCCTGCACCCCCACCTCGGCCGCGATCTGCCGCATCGAAACGGCGGCGAATCCGTGCCGCGCGAATAGCTTCTGCGCCGCGTCCCGGATGCGCGGTCCTGTGATTTCGGAATGGGAGCCGGTCTTGCGGGCCATGCCAGGCAGATTATATGAACGCCCGTTCAATACAATAGCGCCGATCCCGCCCGTCTTGCGGCTGCCCCGGCGGGACTGCTACCTTGCGGCCACCGCCCACCGGAGAAAGCCGATGCTTCGCCCTGCCGTTCCCTTCGCAGTCATCGCCGCCCTCTCCGCCTGCGCGCCGGCTCCGGCTGTCGAGGGCGCCGTCTCGCCCGCCGTCACCTCCGCCGCTTACCCGAAGCTCGCACCGCTCGACACGCTGCTCGCCGCCGTGCCGCCAGCACCTGCCAGTGACCCGGCGGCGCCGGTCGAGGCGCGGGCCGCACTTCTCAGGTCGCGCGCCGAGGCCCTGCGCGCCGCACCCCAGGGCTGATCCGGCCCGAGGCGCGCCAAGCCGCGTTGCAAGCGGTAGCGCAACGGGCTAACACCCGGCAGACAGGCGGGGCGAGGCGCCCCGCAGCCTTTGTGGAGTTTCCGATGTCCGAACCCTTGCGTCTTGGCGTGGCTGGCCTTGGCACGGTCGGCATCGGCACCGTGAAGATCGTCCAGAACCACGCGGCCCTGATCCAGCGCCGCACCGGCCGCCCGGTCGTGATTACCGCCGTCTCGGCCCGTAGCCGCACCAAGAACCGCGATGCCGACCTTTCGTCCTATGCCTGGGAGGATGATCCGGTCGCGCTGGCGCGGCGAGAGGATATCGACGTCTTCGTCGAACTGATGGGCGGCGCCGACGGCTCCGCGCTCGACGCGACCCGCGCCGCCATCGCCACCGGCAAGGACGTGGTGACGGCCAACAAGGCGATGCTCGCCCTTCACGGTCAGGCCTTGGCCGAAGCCGCCGAGGCCAAGGGCCATGTCATCCGCTTCGAGGCGGCGGTGGCGGGTGGCATTCCCGTCGTCAAGGCGCTGACCGAGGGGCTTGCCGGCAATGACATCCGCCGGGTCATGGGCGTGATGAACGGCACCTGCAACTACATCCTGACGCGGATGGAAAGCGCGGGCCTTCCTTACGCCGAGGTCTTCGAGGAAGCCCGCCAGCTTGGCTATCTCGAGGCCGATCCCAATCTCGACGTCGGCGGCATCGACGCCGGCCACAAGCTCAGCCTTCTGGCCGCCATCGCCTTCGGCACCCGCGTTTCCTTCGATGCCGTCCGGCTTGAGGGCATCGGCCGCGTCTCCATCGACGATATCCGCCGCGCCGCCGACATGGGCTACCGGATCAAGCTTCTCGGCGTCGCGCAGATGACGGGCCGGGGGCTTGAGCAGCGGATGACACCCTGCCTCGTCCCCGCCGACAGCCCCCTGGGCCAGTTGCAGGGCGGCACCAACATGGTGGTGATCGAGGGCGACAGCGTCGGCCAGATCGTCCTGCGCGGCGCCGGCGCCGGTGCCGGCCCGACGGCCAGCGCGGTCATGTCCGACGTGATCGAAATCGCGCGCGGCAGCCGCATCCCGACCTTCGGCCAGCCCGCCACCGACCTTGTCGAGGCGGTGCCCGCCGGCACCAGCGCCCCTGCCCCGCATTACCTGAGGCTCGAACTTGCCGACAAACCGGGTGCGCTGGCCAAGGTCGCCACGGTTCTTGGCGAGGAAGGCGTCTCCATCGACCGGATGCGCCAGTACGCCCATGCCGATGCCACCGTAGCACCGGTCTTGATCGTGACCCACAAGACCGCCCGCGATGCCATCGACCACGCCTTAAGCCGCCTTCCCGCCACCGGCGTCCTCATCGGCGAGCCGGTCGCGATCCGCATCGAAAGCGTGTGAGCGCAACCACCGCCCGAAGCGCTTGCCGCATTGCATCCCCCCGGCTATTTGAGAACCAGGAGCCGGATATCAGGAGAGCCACGAATGGCCGACGTCAAGGAATTTCAGGACCGCATGCTCTCTCTCGGCCTTGCCCGCGTCAGCGAGGCCGCCGCCCATGCCTCCGCACGGCTGATCGGGCGCGGTGACGAGAAGGCCGCCGATCAGGCCGCGGTGAACGCCATGCGCGAACAGCTCAACCTTCTCGACATCAAGGGCGTCGTCGTCATCGGTGAGGGCGAGCGCGACGAGGCGCCGATGCTCTACATCGGCGAAAAGGTCGGCACTGGGAATGGGCCGGACGTGGACATCGCGCTTGACCCCCTGGAAGGCACGACGCTGACGGCGAAAGACATGCCGAACGCGCTGACCGTCATCGCCATGGCGCCGCGCGGTACGCTTCTGCATGCGCCCGACGTCTATATGGACAAGCTCGCGGTCGGCCCCGGCCTGCCGAAAAACGTCGTCAGTCTTGAGATGACCCCTTCTGAGCGCATCAGGGCGCTTGCGAAGGCGAAGAACTGCGCCCCCGGCGACATCACCGTCTGCATCCTCGAACGGCCCCGGCACGAGGAAATGGTGGCCGAGGTCCGCTCCACCGGCGCCGCGATCCGGCTCATCACCGACGGCGACGTGGCCGGGGTGATCCACTGCGCCGAAAGCGAGATCACCGGCATCGACATGTACATGGG
>DJUV01000082.1 GCA_002440625.1 Rhodobacteraceae bacterium UBA6273 | reverse complement strand
TCCATGTCCGAGGTATGGCCGCGCATGTGGCTGATGAGGACGGCATCCGCCGTTTCAAGCTTGGCGTGGAAATCGTCGAGGTTGATGCGGAGCGACGCGCCCACTTCGACAAGCACCGGCTCGCAATCGGCATGGACGACGGCCGAGGGGACGGCGGCGAAGGTAAAAGCCGGGATCAGCACGCGGGCACCGCGCGGCAGGTTGAGCGCCTTCAGCGCAAGGAAAAGGGCGGCGGAACAGGAGGCGACGGCAAGCGCGTAGCGCGACCCGAGGAATTCGGCGAACTCGGCCTCAAGCAGGGCCACCGGCGCGCCTTCGGGCGCGGTGTAGCGGAAGAGGTCGCCGGTCGCCAAAAGCCGCTCGATCTCGGCGTAGGCGGCTGCGGGGATCGGTTCGGCCTGATGTACGTCAGGGGTCTTGGCAGGGCAGAGCGCCACAGTGTCCTGAGCCATTGTTTGCCTTTTTGAAACCTCGGATTTCAGAAACCCTTATCTGAACGAGGCCGGAAAGACCACAGGCCGCCCGAAGGCGGCCTGTGAAATTTCGGTGACAATCCGCTTATACGTTGAGCAGAAGATGCTCGCGTTCCCAGGGGCTGATGACCTGGAGGAACTCCTTGTACTCGTTCCGTTTGACCGCCTCGTAGATGTCGCAGAACTCGGCCGTCAGCACCTCGCGCACCGGCGCGCAGTCGTGGAAGAGGTCGAGCGCATCGCCGAGCGTCGTCGGCAGTTCGTCGGCATTGATATAAGCGTTCCCGGTGATCTCGGGCCGCGGCATCTTCTTTTCCTTGAGGCCGAGATAGCCGCAGACGAGCGTCGCCACGATGCCGAGATAGGGATTGCAGTCCATCCCCGGCAGCCGGTTTTCCAGCCGCCGACCGGCGGGGTCGGAGATCGGAACCCTGAGGCCGGTCGTCCGGTTGTCGCGGCCCCATTCGAGATTGATGGGCGCTGCGAAGTCCGGGACATAGCGGCGGTAGGAGTTCACGTAAGGCGCCATCAGGGCCACGACGGCGGGCAGGTAGTTCTGCATCCCGGCGATGAAATGCATGAAGGCGTCGGTTTCCTTGCCCTTCGCATCCGAGAAGATGTTCTTGCCGGTCTTCAGATCCGCCACCGACTGGTGGATATGCATGGCGCTGCCGGGTTCGCCCTCGATCGGCTTGGCCATGAAGGTGGCAAAACAGTCGTGGCGAAGCGCTGCCTCGCGGATCAGGCGCTTGAAGTAGAAGACCTCGTCGGCAAGCACTACCGGATCGCCGTGGCTCAGGTTCAGTTCGACCTGCCCGGCGCCGCCTTCCTGCACGATGCCGTCGATCTCAAGCCCCTGCGCCTCGGCAAAATCGTAGATGTCGTCGATCACCTGGCCGTATTCGTCGACGGCGGACATCGAATAGGCCTGGTTCGCCATCATGCGCCGGCCCGACCGCCCGATCGGCGGGATCACCGGCTGGTTCGGGTCGATGTTGCGGGCGACGATGTAGAATTCCATCTCGGGCGCGACGATCGGCTTCCAGCCTTCCGCGGCATAAAGCTCGACCATGCGCTTCAGGACGTTCCGGGGCGCCATCGCCACCGGGTTGCCGGCCTGATCGAGAACATCATGGATGACCTGGAGCGCCGCGTCGGGATTCCACGGCACGGCCGTCGCCGTCGAATAGTCAGGCGTCAGCACCATGTCGGGTTCGGTGAATTCGCTTTCATCCGGCATGTCGGCATAGTCGCCGGTGATGGTCTGGGCGAAGATCGAATTCGGCAGATGGAAGAACTTCTGCTTGCCGAACTTGAAGGCGGGCATCGCCTTGCCTTTCGCCACGCCGGCAAGGTCGGCGACGAGGCATTCGACCTCATCCAGACGTCGTCCGGCAATATAATCCTGTGCTGCTTGGGGCAGTTTATTGGTCCAGTCGGCCATGACTCACACTGTTGTCAGTTGCGATTTTGCTTGAAGAAATCCGCGATCCGGTCGGCAATCGCGGGGGAGGAATTGGGGCGGCCAAGGCGCTCCGCGGCCGCCGCCATGAGGTTGTCGGGCACAAGACCCTTGCCGCGCGTCTTCATCAGCCCGTCGACGAAATCGTCGGTAAACTCTGGGTGGGCCTGCACGGTGAAGGCGCGGTCGCCGTAGACCAGCGCGGCGTTTTCGCAGAATTCATTGGTGGCCGCCCGTTCTGCATCGGGCGGAAGTTCCGTCACCTGATCGCGGTGCCAGGCGTTCATCGTCACCTTCTCACCGGCGAAATCGTAATCGGTCGGGCCAACGGACCAGCCGCCGTCAAACCGTTCGACCTTGCCGCCAAGCGCTTGCGCGATGATCTGATGGCCAAAGCAGATGCCGACCATCGGCACCTTTTCGGCGTAGGAGCTGCGGATGAACTCCTCCAGCGGCTTGATGAAGGGATGGTCCTCATAGGCGCCATGGCGCGAGCCGGTGATGAGCCAGCCGTCGCAGTCATGGATACCCTTGGGGAAGTCCATCGCCTCGACAAGGTAGGTCTGGAAGTCGAGGCCACGGGCGGCGAGAAGGCGCGCGAACATGTCGGGATAGTCGCCCGACGCTTCACGCAGCATGTCGGGCGCCTGTCCGGTCTGAAGGATGCCGATCTTCATGGGATGCCTTTGGTCCATTTGGTCGAAGCGTAGCGCCGGGCGGTGCCGCCGTGCAAGCGGCACCGGACCGGGTCACACCGTATCGAGGTAGATTTCGATCTTCTCTTCGGGAGTCAGTTCGTCGATGTAGCGCAGTTCCTGACGCTTGGTCATGACGAGGTTGTGGATCAGCTCCTGCGGGAAGATCTTCCGGATCACCGGGCTTGTCTCGAAGATGTCGATCGCTTCCTGCCACGTTTCAGGCAGGAGGGGCAGGTCAAGCGCATAGGCGTTGCCGGTGATCGGCGCGGGCGGGGTCATGCCCTCTTCGATGCCGATCAAGGCCGCGCCAAGGATTGCAGCAAGGAGGAGATAGGGGTTCACGTCGCCGCCCGCCACCCGATGCTCGATCCGCCGCGCCTTCGGGTTGCCCGATGGAATGCGGATCGCCGAAGTGCGGTTCTCGTAGGCCCAGCAGATGGCGTTCGGGGCATGGGCCTCGGGCACCAGGCGTTCGTAGCTGTTGTCATGGGGCGCGAAGATCAGCGCGCTGTCATGCATCGCCGCAAGGCAACCGGCAACGGCGTTCAGCAGCAGGGGAGACCCGTCGTGGCCGCCGTTATCGAAGACGTTGGTGCCTTCCTTGTCGATGATCGAAAAGTGGGTGTGGAGGCCGTTGCCGGAATAATCGGCATAGGGCTTGGCCATGAAACTCGCCGCAAAGCCGTGGCGGCGGGCGAGGCCCTTGACCAGCAGCTTGAAAAGCCAGGCATCATCGGCGGCGCGCAAGGCGTCGTCGGTGTGCATCAGGTTGATCTCGAACTGGCCGAGGCCGGATTCCGAGATGGCCGTGTCGGCGGGAATGTCCATCGCCTCGCAAGCGTCATAGAGGTCGGTGAAGAAGGTATCGAAAGCGTCGAGCGCCCGGATCGACATGATCTCTGCCGCTTTGCGGCGCTTGCCGGAGCGGGGCGAGGGCGGCACCTGCAGGGTCTTGCCGCTGTCGTCGATCAGGTAGAACTCAAGCTCCATGGCGCAGACCGGCGTCAGGCCGCGCGCCTTGTAGCGCTCGATGATCGCTGCCAGCGCATGGCGCGGGTCGCCCTCATAGGGTTTGCCGTTCTCGCGGAACATCCAGATCGGCAGCAGAGCGGTTGGCGCGTCGAGCCAGGGCATCGGCATGAAGCCGCGCTCGGTCGGTTTCAGGATGCC
>DJUV01000081.1 GCA_002440625.1 Rhodobacteraceae bacterium UBA6273 | reverse complement strand
GCTGGTGCTATGGCGGCTTCAAGGCGACGCCCGACTCGGGTTGGTGTTTCGCGCATCTCCTGGCCAAGGACGAACCCTACAAAACCGCCACGGCCTACCGCTTCGACCGGTTCCTGAAGGGGCTGATGATCGACGAAAAGGGCAGGGCGCCCAGCCGAACCTGCATCAGGCATCACAGCATGATCATCAATCACCCCATCCTTGGCCCCCGTGATGCGCAGGAATTCGTCTATCTCGGCGATGCTGCGCTGATGCGCCGCCCCGACGGAATGACCGCCGGGATCGAGCCCTTTCACGACTGGCTTTACAACCGCGACAACCCGGCGGGAGAGCATCGGGAGCTTTGGTATCACGAACAGGGCGACCGGTCCTGGCTGGTGGTCACGCGCAATACCGTGACGCATGAGATCCTGAAGGTGGAACTGGCCCGCGACGCGGCCCGGGCGATGGGGCGCGCGAAAAGAACCAGTCTAACCGTATCGCGGGCGGCCAGATCGACCGCAGCCGCAGCTTCACCTTCGACGGCACTGCCTGCAACGGCTACTCCGGCGATTCGCTCGCCTCGGCGCTTCTCGCCAACGGGGTGCGGCTGATGGGCCGCAGCTTCAAGTATCACCGCCCGCGTCGCCCCCTTTCCGCCGGGTCGGAAGAACCGAAGGCGCTGGGTCAGCTTCGGTCCGGCGCGCGGCAGGAACCGAATACCCGCGCCACGGTGGCCGAGTTGTTCGGCGGGTTGACGGCGGCCAGCCAGAACGCCTGGCCCTCGCTCAGCTTCGATGCGATGGCGATCAACGACCGGCTGAACACCTTCTTCACAGCCGGATTCTACTACAAGACCTTCATGCGGCCGGCCTCCTTCTGGGAAAAGGTCTATGAGCCGATCATCCGCCGCGCCGCCGGCCTTGGCGCGCTGACGCGCGAAGAAGACCCGGACGAATACGACAAGGGCTTTCTCCACTGCGACCTTCTGGTCATCGGCGCGGGATCTGCCGGCCTTAGCGCCGCGCTGACCGCGGGCCGCGCCGGCGCCCGCGTCATCCTTTCGGATGAAGATTTCCGCATGGGCGGGCGGCTCAACGCCGAAACGCATGAGGTCGGCGGTATGGCGGGCGCCGATTGGGCCGCCGCTGCGGTGGCCGAACTGGCGACGATGCCGAACGTCCGGCTGATGCCGCGGACCACGATCGTCGGTGCCTTCGATCACGGCATCTACAGCGCGCTCGAGCGGGTGTCGGATCACCTCGCAGTGCCGGAAAAGGGCAAGCCCCGGCAGACGCTCTGGCGCATCTACTCGCGCCGCGAGATCCTTGCCGGCGGCGCGACCGAACGGCCCATCGCGTTCGAGAACAACGACCGGCCCGGCATCATGCTGGCGTGCAACCTCAGGGCCAAGGCCGTCGATGTCGTGGCCGTGATCGACGCGCGCACCGATGGCCCGTTTTTGCCCGGCATCCGCCATGTAAAGGTCGGCGAGGTCGTCGATGCGCAGGGTCGCCTCGGATTGAGCTCCATTTATGCCGATACCGAGTTTATGCCGACATTGGTTTTCAGATCGTTGTCTATGGTGGGGATCGCTGCGAAGGGGTTGGCATAGTCAGACAGCCTCAAGGAAGGCGAGGAGATTGTCAGTCGGTCGGAAGCGACCGGTTTCATGGTGATCGGGGCCGTCCTTTCGAGTGCTCTTTCCTTGATCTGCAGATCCGCGTGCAGGTACCTTAAGGGCGGTGACCAGAAGATCGGGCGGCGGATGCGGGCGGTGAACCTTCTCGCCAGGCCCGCGACCGACACCGAGGTCGAAATCGTCAGCCCGCATGTCTTCGATCCTGAGGGGGAGAGACTCCGTGGCTGATATGCTCAGGCCAATGACGGCACTTGGTGGCCATCCCCCGGCAACACTGGCGCCTGGCCTGTTGACGGCGACCAACCCTTCAACCTGGCGCTCGCTTCGGTCGCGGCGCGCCGGGGACGGATGGCCGATCTTGCCAGGGCGGCGGAGAAGATCGGGCGGCCGCTTCCCGAGGCGGCGCGCCATGCGGCGGGGACGCCTTACAGCGCCTTCTGGGTCGCGCCCGAGATGTGGTTTGTGGAAGCGCCCTTCGCGACCCATGAAGGCATCGCGGCGATCCTCAAGAGCGCCTTGGGCGATGCGGCCTCTGTTGCCGAACAGACCGACGCCTGGGTGGCGCTTGACCTCGCCGCCCCCGAAATTGCGCCGATCCTCGAACACCTGTGCAATGTCGACCTTCGCGCCGCGACGGACGGGTTTGCAAAGCGCACGGTGATCGAGCATCTCGGCTGCCACATCGTCAGGAGGGGGCCGCGAACGTCCGGCTTTACGGCCCGCGATCCTCGGCCAAAAGCCTCCTCCACGCCATTGAGGCGACTTCAACTGCGGCCCTCAGAGGCAGGGGCTTGATGTGTCACGTGTTTCCCCGTAGTGAAAATTGCGTAATTGATTGTCCGGGAACCCATGATGTCCGATGGCGACGCCAGTTCAGGCCTCCCGCGAGGCAAGCCTGTATTTGATCAGGACCCCCACCGAGTACGGGAAATCAGCGAAAGAAACCTCGAAGCCGCCATCGGCCGCGAGGTCAGGAACTTTCGTCGACAGCGGGGCATGACGGTGGCGGACCTTGCGGGCCTCACCGGCCTGTCGATCGGGATGCTGTCGAAGATCGAGAACGGCAATACCTC
>DJUV01000033.1 GCA_002440625.1 Rhodobacteraceae bacterium UBA6273 | reverse complement strand
CGATGCGGCGATCAATCCGGGCAATTCCGGCGGCGCGCTCGTCGACATGTCCGGCGCGCTTCTCGGCATCAACACCTCGATCCTGTCGCGGTCGGGCGGGTCGATGGGGATCGGTTTCGCCATTCCGTCGAACCTTGTGGCGCAATACGTGGCGCAGGCCGAGGCGGGCGCCACCGAAATCGCCCGCCCCTGGGCGGGGATCGAAGTGCAGCCGGTCGATGCCGACATGGCCGAAGCGATGGGCATGGGCGGCCCGCGTGGCGTCGCCGTGACCCATGTCCACCCCGAAAGCCCCTTCGCGGCGGCGGGTCTGAAGGCGGGCGACGTCCTGACCGAGATCGGCGGCCAGCCGGTCGAGGGTCCGCAGGAACTGGCCTACCGGTTTGCGGTCCATGCGCTGGGGGACAAGGTTCCCGTCGTCTTCTGGCAGGGCGGCGAGAGGCGCGAGGGCGAGGTGACGCTGATCGCAGCACCGGGCGGCGACGCGACGAAGCCCGTGACGATGGGGCCGGGCAGCATCTTCGAGGGCCTCGCCATCGCCGACCTCAATCCGGCGCTGATCGACAAGCTGGGCCTGCCGCTGTCGTCCGGCGGCGTCGCGGTGACGGGGGTCGCGGGCTATGCCCGGCAGACCGGGCTTCAGCCGGGCGATATCCTGACCGGGCTCAATGGCCAGCCGGTCAGGAGTGCGGGCGACTTCGCACAAGTTGTGGCCGAGGGCGCGCGGGGCTGGGATCTGGACCTTATCCGCGACGGCCAGCGGGCGACGGCGCGGCTGCCCGGCGGCTGATGGCCGCAGTCCGGGCGGTTGTGGCGGCCCAAAGCTTGGCCTAGGCTCCGCGCCGGAACAGCCCTTGGGAGATTGAGATGACCAAAACTTACGGTTTCGACACATTGCAGGTCCATGCCGGCGCGCGCCCCGATCCGGCCACCGGCGCGCGGCAGGTGCCGATCTACCAGACCACCGCCTATGTCTTCCGCGACGCCGACCATGCGGCGGCTTTGTTCAACCTGCAGGAAGTCGGCTACATCTATTCGCGCCTGACGAACCCGACCGTATCGGCGCTCGCCGAGCGTATCGCCTCGCTCGAGGGCGGCGCGGGCGCTGTCTGCTGTTCCTCGGGCCATGCGGCGCAGATCCTGGCACTTTTCCCGCTGATGGGACCTGGGCGGAATATCGTTGTCTCGACAAGGCTTTACGGCGGGACCGTCACGCAGTTCAGCCAGACGATCAAGCGCTTCGGCTGGGCGGCGAAATTCGTCGATTTTGATGACCTGAAAGCCGTCGCGGCCGCCATCGACGACGACACCCGCGCGGTCTTTTGCGAATCCATCGCCAACCCCGGCGGCTATGTCACCGACATTCCGGCCATCGCGAAGATCGCCGACAAGGCGGGCGTGCCAGTCATCGTCGACAACACCTCCGCCTCGCCCTACCTCTGCCGCCCTATCGAGATGGGGGCGACGCTGGTCGTCCATTCGACGACGAAATACCTGACCGGCAACGGCACCGTCACCGGCGGCGCCATCGTCGATTCCGGCAAGTTCGACTGGTCGGCCTCGGGCAAGTTCCCCTCGCTCTCCGCTCCCGAGCCCGCCTATCACGGGCTGAAGTTCCATGAGACTTTCGGCGCCTTGGCCTACACGTTCCACTCCATCGCCATCGGCCTGCGCGATCTTGGCATGACGATGAACCCGCAGGGCGCGCATTACACGCTGATGGGGATCGAAACCCTGTCCCTGCGGATGGAGCGGCATGTGGCCAATGCTGAGAAGGTGGCGGCATGGCTCGAGAAGGACCCGCGCGTCGATTTCGTGACCTATGCCGGCCTGCCTTCCTCGCCCTACCATGACCGGGCGAAGAAGCTCTATCCGAAGGGCGCCGGGGCGCTGTTCACCTTCGCGGTGAAGGGCGGCTATGCGGCCTGTGTGAAGCTGGTGGATTCGCTGGAACTCTTCAGCCATGTCGCGAACCTTGGCGATACCCGCTCGCTCGTCATCCATTCTGCCTCGACCACCCACCGCCAGCTTTCGCCCGAACAGCAGGCGGCGGCGGGGGCTGCGCCGAATGTGGTCCGGTTGTCGATCGGGATCGAGGACGCGGCGGATATCATCGCCGATCTCGATCAGGGGCTGGCGAAGGCCACGGCCTGAAGCGACCGGCCTGACCTAAATCCGTCGCGCAACAGAGGGGCGCGCCGCCCCGTGGGGGCGGGACGGCGCGGCCCGGTCGCTTTGGGCGACCGGGCGATGGAGATGGTGCGCCAGGGCGAAGCGCCCCCCCCTCAGACAAGCACCCCTTCAAAAAAGCTGGCGAGCGCCGCCTCCACGGCATCCTCGCCGACCCTCTCTGGCCGCAGCATTCCGTCGAGCTTGAGCATGGTCAGCCCGTGCATCTGCGCCCAGACGGATGCCGCCTGCCCCGCGACGCCACGCTTCTCGATCAGCCCCGCCGCCTGACCCTCGGCCAGAAGGTCCATCACCACGTCGAAGGCCCCCATCGCCCGCCTGTCGCGATGGACGGCGGCGGAATTGCCGATCTCTGCCCCGAACATCAGCCGGTAGAGCGCAGGGTTGCCCAACCCGAACACCAGATAGGCGCGCGAGGCGGCCGCGAGCGCCTCCGCCGCGTTTCCCGCGCTTGAACGGGCCGATGCCAGCGCGACATGCAGCCGGTCGAAACCGATGAGCGCGATTTCGTTCAGCAGCGCCGCCTTGTCGGGAAAGTGCTTGTAGGGCGCGGCATGGCTTACCCCTGCCCGCCGGGCGACCTCGCGGAGCGTGAACTGCCAGCCGCCGGGTTCGTTCAGCATGGCGATGGCGGTCTCGAGGATCGCCTGGCGGAGATCGCCGTGGTGATAGGGGCGTTTCTGGGCTTCGGTCATTTTATCAAGTTTCTGCTGACTACATAGTTGACATCGCCTACATCTGCCCCTAAGTCAATGACATGAAGTTAACACTGTCTACTTATCGCAGGAGATAGAGATGACCTATATTGCCATTGCCGCGCTCGCCGCCGCCCTAGTCACCGCCGCCCCCGCCGCGATGGCCAACGGCTGGGCCTGGGCGCCGGTCAGCAACGGCGCGACACTCGACGCCCATCTGGCCCGCGCCGATTTCGCCCGCCCCAACACCCTGCCGGTCTTCGCGACGATCGAGGATATCGCCGCCCCGGTAGCGGCCTACTGAATTTTGAGCCGGCGTTGACGCCCCGCCCGGACATGCGGTTCCCCACCGCCCGGGCGATGTCCGAAGCCCCCCAAGCCCAAGTGGACATGGGGTCAACGTCTTGATTTTTTGAAGCCTTTTCCGACGAGCATTCAACGACAGGGGCCACGCCTTCCGGCGCGGCCCCATTTTTCGTGGCAAGATCGGCCTTACTGAGCGATCTCGAAGACCACGCTGACCGTGCTCGCCACCGTCAACTCGCCCGAGGCCACCGGCACGCTGCCGGCATCCTTGGCCATCCGCGCCTCGGCCATCATCATCGGCTGCGGCCCACCGTAGTTCATCTGCTCGGTAATCGAGGCGATGCGGCCAAGCTTGACCCCTGCCGCCTCGGCATAAAGTGCGGCCTTGTGGGTGGCATCGGTCACGGCGCGGCGGCGCGCCTCATCCATCGTCGCGTCGGTTTCCTGCAGGCTGAAGGCGATGCCGTTCAGCGTATTGGCGCCGTCCGACACCGCGCCGTCGAGCATCGTCCCGAGAACCGACAGGTCGCGCACCCGCACCATCACCATGTTCGCGGCGACGTAGCCGTTGAGTTTCGGCTGCGATCCGTCGTTGGGATAGTCGTAGCGCGGATTGACCGAGAGGCCGCTGGTCTGGATGTCGCGGTCGGCAATCCCCGCCTCCTTGAGCTTGGCGAGAGCCGCGGCAAGGGCTTCGGAATTGGCCTTCAGCGCCGCCGCGGCGGTGTCGGCCTCGGTCGTGACGCCGAGATTGACCGTCGCCATGTCTGGCGCGATCTCGACCCTGCCCTCGCCGGTGACAGAGATCGTGGCCGGTTGGGTTTCGGCATAAGCCGGCAGTGCAAGCATCAGGGCCGTGGCCGCGATCGGGAAAAGACGCATGAAAACCTCCTTGGTATTGCGATCATCTTCCCGTGTTTGACGCCTCTCGCAAGCCGATCCTTGGGGCCTTCGTCTTTCCTTGGGCGAAAATCTGCTTTAGGACAGAAATATGCAAATCAGCGGCTTCGGTGGGGGCCGCACCCATGCTAGTTGCCCGGAATGAAGCCAGCATTCGCCCTTGATCTTGATAACGATTCCGTGACGCTCCTGCAGCGGTCGGCGGTTGGCTGGCTGCGCGTCGGCAGTGTCGGCTTCTCTGACGCCGATCTCGACGGGGCGCTCGGGCGGCTCAAGGGCAAGGCCGAGGCGCTGGCGCCGGAGGGCTTCACCTCGAAGCTGATCCTGCCGCCGTCGCAGGTTCTCTATACCGAGGTCGACGCCCCCGGTCCCGACCGCACCGCCCGGCGCGCGACGATTGCCGAGGCGCTGAAGGGGCGCACGCCCTATGAGGTGACGGAGCTTGTCTTCGACTTCTCGCGCAGCGGCGACCGCGCCAAGGTGGCGGTCGTGGCGCAGGTAACGCTCGACGAGGCCGAGGGCTTTGCCGAGACCTACGGCTTCAACCCGGTCTGCATCGTCGCGGTGCCAAGGGATGGCGCCTTCGGCGGCGAGCCGTTCTTCGGTCTGACGGCACGGGCGGGCGAACATGTGCCGGAAGGATCGCATCTTGACCGCGATCAGGAGCCGGTGCGGGTGACGGGCGATGTTTCGGCGCTGCCGGAGGCGGAGCCCGTCGTGGCTAAGCCGATAGTGGAGGCCGTTGTCGAGCCGGTTGTCGAGCTAGCGCCGGTTGTCGAGGCCGAGGCTGTCGTCGAACCGGAACCGGTTGTCGAAGCGGAATCGGTGCCGGAACCGGAACCGATTGTCGAACCGGAACCGGTTGTCGAGGCGGCGGCCAAAGAACAGGCCACTCTGGCACCTGAAGCGGTCGATGCCGCAGCGGACCAGCCTGACGCGGAGGCCGCGCCAGAGGTGCCCGCCGCTGCGGAAGAACCGGTTGCCGTCGCCTCTGTTCTGGAGGCTGTCGCCGGACGGATGCAGGCCGCCGAGCAGGCGGCTGCCCCCGCGGTTGCCGAAGCGCTCGAGCCCGAGGATGAAGCCCCCTTCATCGCCATCGACGATGCCGAAGAGGCCGAACCGATCACCGTCATTGGCGAGGGAGTGCCGGAAGCCTGGTCGGAAACGGCGCTGGCGGCTTTCCAGACCCGCCGCGCCAGCGCGCGGCCGGAGGACGAGGATGACCTCCTCGCCGCCGAGAACCGCCTGCATCTGACGACCGCCGATCCGGTGCCCGACGTCGCCACGGTTCCGGTGATCGAGGGCGTGGCGGCGATCACGGCGCCGGAGCTTGATGTGCCGCCGCTTCAGGCTGACGGGGACGAGGCAGGGGACGCCACCATCCAGAAGCGCCGCGCAGCGGCGCTTGGCCGGCCGATCCTGAAGAGCATTCCCGATGCGGTGCATGGCACCATCGCGCAGCAGAAGCTGCGTCACGCCGTGGCCGCCCCGCCGATTGCCGCAGCGACGCCGCCAGCCCCTCCGCGCCCGCGCAAGACCGCAGCCTCGCGCCAGACTGCTCCGGCCCAGGCCCGCAGCAGCGGGCGCGTCCTTCTGGCGCTGACCGGAATTCTCCTCGCGGCGATGGTGACGCTCGGGCTGGCCTCGGCTTGGTTCTCCGGCGGCGATGAGCCGACCGGGGCCGTTGCGCCCTCCGAAACCGCGCCCACCACGCCGGCTGCCGAGAATGCGGCCCCGATCGACGAAGCGGTTCCGCCCTCTGACAGCGCCGAGGCCGATCTTTTGCCTGAGGCCGCGCCCGACGCAATCGAGGCAGCCCCCGAGCCTGATGTGAGCGCCACCGACGCTGCCGTGGCCGATGCCCTGAACGAGACGCCTGCCGATCCGGTCGTTGCCGCGCCGGCCGAGGTCGCCGATACGCCGCCCGCATCCTCGCCCCTGCCCGAGGCCGACGCCTCTGGCGCACCGGCGATTGCGCAGTCGCCCGCCACGCCCGAT
>DJUV01000027.1 GCA_002440625.1 Rhodobacteraceae bacterium UBA6273 | reverse complement strand
GGGGCAGCCAGTGCATCGGCACCGATGCGGGGCAGGCGGGCGGCATGAACCCGCCCTTTCCGGCGCATAACCTGCTTCACAAGAACAACTGCTTCGGCCTCGCCTCGCTCGCCAATCTCGACAAGCTGCCGGCGAAGGGCGCGATCCTGATCGCCGCCCCCCTCAAGATCGAGCATGGCACCGGATCGCCGATCCGGGCGCTGGCGCTGGTGCCGAGGGGCTGAGGCGCGATGCGGCCCGATCACGTCATCATCGGCACCGGGATCAACGCGCTGGTCGCCGGGGCGCTGCTTGCGCTCAAGGGCGACCGCGTGCTGCTTCTGGAACGGGAGGCGGTTCCGGGCGGATGCCTCAGGACCGAAGAGATCACGCTTCCGGGCTTTCGCCATGACGTGATGGCTGCGACATGGGTTCTCTTCATGACCTCTCCGGCGGGGGCCGCCCTTGGCCCCCACCTTGCGCGGCACGGCTTCGACTATTGCCATACGCCGCACCCGACGGCGGTCCTGCGCCCGGATGGAAGTGCCTTGGTGCTGACGACGGATCGGGCGAAGAACGTCGCCGCCTTTAACGCTCTGGCACAGGGCGATGGCGACCGCCACGCCGCCGATGTCGGCGGGGTGGAGGCGGACGCGCCTTTCCTCTTCGCGCTTCTCGGCGGGTCGCTCTGGTCCTGGCCCACGGCGAAACTTCTCTGGGGTCAGGTGCGCAAGAAGGGCCTGCGCGGGCTGGCGGCCTGGTTCGGCAGGGCGCTGGTGCCGGCGCGGGGCTGGCTTGAGACGGGGTATCAAAGCCCGCTGGTGCAGGCGCTTTACGCGCCCTGGGTGCTGCATTGTGGGTTAACGCCGGAAAGCACCTATTCCGGCCAGATGGGCAAGGTCATCGCCTTCGCACTTGAGGCGGCGGGGGCGCCGATCGTGAAGGGCGGATCGGGGCAGGCCGTGGCCGCCTTCCGGGCGCTGATCGAGGAAAAGGGCGGCAAGATTCGTACCGGCGCCGATGTCGACCGCATTCTGGTGAAGGACGGCCGCGTGCGTGGCGTGGCACTGGCGGGTGGTGAGGAGATCGCTTGCGCTTCCGTCCTCGCATCGGTCGCGCCGGGGCAGTTGCAGGACCGGCTTCTCCGCGACGTCAACCTGCCCGAGGACCGGGCGGCAGCGGCGACCTTCCGCCACGGGCGCGGCAACTTCCAGCTTCACTACGCGCTCGGCCGTCGCCCTGAATGGCTGTCGCCGGGGCTTGATGAAGTGGCGCTGATCCATCTCGCAGACGGGATCGACAGCGTGTCGAAATCGGCGAATGAGGCTGAACGGGGGATGCTGCCCGCGACCCCCACGATCTGCGTCGGCCAGCCGCACCGGCTTGATCCCACGCGCTGCCCCGATGGCAAGGCAATTCTCTGGCTGCAGATTCCCGACGCGCCGCGGATGGTGAGAGGTGATGCGGGCGGCGAGATCGCGACAGACGGCACATGGTCCGAAGCCACGCGCGAGGCTTTCGCCGACCGGATCGAAAACCTCCTGAAGCGCCACATCCGCGACTTCAACGCCATCAAACTGGCGCGCCGCGCCTATAGCCCCGCCGACCTTGAGGCGATGAACGTCAACCTTGTCGGCGGCGATCCATATGGCGGGCTTTGCACCATCGACCAGTTCTTCATCTTCCGCCCCTATCCGCATTCGACCAACGGCACCGGCCCGGTGCGCGGCCTGATCCATATCGGTGCTTCGACCCATCCCGGCCCGGGGCTTGGCGGCGGATCGGGGTTCCTTGCGGCGAAGAGGCTTGGCGCATGACGGATCAGCCCACCCCCGAAAAACCGCCGAAAGTCCTGCCCCGGCTCGGCGAGATTGGCCTGACCAACTACGCCCCCTACCTCATGAACCGCATCATGGGCCGCTACAACGCGAGCCTCCGCGATGAGATGGCGGGCCTCGGCCTGACCACCCCGAAGATGCGGGCGCTCGCGGTGCTGTCGGTGATCGAAGGACCTCTCATCCGAGAGCTTGCGGTCTATTCGGTGGTGGAACAATCGACCCTGTCCCGCGCTCTCGACCAGCTCGATGCCGAAGGCCTGATCCGGCGCGAGGCGGATGCCAGCGACAGCCGGGCAACGCGGGTCTTCATCACCGACGCTGGCCGCGCCGCGTTTGAGACGCTCTGGCCAAGGATGGCCGAGGCGCATTCCCGCATGTTCCGCGGCATTCCGGAAGAAGAGCGGCGGGCCTTCGTCGGGACGCTGCAGAAGATGCTGGCCAACATCCGCAAGCACGAGATCTGACGATGGCAGAACGCTCCTTCAAGGCTGAGGTCGAACACCTGCGCAAGGGTGACGGGGATACATTCACCGGCGAGGGCATCCTCGCCCTGACCAAGGCGCTTCTGGAAAACGGCGTCGGCTATGTCGGCGGCTATCAGGGCGCGCCGATCAGCCACCTGATGGATGTGCTGGCCGATGCCGAGGAATTGCTGAGCGAGCTTGGCGTCCGCTTCGAGGCCAACGCGAATGAGGCGGCGGCGGCGGCGATGCTGGCGGCTTCGGTGCATTATCCGATCCGGGGGGCGGTGACGTTCAAGGGGTCGGTGGGTGTCAACGTCGCCTCGGACGCTTTGGCGAACCTTGCGTCATCGGGGGTGAACGGCGGCGCGCTTGTCATCGTGGGCGAGGATTACGGCGAAGGCTCCTCGATCATGCAGGAACGGAGCCACGCCTTCGCGATGAAGTCGCAGTTCTGGCTTCTGGACCCACGCCCGAACCTGCCGTCGATCACCAAGGCGGTGAAGGACGGGTTTGAGCTTTCGGAGGCGTCGAACACGCCGGTCATGCTGATGGTGCGCATCCGGTCGTGCCATGTGACCGGATCGTTCGACACGCGCGACAACCAGCGCCCGAAGCTGACGGTCAGGGAGGCGCTGTCGAACCCGCAGTCCGATTTCGCCCGCGTCGTGCTGCCGCCGATGTCCTTCGCGCATGAGCAGGACAAGATCAGGAACCGCTGGCCCGCCGCCGAAAGGTTCATCCGCGAGCGTGGATTGAACGAGGTCTTCGGGCCGAGGGAAGCGCCTGTCGGGCTGGTGTTGCAGGGCGGCATGTACAACGGCGTCATCCGCGCCCTTCAACGGCTGGGCCTCGCCGATATCTGGGGCAACAGCCAGGTTCCGCTCTATGTGCTGAACGTGACCTATCCTTTGGTTGCGTCCGAGTTCCACGACTTCTGCGCGGGCAAGGATCAGGTGCTGGTGATCGAGGAAGGCCAGCCCGAATTCATCGAACAGCAGCTTTCGACCTTCCTCTACCGCGCCGGATCTTCGGTGCGTCTCCGCGGCAAGGACATCCTGCCGATGGCGGGGGAATATACCGGGCAGGTGATGCTCGATGCACTGTCCGCCTTTCTGAAGGAAGCAGCGCCCGACATGTTGCCCGCCACGGTGCGTGCCCCGAACGAGGACCGGCCCGAGATACCGGATCTGTCAAAGACCGTGCCGATCCGCCCGCCGGGCTTCTGCACCGGCTGCCCGGAGCGCCCGATCTTCGCCGCGATGAAGCTGGTGCAGAAGGAAACCGGCAAGCTTCAGATCAGCGCGGATATCGGCTGCCACCTGTTCGCGGCCCTTCCGCCCTTCGAGATCGGCGGGGCGACGATGGGCTATGGCCTTGGCCCCGCAGCCAATGCGGCCTTTGATGGCGGCGGTGAACGGCGGCCGGTGGCGATCATCGGCGATGGCGGTTTCTGGCACAACGGCCTGTCGTCGAGCTTCACCAACATGGCCTTCAACAAGTCCGACGGCGTGGCGGTGATCGTCGACAATTTCTATTCCGCCGCGACCGGCGGTCAGGATGTGATGTCGAGCCGCGCCGACAACCCGACCAAGGCGACCAAGCACCCGATCACCAAGGCGCTGAAGGGCATCGGCATCGACTGGGTGCGGCAGGTCGACCGCACCTATGACGTGGGCCGGATGCGCGACGTCCTGCGCGAGGCGCTGACGACCGATGTGCCGGGGCCGAAGGTCATCGTCGCCTCCTCCGAATGCATGTTGAACCGCCAGCGGCGGGAAAAGCCCTTGATGCAGAAGGCGATCAAGGAGGGCCGGCGGGTCGAGGCGCCGCGCTTTGGCGTCGATGAAGACGTCTGCACCGGCGATCACGCCTGCATCCGGCTCTCGGGCTGCCCGTCGCTGTCGCTGAAGCGGCTCGATGATCCCTTGCGGGACGATCCGGTGGCCTCGATCGACCAGAGCTGCGTCGGCTGCGGCAATTGCGGCGAGGTGGCGGATGCCGCCGTCCTTTGCCCGTCGTTCTACCGCGCCGATGTGGTCCACAATCCGACGGCCTGGGAAACGCGCCTTGCCGCCTTCCGTGGCCGGGTCATCGGCTGGCTGCAATCCCGCCGCGCCGCGCGCCGGCTGACGTTCGGAGACGCCGCATGACGCTCCACGATATGCCGCGCCGCGGCCCCGCCGATCCGCGCCTTGACGGGATCATCAAGCTTGCCATCCTCGCCGTCGGCGGGCAGGGCGGCGGCGTGCTGACAAGCTGGATCGAGGATCTCGCGCGCGCCAATGGCTATGCGGCGCAGGCGACGTCGGTCGCCGGAGTGGCGCAGCGCACCGGGGCGACGGTCTATTACATCGAAATGGCACCGCACCGGGCGGGCGATCCGGTCCCGGTCTTTTCGCTGATGCCGGCAGCGGGCGACGTCGACATCATGATCACGGCGGAAATGATGGAGGCAGGCCGCGCGATCCTGCGCGGCTTCGTCACGCCGGACCGGACCACGCTCATCACCTCCACCCACCGGGCGCTGGCGGTATCGGAAAAGATGGTGCCGGGCGACGGCATCGCTTCGTCCGACGAAGTGCGGGCGGCGGCCGAGATAGCTGCGCGGCGGTTCATCGCGGCGGATTTCGACAGGCTCGCCATCGCCAACGGCTCGGTCATCTCGGCCTCGCTTTTCGGGGCGCTGGCAGGGGCGGGCGTGCTGCCCTTCCCGCGCGAAGCCTTCGAACAGGCGATCAGCGCCGGGGGCAAGGGCGTCGAAGGATCGCTCCGAGCCTTCGACGCGGCCTTTGATGTGGCCGGTCGTCCGGAAACCGAGGCGGCGGCAACAGCCCCGGCGCCGCAGGTTCCACGCGTGGCCGGTCCGGCGCGGCTGATGGCGGACTGGGACCGGCTTGCGGCGCGCGTTTCGGCTCTGCCCGCGCCGGTGACGGAGCTGGCGCTGCCGGGCCTGCGCAAGGTCGTCGAGTTTCAGGACCTTTCCTATGGCGGGGAGTATCTTGACCGGCTGGACAAGGTTCGGGCGGCGGATGATGCCGCGAAGGGTTGGGCACTGACGCGCGAGGCGGCGAAATACATCGCCAATGCGATGGCCTATGACGACATCATCCGGGTGGCCGACCTCAAGACCCGTGGCCGCCGCTTCGCCCGCATTGCCAGGGAAATGCGTGTGCGGGAGGGCAATGTCCTGCAAGTGACCGAGTTCTTCCATCCCCGCGCGCAGGAGGTGGTCGGCATGTTCCCGGCCGGTCTCGGCGCCCGGATGGAAGCCGATCCGAAATGGATGGGCCGCCTGACGCGCTGGTTTGACCGGGGCCGTCGCCTCCGGACGGATTCGCTTTCGTCCTTCCTGATGCTGCATGTCGTCGGCGGCCTGCGCTTCTGGCGTCGCCGCACGTTGCGCCACGTGCACGAACAGGCGCATCTTGCCGCTTGGCTTGAGGGGGCACTGGCCGAGGCGGGGCGGAACTATGAGCTTTCGGTCGAGATGATCCGCTGCCGCCGCCTCATCAAGGGCTATTCCGATACCCATGTGCGAGGGCAATCGAAGTTCGACAAGGTGCTTGCGGCGACTGCCCGCATCGCTGCCCGCGACGATGCCGCCGACTGGTGCCGCCGCCTGCGCGAGGCCGCGTTGAAGGATGAAGAGGGCAAGGCGCTGGACGGCGCGATCCGCACGATCGAGAGTTTTGCCGGGTAAGGGGTGTCGGCCGAACAAGTCGGGAGTGACGGAAAAGACTTGCAGAATTTCGGCGATATGACGAAATTCTGCTGTGCCTCGCTGCCGCGCCACGGGTGCGTTTCCAATTCCTCATCGCCCCCCGCCCGGCGGGCACATTCGCGCCCGCCGGGGCGGTCCCATCAGAATTTGGCACCGTTGGTGCGGGCGGGTGGCCCCTTGCCCTGCGGCTTGCGCCTCCGGGCGACCGGACCGGCGCCTCGCCCCTTGGGGCTGTTGAAGAATTTGGATGGCTCTGGTTCACTTGACTGAACAGAGACTGTGAGGCAGCGATGCTGGGTCGGAAAGAACGCGGGCAACGGGAGCTTTTCATCACCGGGTCGGTGCGGAAGCTGATCCCTGATGACCACGTTCTGGTCAGGATCGATCAGGTTCTTGATCTTGGGTGGCTTCGCTGAGAAGTGGCCGGCCACTATTGTGCCGGCAATGGCCGTCCCGGCATCGATCCCGAGGCTGCCGTTCGGCTGATGCTGGCGGGCTTCCTGCTTGGGATCGTTCAAGACGGGCGGTTGATGGGTGAAGCGCAGGTCAATCTCGCGATCCGCTGGTTCGTGGGTTACGCCTTGCACGAGGCTTTGCCGGATCACTCCTCACTGACGCGCATCCGGCAGCGCTGGGGCGAAGACGTCTTCCGCCGGGTTTTCACGCGTGTCGTGTGGCAGTGCCAGAGGGCCGGGATGGTTTCGGCGGAGACCGTTCACATCGATGCCAGCCTGATCCGGGCGAATGCCAGCATGGGCGCACTGATCTCGCGCCATCTGGATGCGGTCGGGGCGGCCCAGGACGATGGCTATGACGGCGCCCACGACGCTGAGCGTGACGCACGCACGAGCGGCAAGTTCAAGAAGCTCTGCCGCACGGACCCGGACGCGAGTTGCCAGCGGATGCGCCATCGGTCCGAGCACCGCTGGCGACGCGACATCCTCCAAGGCACCGCTGCGCCCGGCCTACAAGCAGCACACAGCGGTTGACGATCTTGCAGGCGTCGTCGATGTGGAGATCGTTACCGGCGAAGAGCATGACACGGGCCGGATCACGGCGGACAGGCTCTATGGCATTGGCCGGATTTACGCCGCCCTTGAAGACCGCCGGATCGAAGCCGTCATCCGGCCGCTTCGCCCCCCGGCGCAAGGCGGCACAGGGCTCTCCAACCGAGCGGTTCAAGTTTGACCCCCATCACGATGTGGACCGCTGTCCGGCCAGGAAGCAGCTCCGGCCCCGCGACAGCTCGGCAGCCGGCAAGCGATACCGCGCCGACCGTCGCGACTGTGCGTGCTGCCCCCTCAAGGCGCAATGCCTGAGGGGGCTTGAGAACAGGAAGATCCAGGCCGTTCTGAACGCCGTGGCAATGAACCTCAAGAAGCTGGCGGCCGCCATGCTGCTGATCTGGTCGATCATCGAAAATCGCACAACCCGCCCAACCACGGCATCAGTCTGAAACGACTTCTTCAACAGCCCCCGGTGGACCAGCGCCGCGCGGAACGCCCGGCCCGTGGCCGGGCGGGGTGGGTCCCCTAACGCCAGTCGAAGAAACCCTTCGGCGCCTGCGACAGAAGCTCGCGCGCGAGGTCGGTCCCGGCATCCGCCGCATCGGCGACCGGCATCCGCCGTTCGCCCGGGATCACTTCTGACCCGTCGGGCCGCAGGATCTCGCCCCTGAGCCAGAGGCCTTTGCCGTCATGGACGGCAAGCCCGGCAATCGGCGTCTCGCAGGAGCCGTCGAGGGCGGCGAGGAATGCGCGCTCGGCGGCCAGCCTTTCGCCCGTTTCGCGGTCATGGATCGCAGCGAGCATTGCGGCGACCTCGGTGTCGGCAGTCCGGCGCTCGATCCCGATGGCGCCCTGCGCCACGGCGGGCAGCATCTCTTCGGGCTCGATCGCAGCCCGTGCGACATGGGCCATGCCAAGCCGGTTGAGGCCGGCCATCGCCAGGAAGGTTGCCGCGGCCACGCCGGCATCGAGCTTCTTCAGCCGGGTCTGGACGTTACCGCGGAACTCCACGAGCTTCAGGTCGGGACGCCGGTGCGCCAGTTGCGCACGGCGGCGGAGCGAGGAGGAGCCGACGACAGCTCCCTGAGGCAGGTCAGGCAGCCGGGCGATGGCAGGCGACACGAAGGCGTCGCGCACATCCTCGCGCGGCAGGTAGCAGTCGAGGAGCAACCCCCCGGGCTGGAGGACCGGCATGTCCTTCATCGAATGGACGGCGATGTCGATCCGGCCCTCCGTCAGCGCCTCTTCGATCTCACGGGTGAAAAGACCCTTGCCGCCGATCTCCTTCAAGGGCCGGTCGGCGGCGATCAGCGCGCGATCGTCGCCGGTGGTCTTGATGGCCACGATCTGGCAGGCGTCCTCGGCCAGATGGTGCGCGGCCATGAGGCGGGCGCGGGTCTCATGCGCCTGCGCGAGGGCGAGAGGCGATCCGCGGGTGCCGATCCTGAGGGGCGAGAGGGGTGTGAAGCGGGTCATGGTGACGGGCATAGCCGTGACAGATTGCCCGCGCAATGGGGGCGAGGCTTGACATCGGGTCGCAGGGCGGCATGAAGGGGCCGGAAGGAGACCCGCGATGTCGAAGACAATCCTCCGTGCGCTGGCCGGTGAAACCCAGGCCGTTCCGCCGATCTGGATGATGCGCCAGGCGGGCCGCTACCTGCCGGAATACCGCGCCACGCGGGCCCAGGCGGGGGATTTCCTGTCGCTTTGCTATGCGCCGGACCTTGCCGCCGAGGTGACGCTGCAACCGATCCGCCGCTACGGCTTCGACGCGGCGATCCTTTTCGCCGACATCCTTCTTCTGCCGCAGGCGCTGGGCGCCGATCTCTGGTTCGAAACCGGTGAGGGGCCGCGTCTGTCGACGGTGACTTCCGCCGCCGACCTTGTCCGGCTGAAGCCGAAAGGGGCGATCCATGAGACGCTGGCGCCGGTCTATGAAACCGTCCGCATTCTCGCCGGGGAACTTCCCAAGGATGTGACGCTGATCGGCTTCGCCGGTGCGCCCTGGACGGTGGCGACCTACATGATCGCCGGGCGCGGCACCCCCGATCAGGGGCCGGCCCATGCGCTGAAGGCCGCCGACCGCGCGACCTTTGCCGCGCTGATCGACCTTCTGACCGAGGCGACCGTCGATTACCTCTCGGCGCAGGTCGAGGCAGGGGCCGAGGTGGTCAAGCTTTTCGATAGCTGGGCCGGATCGCTCAAGGGCCGGGATTTCGACGATTTCGCTCTGGAACCCGCCCGCCGCATCACCCAAGCGCTGAAGGTCCGCCATCCGGGCCTGCCGGTCATCGCCTTCCCGCGTGAGGCGCGCGGGCGCTACGAGGGTTTCGCCAAGGCCACCGGCGCGGATTGCGTCGCGCTCGACAATTCGGTGTCGGCGGACTGGGCGGCGGCGCATGTCCAGAAGGATGGCTGCGTGCAGGGCAACCTCGACCCTGCACATATGGTGACGGGTGGCGAGGCGCTGGTCACGGAAACCCGGCGGATCGTCCGGGCCTTCTCGGGCGGCCCGCATATCTTCAACCTCGGGCATGGCATCACCCCCGACGCCGACCCCGACAACGTGCAGCGGATGATCGACGCCGTCCGCGGCTGAACCGGTCAGCCTTCGCGCCCGGTGTGACGGCCAAGAAACCCGGCCAGATCCGCCGGGCTGACCTTCTGGCCGGTGAAGATCTCGACATAGGTCGGAACCCGCCTGAGCCGCGTTTCAAGCGTTTCGCGGGTGTCGAGGTCGATATAGCCAACCTGGGTCAGATAGACCGCATTGGCGCGCACATCCGCCTCTTCCGGCCCGTAGCCGTGGCGCAGGTACATCGCCCGGATCGCGGCGAGGCGCGTGGTGTCGGCTTCGGCGAAAGCCGCACGCAGGGCGCTATCCGTCCGTGCCCAGTCGCGCATCGCCCGGTCCAGTTGGGAATCAAAAAGTTCCGGCGTGATCCAGCAGTCTATGAGGTTCAGCGCGGCGGCATTGACCGACGGCGCCGGAAGCTCGGTCTGACGCACGAGATTGCCGGTGTTCTTTTCTTCCCAGCGCCGGATCAGTGCGGCGAGCAGCGCCTCGCGATCGGCGAAATGCCAGTAGAAACTCGTCCGCGACAGCCTCAGGCCCTTGGCGAGCGGCAGGATCTTCACCGCTTCGACGCCGCCTTCGATCAGAAGCGTGTAGGCGGCCTCGATCCACACTTCCGCGCTGCCGCGCCAGCCATGACCAATCTCGCTCTCCTCGCTCATGGCATCTTCTCCGCTTCGCGTCGAGAAAACTCGACACAGGTGTCAAGTTTCTTCTATAACGGCGGCGGAGCCCTTGCCAGCACTGATTCCATAGGGAGAGAGAAATGGCGTCGAATGATCCCCTGCTTCAGCCCTACCGCCTGAAGCATCTGACCCTGAGAAACCGGATCATGACGACGAGCCATGAGCCCGCATACCCTGAGGACGGGATGCCGAAGGACCGCTACCGGCTTTACCATCTGGAACGGGCAAAGGCCGGGGTCGCGCTGACGATGACGGCAGGCTCGGCGGCGGTGTCGAAGGACAGCCCGCCGGTCTTCAACAACATCCTCGCCTACAAGGACGAGGTCGTGCCGTGGATGAAGCGGCTCGCCGACGACTGCCACGAGGCCGGGGCAGCAGTGATGATCCAGTTGACCCACCTTGGCCGCCGTACGCGCTGGGACAAGGGCGACTGGTTGCCTGTCGTCTCATCCAGCGCGTCGCGCGAACCCTCGCACCGGGCCTTCCCGAAGGTGATCGAGGATTGGGACATTACCCGCATCATCACGGACTATGCCGACGCCTGCGAAAGAATGCAGGCCGCCGGTCTCGATGGGGTGGAGTTCGAGTGCTACGGACACCTGATGGATCAGTTCATGTCGCGCTTCACCAACACGCTGCCCGCGCCCTATGGCGGCAGCCTGGAGAACCGGATGCGGTTCTCGATGGAGATCCTGGCCGAATGCCGGAAGCGCGTGGGGCCGGATTTCCTTCTGGGCATGCGCTACACGGCGGATGAGGACGATCCGGGCGGCATCACGGTGGACGAAGGCGTCGCCATGGGCAAGGCGTTCCGCGACAGCGGGATGGTCGATTTCCTGAACATCATCAAGGGCCGCATCCACACTGATCCGGCGATGACCGACGTGATCCCGATCCAGGGCATGCGCTCAGCCCCGCATCTCGATTTCGCGGGCCGTATCCGGGCCGAGGTCGGGATGCCGACCTTCCACGCGGCGCGCATCCCGGATGTGGCCACCGCGCGGCATGCCGTGGCGACCGGGCAGCTCGACATGGTCGGCATGACACGGGCGCACATGGCTGACCCGCATGTGGTGCGGAAGATCATGGAAGGCCGGGAAGAGGATATCCGGCCTTGCGTCGGCGCGACCTACTGTCTCGACCGGATCTATCAGGGGGCGATGGCGCTTTGCATCCACAACCCGGCGACGGGTCGCGAGGAGACCATGTCGCACGATATCGCCCCAGCGGACGTGAAGAAGAAGGTCGTGATCGTCGGCGCTGGCCCTGCCGGTCTCGAAGCGGCGCGGGTTGCCGCTGAGCGGGGCCACAAGGTGATGGTTTTCGAGGCCGCACCGCAGGCGGGCGGGCAGGTACGGCTGACGGCGGAAAACCCGCGCCGGCGCGAGATGATCGGGATCATCGACTGGCGCATGGCGCAATGCGCGGCGCGGGGCGTGGAGTTCCGCTTCAACACATGGGCCGAGGCAATGGACGTGACGGCCGAGAACCCCGATGTGGTGATCGTCGCCACTGGCGGCTTGCCGGATACCGATGCGGTCGCCGAAGGCGCCGATCTGGTGGTCTCTGCCTGGGACATCATCGCCGGCGATGTGAAACCGGGTGCCAATGTCCTGATCTGGGACGATGCCGGGGATCATCCGGGGCTGATGGCGGCTGAGACTGCCGCCAAGGCGGGCGCGCAGGTCGAGGTCATCACCCGCGACCGGAGTTTCGCGCCCGAGATCATGGGGATGAACCTTGTCCCATACATGCGCAGCTTGCAACCGAAGGGCGTGAAGTTCACGGTGACTTGGCGGGTCGACAAGGTGGTCAAGGATGGCAACCGCCTTCGCGCCACCATCGGGTCGGACTATCAAGCCGGAACCGAGGAGCGCATCGTCGATCAGGTCATCGTCAACCACGGGACGAAGCCGCTTGATGACCTCTACTTCGACCTGAAGCCCCTGTCGCAGAACCTCGGCGCCGTGGATCATGAGGCTTTCGTCGATGGCCGGCCGCAGACCCTGAACGGCGGCCCGGCAGATGGCTTCCGGCTCTACCGGATCGGCGATGCCGTCGCGGCAAGGAACACCCATGCGGCGATTTATGACGCGCTCAGACTGGTGAGTGTCGTCTGAGGCGCCCCCCTTCCACTTTCCGCATGCTTGGATATGGTAGACTCACTTGGCGAGACCGACCCGTTCGGGGTCGCCCCAGGTGACCCGAACATGAGGGGGGAGACATGCGATATCTCGCGGCGCAGAGCGTGGCGGAAGCGGCAAAGGCCTTGGCAGCGGAAGCGGGCGTGACCCGCATCCTGTCGGGCGGCACCGATGTGCTGGTGCAGTTGAAGGCCGGGATGGTTGAGCCGGACCTGATCGTCGATGTGAAGAAACTGCCGGGGATGCGCGAGATCCGCGCCGAGGCGGGCGGTTTCCGTGTCGGCGCGGCGGTGGCCGGGGCCGAGCTTGGCGAACACAAGGCCTTCTGCGCGGCATGGCCGGGCGTGGCGGAGGGGTTCCAACTCATCGGCTCGACCCAGGTGCAGGGAAGGGCAACGATGGCCGGCAATCTTTGCAACGCTTCGCCCGCCGCCGACAGCGTGCCGGCGCTGGTCGCAGGCGGCGTGGTGGCGCGGATCGCGGGGCCGGACGGCGAACGTGATCTGGCCGTCGTGGACATTCCCGCAGGGCCGGGCAGGACCAATCTGAAGAAGGGCGAATTCATCACCTCGTTCTTGTTCCCCGCTCGTGCCAAGGGCGCTTCCGACGCCTATCTGCGATTCATCCCGCGCACCGAGATGGACATTGCCGTCTCTTCCGCCGCGGTGAACCTGACCATCGGCGCTGACGGCAAGGTCAGTGCGGCCGAAGTGGCGCTGGGCGCTGTCGCGCCGACAGTGGTGCGCGTCCCCGAAGCGGCGAAGGCGATCATCGGCACCAAACTCGACGACGCGGCGCTGGCGGCGATGGCGAAAGCCTGCGAGGCCGCCTGCAATCCGATCGACGACAAGCGCGGCACGATTGCGTTCCGCACCCATACGGCGGGCGTTCTGGCCTGCCGCGCGGCGCACATCGCCTATGAGCGCGCAGGAGGCAAGGCATGAAGAAGCTCCACATCTCAACCACCGTCAACGGCGACCCGGCCGAATTCGTCTGCACGCCGGACGAGTCGCTCTTGGATGCGCTGAGGAACCGGCTTGGCCTGACCGGCGCCAAGGAAGGCTGCGGCACCGGCGATTGCGGCGCCTGTTCGGTCACGGTGAACGGGCGGCTCGTCTGTTCCTGCCTCGTGCTGGCAGCGGAAGTCGAGGGGGCGGAGATTGCCACCATCGAGGGCATGGCCGATCAGGACAAGCTCCACCCGTTGCAGCGCGCCTTCATCGACCATGCGGCGCTTCAGTGCGGCGTCTGCACGCCGGGCATCCTCGTCGCGGCGAAGTCGCTTCTGGCGAAGAACCCCGAGCCGACGGACGAAGAAGTGCGCTACTGGCTGGCCGGCAACCTGTGCCGTTGCACCGGCTATGACAAGATCATCCGCGCGGTTCAGTCCGCAGCGGCAGAGATGCGGGGGGCGTAAGATGGCGTTCGACGAATATCAGAAGCGCGAGTTCAAGCAGGTCGGTACAAGGCCGAACCGCCCCGATGGCGTGGACAAGGTGACGGGCCGGGCGATGTACGGCGCCGACATGACCCTGCCGGGGATGCTGGTGGGGCGCATCCTGCGCAGCCCCCATGCCCATGCGAAGATCAAGTCCATCGACGCGAGTGCCGCTCTGGCGCTGAAGGGCGTGAAGGCGGTCGTCACCGGTGCCGACTTTGCCCGGCCCGAGGATGATTTCCTCCGCGATGTGCAGGAAAACTGCATGGCGCGCGGCAAGGCGCTTTACGATGGCCATGCCGTCGCGGCGGTTGCGGCCATTGATGCGGCCACGGCGAAGGCGGCGCTGAAGCTCATCAAGGTCGACTACGAAATCCTGCCGCATGTCACCGATGTCGATGCGGCGATGAAAGCCGGGGCGCCCATCGTGCAGGACGGGCGGACGCTGGAAAACGTCCCCGCCGGCATGTCGGGCAATGTCACCAGCCACTCCGAATTCGGCCACGGCGACCCGGCGGCGGGTTTTGCCAAGGCCGACAAGGTGGTGGAGCGCAGTTTCAAGACCGCGGCTACACATCAGGGCTATATCGAACCCCATGCCGCCGTCGCCTCGGTCACGACCGACGGCAAGGGTGAGCTTTGGTGCTGCACGCAAGGGCATTTCTTCGTCCGCACCCTTTGCGCCGGGATGCTGGGGATGGAGGCGAGCCAGCTTCGCGTCACCCCTTCCGAAATCGGCGGCGGATTCGGCGGCAAGACCACGGTCTTTATCGAGCCGGTGGCGCTGATGCTGTCGAAGAAGGCCGGGCGTCCGGTCAAGGTGGTGATGACGCGGGACGAGGTGTTCCGCGCCACGGGGCCGACCGTCTCCACCTCCATCGACGTGAAGATCGGCATGACCAAGGACGGCCGCATCACGGCAGGGGAAGCCTACCTGCGCTATTCCGGCGGCGCCTTCCCCTGCGGCACCATCGACATGGGCGGGCAGGCGGCTTTCGCGGCTTATGACCTTGAACATGTCCGCACCTACGGCTGGAACGTCCTGACCAACCGCCCGAAGGAAGCCGCCTATCGCGCGCCGGGCGCGCCGCAGGCGATTTATGCGGTGGAAAGCGTGGTGGACGAGCTTTGCCTTGCGCTGAAGCTCGATCCCCTCGACGTGCGGCTGAAGAACGCCGCGAAGAAGGGCACGAAATCTTCCTACGGCCCGACCTTCCCGGATATCGGGCTGGTGGCGACGCTGGAGGCCGCGCACAAGCATCCGCACTATACCGCGCCCCTTGGTCCCAATCAGGCGCGCGGCCTGTCCTGCGGCTTCTGGTTCAACTTCGGCGGCAACACCTGCGTATCGCTGAATGTGAACACCGACGGCACCGTCGGCATCACCGAGGGCAACCCCGACATCGGCGGTTCGCGCGCCTCGGTCAGCCTGATGGCGGCAGAGGAACTGGGCATTCCTTATGAACAGATCCGCACCATCGTCGCCGACACCAATTCGCTCGGTTACAACGACGTGACCGACGGCAGCCGCGTGACCTTTGCCGTGGGCCTTGCCACGATCAAGGCCGCCCGCGATGCCGTCAGGAAGATGTGCCAGCGCGCGGCGAAGATCTGGGACATCGACGAGGAAGCCGTCGAATGGAAGGACGGCGCGGCGGTGCCGGCCGGCCCCAATGCGGGTAAGTTCCCGCCGATGACGCTGGCCGAGATCGCCGCCGACAGCTTTGCCACTGGCGGCCCCATCGCCGGGCACCATGAGGTGAACGTGGATGGCGCCGGGGTCAGCTTCGGTGTCCACCTTGTCGATGTGGAAGTCGACAAGGACACCGGGGCAACCAAGGTCCTGCGCTACACGATCTTCCAGGACGCGGGCAAAGCTGTGCATCCCGACTACGTGGAAGGCCAGATGCAGGGCGGCGCCGTGCAGGGCATCGGCTGGGCGCTGAACGAGGAGTATATCTACGGCAAAGACGGACGGCTGCAGAACGCGGGCTTCCTCGACTACCGCATCCCGGTCGCGTCCGATCTGCCGCCGATCGAGACGGTGATTCTCGAAATCCCGAACCCCGGCCATCCCTATGGTGTGCGCGGCGTTGGCGAAACGCCCATTGTTCCACCACTTGCGGCGATCTCGAACGCCGTCTCGCGCGCCATCGGCACGCGGATGTGCGAGTTGCCGATGTCGCCGCCGCGCATCCTGAAGGCCATTGGCACGACGGCCTGAGGCCCATGGTCAAGGTCCTGCTCTGGGGATCGCTCCGTTCGGCCGCCGATGGCCGGACGGAGGTCGAGGTCGATGCGCGGAACTTCCGCCAACTGCTTGACGGGTTGAAAGCCGCCTATCCGGGGCTTGCGCCGCAGATCGAACGCGGCGTTTCGATGTCGCTCAATGGCGTCATCTACCGCGAGGCCTGGTTCACCGAGATTCCGCCCGATGCCGAGGTCGTGCTCATGCCCTACATGACCGGCGGCTAGTCAACTTTCCTTTAGGTAAGGCAGCGCCGCACGTTAGCGTCGGACATCCCGGCAAATGTCGCAAAAGTCAGGTAGGGTGCCGCTTTCGGGCCGATGGTTCGCCCGAAACTCCCGATGTTCGCAAATCGTTACATCCGACACGAACTAGTTGAAAACTGAGACCAGTTTGGATTTAGTCGGATGGCGGGAAAAAAAGACTCGATAACGAGCCACAACGGGGAGCCCGAGTTTGAGCCAAGCCAAGGCCGGCGGAAACGCCGCGTTCGTTGAGTTCAGCCATGTCCAGAAAAGCTATGACGGCGTTTCGCTGGTCGTGAAGGATCTGAATCTTTCCATCGGGAAGGGTGAGTTCCTGACGATGCTGGGGCCGTCGGGGTCGGGCAAGACCACCTGCCTGATGATGCTGGCGGGATTCGAGACCGCGACGCATGGCGAGATCCGCCTTGGCGGGCGCGAGATCAACAACATCCCGCCGCACAAGCGCGGCATCGGCATGGT